>JBMOHW010000174.1:0-4594 GCA_049317665.1 Terrimicrobiaceae bacterium | reverse complement strand
CTGGTGGTTTGCGTTCAACTATCACACTGCACCATATATTAAATTGGCAACGAATGCAATTAACATTAAGTACAACGCAACGTCAAACAAGCGATCAACGAAATGTTTCATACTAAGCCCTCCAAGATGCATCATCGATGCGTTGTGCCTCAGCATCATCTTCATCCTCGTCTTCATCTTCTTCAAGATCTGCTAAGTACTCAGGTCTTGCATCTTTAAAAAACGTGACGATGAAATTACCACTGGCATCCCAATCCATTTTCCAATCGGCATGACCAAATTCATCTTCACAAAATTCGTCCAACAAATCTGTATTACAAATCATAGTAAGCCCCCCAGTTAAACTGCAAAGAAAATTGCACGTAACGCTTGATAACGTGTCGCACCTTTGTGCCGAAGAATCCAGTACGCATACTTGTAACCGAACGTACGAATATTCTGTGCGACCTTGAATGGATACAACTCTTGCTCTAAAAACATACAAACTTTATTCATGTAAGCCCCCTGTTTAAACGGTTAATGTATTGATTCTCCATCAGCTTGTTGGTTTAAATCGTTGATGACATAAACCGAAGTGATGGTCTCTAAAACGTCTTGCAAAAATTCTTCATATGGAATGCCATTACAAATACCAACATTTGCAATTGATACCGCTAATGCATCAACAACCAATTTTAAATTTTTGTTGTCACACGCATTGCCAATGCTATTGATAAGCGAAGAGAACTGGTTCGGATCGTGTTTCATTTTTACCTCCAATTTAAAAACAGGGGGTCACCCCCCTGTGTTAACGCAACTCCTTGAGCAACTTGTTAAAGGATGTTGATGCAAGACCGCTGACATCCTTTACATTCTCTGCCACATCAAAGCATTTCGCAACCTTGGTGTTGCCGATACCGATTGCAATGACCTTGATGTTTAACTTGTTGGCAAGGGTCTGTACTTTCTTCATGCGATCAACATCGTAACCATCGGCATCTGTCAGGAGGAAGAGGATCTTACGTTGCTCTTCTTGACGAGACAGATCTTCCAGTGCCAACGTAAGCGATGCGTAGTCAGGCGTACCGCCATCCGCACACTGATCAATCGAACCTAACTTAGCGGATGCTTTCGATAGCGACTCTTTCCATGTTTTAAATGGAATGAATTGTGTGTACTCGGTAACGACACGTGACCACTCAGCACGACAGGTGTAACCATCGGCATCTCTAGTGCCTCGGAATCCAGTAACACTGAACGATACGTCAGCCTTGTCAAGGATCTTGCCCAACTGAATTGCAATCTCCTGTGCAGTCTTGATACGCTCACCGCCATAATCATTCATCGAACCTGAGCAATCGATCAGCACAGACACCGCAGACTTGGTAGCCTCAACGTGCTGACGTCTGCTGAAGATCGATGTACTGCCAGTGGCAAAGCGTGTAAACGCTCTGCGATCAAGACGTCCATTCTCTTCATGTGTTGACCAACCAACCAAGTCAACCGAGCGAAGTAGGCGAATGATGTTTGCACGTACACCGCCTAGACCGCCATGCTGAGTATTGAACAGGTAAGAGAACTTGCTCTCACATTCTGCTTTGTTAAGAATCATGTTACCTCCAAGTAAATTTTGCGAACTTTGGTTTAGCGACATTGGGAATATCGCCACCGCTCTGTACATCAGAATCAGCTAACTCACCCTCGATGAAATCAGATGGCTCAGGATCACGACCACCCTCGAAGTCAGACTTGCCACGACCCTTGGTTGGTTTGTCAGAGGGTTTGTCAGAGGGTTTGTCGGTAGGCTTATCACCACCCTCGTCACCGCCTTGGTCACCGCCTTGGTCACCACCCTCACCGCCCTCACCGCCCTCACCGTCATCGGTAGGCTTGTCACCTTGAGTGTCACCCTCACCACCATCACCCTCTTCACCCTCTTCACCCTCAGGCTCATCGGTAGGCTTGTCACCCTTACCACCGCCACCCTCTTCATCCTGTTGCAAACGCTTATACAACTCGATTGCAATCTCAGCGATACGCTGAGTATTGGTGGCTAACTGTGCCTCACCCAATGCCCAGTGCAAATCACTAGCCCAAGGTGCATCATCGATAATGCTTGGCACGTTGATGTGATAGCCGTTTAAACGTCTACCCTCGATGGCGAGTAGGAACGGTACGTTTTTAAGATCGTCTGCCTCA
The DNA here is from genome assembly GCA_049317665.1 of Terrimicrobiaceae bacterium. Lineage (GTDB taxonomy): Bacteria > Verrucomicrobiota > Verrucomicrobiia > Chthoniobacterales > Terrimicrobiaceae > JBBRHN01. Next base: position 2,416 of record JBMOHW010000174.1, on the reverse strand, counting down.
ACGTAACCATTCTTAGCAAGCACTGAATTAGTAAGGTCTTCAAACAAGGCACGACTGTTTGGTGCGTAGCCTGATTCGATAACCTTGAGTTCGATGCGAGGATCTTCAAGACCGTTGATTAGGTTAGCAACGAACCCGCCATGCTCTCTACGAGCATCGTCCCAAGGATCGTTATCGGTAAACCAAGCATGACCCAACTCATGCAAGGCATAACCGATTAGGTTATTGAACTTGGCACGAGGAATGTCGGATGCCTCGTTGATTGCGGGGAACAGGATCTTAGCATCGACACCATGTTGACCACGTTCAAAGATGATGCCCGCAGTAGTACCTGACCACACGAAGTTAAGGCGATCAAAGCGACCACCCGCATTCTTGAACACACGCTCTAGTGTGGATTCGACACCACGTTTAGCATTGATTGCAAGCATTACTTACCTCCCAAAAAAGATTTGAAATTGTTAACGTCAATCACCGCAGAGAACACACCACGCAACTCAGCCTCGCAGTCAGCGGGAAACTTGTTGATGATTGCATTCTCAAAGGCGATACCAACTGGCACACCCTTGCTTACTGCTCTCGCCCAAGCAAACAACTGGCGAAGACTAGGTGGCTGAGTCAGCACACCCGCACGTGCTTTCTCACGAGCCACATTGGCAAAGCGAATCAGCACAGTAGATGCATCGATGTTTAAACCAGTACGACTCGATACCAGTGCAACCTCCTGATTCTCAGGCAAGTACTCAAAGCGGAGCGTGTAACCGAACCGATCAATGAACGCAGTGTTCTGATCACGCACACCCGCAAAGTTACCCGATGCATCACCATGACCGTTACTGTTATCGGCACAGAAAAATGCAACGTGACTAGCAACAGGAATGCGTTGACCTGTCTCGCTGATCACAATCGAACGATGCGGGCTACGCTCACAGAGGGAATGCAGAATCGCAATTGACTGCGGGCGGGCAAAGCCAACCTCGTCAACTAAAACGATAGCACCTGTGTACTGGATCGCTTGAGTGATGACACCCGCTTTCCATACGACACTGCCATTCTCGATACTGTTGGCACCGATGAAGTCGGCACGTTCAATCGCCTCGTCAAAATTCACACGAAACAATCTACGTCCGAGACGTGAGGCTAACTGGGTAACGAACTCGGTCTTGCCAGTGCCACGCTCACCCGCCAACCATGTGTTATCAGGCAGAGCATCGTCCAGTGCAACCAAGGCTTGGTGCAAGTGACGTGGTGCAAACACGTAGTCAGCGACACGAGCGGGAGCGGATGGGTCATCGAACACCTCGATCTCCAACTCGGAGAAGTCAATCGTCTCACCGTTGTAATCGTAGGACAGGACACCATCGAACACGTCCTTGACCTTGACCCTACGTGTCACTGCAACGGTCTGAGCAACCTCAGCAATGACCTCAACTGGGGTAGCCTTGCGGAACTTAGCAAACTGCTTGGACACCTCATCACGTAGGGTGTCAGTAATCAGCTTGGCATCAGGCTTTTCGATTGCATCCACCTTGACGTTTAAACGGGCAGTCAGGTCATCGAACTTCTTTTCGATAGCGGTAGACTGAATCATCAACCGATCAAGAGATTTACTGGCAACCTCACGCACTGCCTCAACCTTGGACAGGCTCTCATTGATCTGAGCCTGTGCCTTGGTGATTTGTTGGGAAACGTCAGCGGGCAAGCCATTCGACACCGATGGCTTGGTAGCCTTGACCTGATCGATGGTCACGTTACCCGCATTGATCAAGGCAATGACCTGAGCGATAGCCTGTGCCTTGTCACGAGGAGCAAAGCCTACGAGACCGTTAGCCTCTAGCACACCGTTTAACTGGGCGAGAGGGATGAGTGGTACTTGCTTTTCAATATTTAGATTGTTCAATTTAAGCCCCTATAAAAATTAAAGTGATAACTGATGCCCATCAACTGGGCAAACTGGAAGACCAAGGCTTGCCCATTTACTGGTCAAGCGGATGGTGTAATTGCAATGCGGGCAAGATGCCTTGAGCATCCGAGTACCCTGAACCTTACGGTTAGCCTGAACGTTTAAACGACCATGTGGGTATGCACCCAAGCCCTCGATCAGACCGCCAAAGTTTGCCCGAAAGGTCTCGCCAATGACAGTGGATGTAGGCTTACCCTCAAGCCACACCTTACGAATGCACTCAACGAATCGCCCACGATGACCACAACCATCGGTGGCAGAGTGCGACAACTCGTGAACCAAGATCCCGAATACTTCAAAGGGATCGTCAACCACTGGCGAGATCAGGATCTCATGGGTAGCATCTGTCGATGCACTGTCAGACCAATGCTCACCGATAGCACGATTCAGACTACGTGCGTGTTTACTGGGAAAGCCACAGGTCACCCTGACATTGGCGGGAATAGGAAAACC
>JBMOHW010000173.1:0-4595 GCA_049317665.1 Terrimicrobiaceae bacterium | reverse complement strand
ACCTACCGGTTCGACCTCAATCTCAACACCGTTCAGATCAACGCCCTTTTTGCAGGCGTTCCCACTCCGGCCTTCGTTCCCCTCATGCTCGAAATCGAGTGGGCAGAGGGCGACCTGCGCACAAGTTCCAACACGCTGGCTGTCACGCTCGAAAACGACATTGTCCGTGGCGATGAGGGAGTCGTTGAAGAAGGCGGGCCGGTCTACCCGCTGCCTGACGATCTCCTAACCAAATCCCAGAACGCGGATCTTCTCGCCCACCCCCTCGACACGGAGAACCCACACGCTGTCACGGCCGCCCAAGTGGGTCTCGAAAACGTGGACAACACGCGAGATGACGACAAACCGGTCTCCGCTGCCATGCAGACCGCGCTCAACGCCAAGGCCAATGCCAGCACACTCGGTAACTACGTCCAGCGCACGCCACCCGCGGCCAACTTCAGATTCCAAGACGGCACATTCCTCCAGCTTTTTAATCCCGACACCAATACCTGGCACTCGCTGGCCGTGCGAGGCGCACTCGGTCAAGAAACCCTCGAAATTTCAGCCGCCATCTTATGAAAATCCCTGCCCTCATCCTCATCATTGCCGCCCCGATCACATTCGGCCAAACCAAAACAGTTACGGTCAATGGCAACGGCACCATTGTCTCGCTGCAGCCTGAGGCATTTGCGGCTGCCAACGATCTTTCACGTCTATCGGGCAACAACACGTTCTCGTCGGAGAATGCGTTTTCGGGCGGGATCAAAGTTGGAGATCTCCACTGGGCAGAAGCACTGGATGAGATTTTCACGATCACCGTCAACGGCACTGCGGTGGATCTCAGCACCGCAGGGGTCGAACTCTACACCGACTTCGGTGACACCATTCGCGTCATTGAGGACGGCGGTTCATACTACTGGAGTGACGAATGGAATTACGGCTGGCTCGGGCGAAGTGTCCCGTGGGAGACCGCAGAGGATGGAGCCGCCGCGCTCAGGAACTATCTTCCGGGATTCGATCCAAACTGGAACGGACAGTATCCCTACGTAGCTTCGGGCACGGGCACCCAATGCACCATCACTGTTGCGGGGCAGGACGTCGCCGATTGGTCCTCAAGCTCAGCTCAGCTGCTCGGGCTCACTTCCGCACAGCAGGGACGACAGGGAGCTTGGGAGGGCTCAGGGGCACTCATTTCTCAAAGCGGCAACATCACGCTCTCGGGCACACTCCAATCTGTGTCCGCCCCCCAGGCTCCACCATTGCTAGTCACCGATTCGAGCACCTTCACCAATGTCACCGAGAACGGAACTCCGCAGGGATTCGCTCTAGCCGGTGGGAATTACCCGCTCCTTGGCATGTGGACCGATCAAGGCCAGCAGTGCATGGTCATGGGCTTCGGCGGTCAACCCGGATTGAGCGGTGACAACACTCTCTCACGTCCTTGGGTTTCCGTGAATTCTGACTACGTCGGGAAAATTGGATACTTCGGCACGCAGGGCGATTTTTGCCTCGTCTCTCAATCCTCCAGCAATCCGAGCAATGTGGTTTCTTGGTCATTCAGTTTCACAGGGAGAAGCACCGTTGCGGGCGATACGATGGCAGGACAATTTTCCTCGCGCTCGATTGCCTTCGACTATGCGGAACCCTCATCAAAGAACCCAGGCGTTAGCTACTGGAGTGGCACCACCGCAGTGATGTGGAATGCCGACATCGGCACAAACAAACGAGAGCTGCGGATGAAGTTTTTCAGCTCGCCATCCGGCGGATATGGAAACCGCGATCCCTTGGCCACCCGCGTAATCGCTTCTACTGAGTGGACAACGTCGCGCTGGCGGGGAACCGGCACGGCTGACCCGAGCTCACCGCAGGACGGCGACCTCTTTTTCCGATCCGACACGAGCAAGGTTCGCATCTACGCATCCGGCTCATGGCGCGACCTCAATTGACACCGATCTAAAGCCATGAAAGCACTCATCACCGCAGCCATTACGATCCTCGCCGCCATCAGCCTCAACGCCGATCCGGTGGATATTCAATTGCCCGGCCAAGTCATGGTCGAACAGCCCGTCACAGTCGTTCAGTCCGTGGCAGTTTCCACCGTGCCCGTGCGGGCAATCATCTTCGACATGGAAGCGCAGAAGATCATTTTCCGGTGTGCGTTCGGCAATTCTGGGAACGCGACCGTCGAACTCTCGGGCAGCGAGTTTCAGGCGATCAAGACACAATTCCTGAATCCGTTTGCCACCCAGGTGGCCCCACTTCTTCAGGCAAAGCTATCCGGGGCTCAATGAGCGATCCACTCCACGACCTCTCCGATCGCTGCGAACTTTGCCGCGAATCCGTGCGCGACCGCCTGGCCGCGTTTGACCGCCGACTCCTAGCGCTAGAAATCGTCGTCCGGGGCGAGGACGGTCGCAACGGCATGAAGGCTCAGCTCACCGGGCTCTGTGAGCGGTTTGATGCTTTTGAGAAGAAAGCCATTCGCTGGATCGCTATTGGCACCAGCCTGCCGGGGGTTGTGGTCGGCGTCGTCGCGGTTCTGAAGTTTCTTGGGCGGCTGTGACGAAGTTGTCACAGTTTTTGAGGTTGCCTGCGGAGAAAGACTGAGTAGGTCTTTCGAGCATGTCTGACCAACCTCCAATTGAAACGTCCCTTGGTTCTGCAATTTCTGCTTCCCCACTTCCGCTTTTGCGAATTCGGACGGAAAGCTATCCCTCGCCAAGCCGGCTGATTTCTCAAATGCTGTTTCAGCCGATTTGCACCCCCTATCCTGGTCATGGTGTCATCATCAATTTTCCGACCGCCACGCTTTCGGACGTAAACGCCAACCTGATCGCGAGCGGATTTGTGAGTGTTCGGCTTCGGCCTGAAGTCATTTCTGAGATTTCGTTGCTTCTGATCGGACAACTGCTGCAACCGTTCAAGGGGGCCTTCGATCTCAACGTGAACGGTTCCTACACCATTTATCCGCCGTCCAACATGATCGAAGTGGTGGCCGACGATATCGCGGCAACCAACATCTGCCCATCTTGACGGTTCTCGCACTTGCATAACTGGCTGTTCCAGGGTGATACTATCCCCATGAGCGAGATCATCTTTGAAGTGAGCGAAGACGAGGTTGATGGCGGTTTTGTCGCCACGGCTCTCGGTCACGCCATCGCCACCCAGGGTGAAACCATCGAGGAATTGCGGGAAATGGTGCGCGATGCCGTACATTGCCACTTCGGAGACGGCGCCCCCGGACCAATGCCGAAGGTCATTCGCCTGCACTTTGTCCGCGACGAAGCTCTGGCGGTTTGAAAATTCCCCGCAACATCAACGGATCCGATCTCGTCCGCGCTTTGCGGCAATTCGGGTATGAGCCGGTGCGGCAGGCTGGTTCCCATATCCGACTCACGACGAGCGTAAACGGCACTCACCATGTCACGGTTCCCAATCATCGCCCGATGAAGACCGGCACCCTCATGGGTGGCGTGCTCAAACCAGTCGCCGCTCACCACGGAATCTCGGTTGAGGAATTGATCGACAAGCTGAATCTGTAGCGGGTTGACATGCCGGCTCCGGCATGAACGCCATCAAAATCCTCACTCTCGTCGGCAAAGTTGCCGGGGTCATCGCCGGTCTGAACGCCATCCCGTTTGTCCCGCCGCAATACGGCCTCTTCATTTTCGCCGGGGCCTCGATCCTCAAGGACGTGGTGAACCGAGTCGGGGACCTCGTGGACGACGGAAAGCAGAACGATTCGTTCAAGGCCTGATCCCCATGTGGACGGCCATCCTCGCCCTCCTGCAATCCGTGCCGGTCGTGGCCCGGATCGTGGAAAAACTCACGCCAACCCGGCGGGAGCGGCAGATCGACAAGATCCGCGACACCAAACAGCATGAACGTGAAAAAATTGACGATTGGGTTGATCGGGGCGGCACTCCTCTTCTTTAGCCAAGGTTGTTGCGTAACAACTTCGAGCGTTCATCCGCTCCCCGACGGCAATGTTCGCCGCCTCCTTCAATCCTACCCGCTGGAAGCCGATAAAGCCCGCGTTACCGCTCCCGCTTTCACCCGCGACGCTTTGAAGACGATCTCAGGGCTGGAGGAGCAGGTCTTGGCTCTCGACGTTTCGCCGGGACCGTGACGCTTACTCTCGAATTAAACGCAACATGCAGCGGTTTTCTTGGAAGTCTTGCTCTTCCTCCGACAACGCATTCTACGCTGCTTGCTTTTCCCTTTAGTCACCGGCTTTTGCGTTGCAGGCTGTTTTCCCCGTTTTTTTCCGAACATCGGGCGTTCTCCGGGCGGGGGATTTCCCCCAAAAAGTTTCAAATTCACGACGTATTGAAAAAGTTCCTTAGACATCCGCACGCGCCAGCGGCGGTTGGGTGTGCCCACGGGGTCAACCCAGGAGAACTCCATTCCGGGCAAAAGAGGAAAAGCAGCCATATACGAAAGGTATCACCGAGTTGGCTTGGAGCGTAGCTGCTGCACGGGTGCATTAAAGGCGCACCGAGCACATCGGTTGTTACGCAACAACCTTTTCCTCACTTCGGCAGGATCCCGGACGGTAAGCCGTGACGCTCACTCCTTGATAAAACGCATCGTCTCCTGCTTCACGGCGGCGA
>JBMOHW010000172.1:0-4596 GCA_049317665.1 Terrimicrobiaceae bacterium | reverse complement strand
GCTGTATGTCTTTATTGCCGTCAACCACCGCAAAATCCATCAATTTATCCAAAAAGGCAACTCGATACTGGATTGGTAAATAATGCAGGTTTAATCCGGTAAAGTGGTCTTTTTGAATGTCTAATACCAATACCAAAGGGAATCGGTCATAATATGGTAAGTCTGCCTTTGTTTTCGGATCATAATAGAAGAAATATAATCCACCATTATAGAAATGGTTACCTCTATTCTCCCGTGCAATCGTAGAAGCGATGCCTGTGGTATTACCAAGGTCGCCAATCTTTTTGGTCATCCAACGATAAGAGTCACGGCTCATCGTTTGAAGTTCCGAAGCGGTTTTTTGTTTTGCGAGTTGTGTTAGTTTAGATGTCATTTATTATTTAGTTACAATCCTAGATGGTCTTCCGTGATTACTTGAAACTCCCAACCACGGTCTAGACAGTATTCCTGAGCAGCCTTCCATTTGGCGGAGTTAACTCCATAGGTGGTCACTTCCGTAATATATCTCTTAGTGATTCTTTTCTGTGGTTCTGGTGGTTGAGATTGTTTCTTTGGTTTAACCTCAAGTAATAAGGTTTTTAATTTACCATCTTTAGTTCTCATTTTCACAAGAAAGTCGGGAAAATATCGATGCCAACGACCATCCACAGGAGATTTATAGGGAATGATAAGTTCTTCCGAAGCCCAAGAAATAATATTGGGATTTTTATCGAGCCAATCCATCACCAGGCACTCCCACGAAGAGCGGTAGATGATATTGTTATAGTCCCCAATATATTTTTGAGGGTTAGAGGGTGTAAATCGTCCAGAATATGCCATAAATATACTTATATCTTTTTTAGGACAACCATGGCTATCATCTCTATACCAACATCAATCGGTGGTGTATCTATTCCGGGTAACATTATTAATGGTCCTCTTGGAGCATTATTTGGTAATAAATTTGGCATAAACAGTTATCAATATCCACGAGATTTGGGTTCGGCAACAAAAGGTCACATTGTTCAATTTTCAGTTAATGAGATTGACCCTATTACTTATGAAGAAGCCAAAAAGTTCATTAATAAATCAACGTCAATTGAAGGTTTAAAAGAACAATATAGTTCTGTTAAAAATTTCTTCTCTGGTGATGCACAAAAAACATTAAACTTTAAACCAAAGAAGAAAAGAAAAGTTGCAACTATCTCTCTATATATTCCTGATACCTTAAACTTCCAATACAATGCTGGTTATGGTAATTTAAGTTTAGTAGATGTAGCAAATGAAGTGGCTGGTGCTGTTAATTCGGTTGTAGGAAATAAACCTATTCTAGGCACTATAGCTAAAGCTGGATCGTTAGGTTTAACGGTTGCACAGTCTAATGCAGCAAAACTTGCACTCTCAACACAAGGCCTTGCAATTAATCCTCAACAACAATTATTATTTGAAGGTATCGATTTTAGAACCTATCAAATGGCATTTACTTTCACACCATATTCTCGCCAAGAAGCAGAAGCTGTGAAAGAAATTATTAAGTTGTTTAGATATCACGCAGCACCACAAATTACAACGGCAGCTGCTGGTATGTTTTTTGTGCCGCCATCTACATTTGATTTAGACTTTTTATTTAATGGCCAGAGAAACAACAATGTAACACGAGTTGCCGAAAGTGTCATTGAAAGTATTGATGTCAACTATGCACCTAATGGTTGGTCTGCACATGATGATGGAGCACCGGTACAAACAACATTAACAATGAATTTTAAAGAAATCGAACTCATCGACAAAGATAAAATTAAGGCAGGATATTAATGCAATACTTTGATACTTTACCAAAAATAATTGAAACTGATAATGTTGGTGTTTCACGAGTATTCACCAACCTTATGGCACGAGCCAGTATTATACCTGATGTATTAAAAAATCCTCTTGTTTATTATTCATATGATATACAAGAAGGTGATACACCAGAAATTGTTGCTTACAAATACTATGGTGATTCATATCGGTATTGGATTGTTTTGTTTGCAAATGAACTGTTAGACCCACAATGGTCATGGCCAATGGATTCTACAGTATTTGATTCATATATGGCAGAGAAGTATCCGTCTGGTAATACAACAACCACGGTTTATAGTTATGAAAAGAAATTAACTCAAACAGATAATTCTACCAACACAGTAACAATTAACACGATTGATGTAAATCAAACAGAATACAACAGTATTATTCAAAATACAGAAACATATTCTATTGGTAATTCTACTGTAACTGTTGCAACCACAAAAAGAATCGTTACTATCTATGATTATGAGTATGAGTTAAACGAATCAAAAAGAAAGATAAACATATTAAACTCGGTCTATGTTGACCAAATGGAATCACAATTTAAATCATTGATGTCACAATAATATGGAAAACAATCAGCAAGTTCCAGTAGTTGAATCTCCTGGTGCTTATTATCCTCAAGACTTTTCGATACAGACACTTAATCTGTTGACCGCAAGTGGCCAACGATTTGAGTTAAAGAAACTATTGGTTGAACTGTCATATTTTGAGGACATCTACAGTTTTGTTACTTCTGGTTATATTACATTAGTTGATGCACAAGGATTCTTGGAACTCTTTCAATTAACTGGTAATGAATATATTGAAGTTAATTTTGGTAAAATACGAACAGGTACAAATTCAACCGACCAATTGTTTAGAATTTACAAAACCAGTGATAGAAAGCCTAGTGGTAATTTAAATAGTGAGGTGTATACTCTTTATTTTTGTTCTGAAGAATTATTATTATCTGAACAAGTTAAAATTAGTAAATCGTATACTGGCATGGAAATATCCAAAATAATTGACGATATTTTAGTTGAAAAATTAAAAGTAAAAAGAAAAAATATACAGGTGATAGAACCAACAATTGGTATGTATGACTTTGTTATACCTCGATTGAAACCTTTTGAGGCCATCAGTTGGTTATCAACCTATGCACGACCAAAAGTAACAGGCACAGTAGGTGCTGATATGTTATTTTTTGAAACCAAGAATGGTTTTAATTATAGGTCACTACAATCTATGTTTAAAGAACCAATCTATGGCACCTATCGTTATCAGGCCAAAAACATTGAAGATTCGATTCAAGACTTTCAAGAAAAAACTATTACAGTATTAGATTATGAATTTGTCAAAACCTATGATGCATTAGAAGATATCAATTCTGGCACATTTGCCAATAAACTCATTTCAATTGACCCATTGGCAAGAACATATAAAACAACTGAGTTTAATTACAAAGATTACTTTGAGAAAAAGAAAACATCTTCTTTAAATAAAAATGATGTATTGGTGCCACTTAAAAATAGATTAGGCAAAACACAAAACGAATCTTTTGATTCTCGTATTAAAGTATTAACATCAAATGCTTCACAGAATCAATTACAATATGTTAAGAATATTCCCGGTTCTGTTGCAAAAGATATTGCCATTGAAAATTATATACCGTTAAGAACGGCACAACTTGGTCTGGCCAATTATACTGTTGTTAAGATTACTATACCTGGTGATCCTGGTATCACTGCTGGTCGAACCATTGAATTTAATCTGTTGACATTGAAACCTTCAACCAATAAAAAAGAGTTGGATAGATATTATTCGGGAACATATTTGGTGAGTGCTGTAAGACACATTATCAGTTCTGGTGGTGTGTATCAAACTGTTTTAGAAATTACTAAAGACAGTTCACCAACAGCATATTCACAGATTGATAACAATAGTTCTGAATTTAAGAAAGCGGTAGATGAATAACTTTTTAGGTAAAGATGGATTTAATTGGTGGTACGGTGTCGTAGAGGACAATGCTGACCCTTTAAAGACTGGTCGTGTGCGTGTTCGTATATTTGGTTATCATACTGACAATCTACAAGAACTACCTACTAAAGATTTGCCATGGGCTCAACCATCGTTATCACCTAGTAATTCAAAGACATTTAGTCCACCACGATTAGGTGACTATGTTATGGGATTCTTCTCTGATGGTGATTCAGCTCAGGCACCAGTCATCATGGGTGTATTTCCTGGTTTTGAAACATCTTATGATAAGTCAAAAGGTTTTTCACCTCAAAGCAATTTAAAACAAGCAACACCACCTGCAGGTCAAATTCAGTATCAAGTGGGCCAACCAACATTGGCACCATTAGCACGAGGTGTTGTGGCAAATACTGCCATCTCACAGGCCAATTCTAATTTGGCTCATGTGTGTGATATACCTGCTGGTATTAAGTTTGAGATTGCAAAACTCACCATATCAGTAAGTGGCCTAATTAATACATTGAGAACAACAATTGAAGGCCTGTGGGCTAGCACTTCAGGTTCACCATTTGCTGATGAGATTCGTAATGCCATCAAGACAATTAAAGCAAAAGTAAAACAAATACAAAAGTTTATTCGTGACCAATTAGAACCATTACAAGATATACAAAAATTTATACAATCACTACAAGAATTAATCCAATATATTGCCACATTACCATCACGAATCGCTGCTTTTCTAAAACAATGTTTAAGCGAAGCAACAAAAGGCATTTCTGATGCAATTAATGTTGGTAAAGATATTGCCAAAGA
>JBMOHW010000171.1:0-4695 GCA_049317665.1 Terrimicrobiaceae bacterium | reverse complement strand
GGATGCTCAGAACAAACCTGACTATCCACAAGCACCTATCCAAATAGTTGACATTCCAATGTGGACATTTGATCGTACCGAGGCTTTTATCAAGGAGCGAGTCGAGTTGCATAGGGATTCCAAGGTCAGTGCTGATTGGGGCGAGGAGTTGCCTTTATGCACTGAAGAGGAGCGTTGGGTTAGACAAACCACGTATGCGGTCAAAAAGGATGGTCGTAAGACTGCAATTCGTGTGTTTGATACACAAGACGAGGCAGATGCCTTGTTAAAAGAAATGCCTGAGAAAGACAAAGGCTTTATAGAGATCCGTAAGGGTGAGGCAGTACGTTGTACAGGGAACTTCTGCGGAGTATCGCAGTGGTGTAGTCAATATCAAAATCAAAAGGAGCAGTTATGAAAAAGGCAATTGCATTCGTTTTTGTAGCACTTTTATCCACTGGTGCTATGGCTCAAGTTAAATGCGAGTCGGATGGTCGTGGCGGTATGTGTTGTTGGGATACAAAGGTAAATGGACCTTTTAGACCATTTGGTTGTTAATAAAAAGGGGGTTTAATTGAAAGTCTGTAGAAAACTAGTCGAGGTTCGTAATGAACTTCAAACAATGCCACTAAGCAAATCAGGTCATAACAAATTTGCGGGATATAAATACTTTGAATTGGGTGACTTCTTGCCCGCTATTCAAGGTTTATTTAAAAAGCATGGCTTATGCGATGTGATCTCGTTTACGCAAGACCTTGCAACAATGGTGGTGTATGACATCGAAGATGGTAGCAGTGTAACGTTCACCTCACCTATGGGTTCAGCCCAGTTAAAGGGATGTCACGAAGTGCAAAACATTGGTGCGGTAGAGACGTATCAGCGTAGGTATCTGTACGTTACTGCTTTAGCCATCGTTGAGCATGATGCACTGGATGCCGTAACAGGCTCACAACCAGTAGAAGTAAAGCCTGTTGAAGTTAAGGCAAAGCCCCAAGAGCCTGAGCAAAACTTAGATGCCCTTGCAGAAGTACTTATTACATTTGGTGATACGTGCGAGAGCCTCAAGGAACTCAGCAGTTTTTGGAAAAAGAATCAGGCGGGCATTGATCAAATGAAGATCAACAATCCTGATTTGTTCAAAAAAGTGCAGTCTGCTTTTGCACAGTACAAATCTAAATTTAAGGAGTAATGCATGGCTTACGATAAACCGTTTGAAAACAAACCAAACTTTGGATCATTGTTTGCAACAAAAACAAAGACCAATCCCGCACAATCTGATTACTGGGGTGATATAAAAATTGACCTAAGTACAGTTGATACTACAAATGGTATTGCAACAGTTAAGTTATCAGGATGGAAAAAGAAAAGTGAAAAAGGCACTACTTATCTTTCGCTTGCAGTAAATAACTGGAAGTCTGATAGCAAAAACCCACAACCTAAAAAACAGGAGATTCAAGATGACGATATCGAATTCTAAAAAACGTGGCAGACCATTAGGTTCTAAAAACAAAGCGAAGCGTGGCAGACCAGCGGCTAAAAAAGCTAACACGTTTAAACAGTTTGATGTAGAGAGCCGATCATTAGCCAAGATTGTTGAGTTAGAAAAGATTCGACAAAACTTACACAATGTAATCGACAACCTTGAGCATCAAGCCGTCCAATACAAAGCCGTTATTAGTTATCTTGAGAACAAACTGGAGAACAGATGAACGCTCTTCAGTTTGAGGCAGTGAAAGTTGCTCTTAAACAAGATCGCACTGGGTTTGTTTTAACACTTAGTATCCACCCTGATGAAGCCCCCGAAGAATTATTGCGGGACTTTGTTGGGGCTAGATACGGTGTCGCAATGGTGCGTATCCAAGATAACGAAACTGCAACGCATTATGACAATCGATTAAAAAAGGCGGGTATGTTGGGTCGCAGTACGAAATTCCATCTGTGGTTAAAAAGAGCAAATGGTTTATCGATTGATGGAGAGGCTGATGCCGTAGAGGCAATCCATCAGATCTGTGGCATTCATTCCCGAACTGAACTCAATGGCAATAAAGATGCCCAAAAATTATTTGATGAAATGGTAGAAGATTATGAACGATGGATTGAAGAAACCGAGCCGTTTTAAAACTGTTGTTCCGCTAATGGTTTATCTTGATCCCAAAGAGCGTGATAGCGTAAAAGCTTTCTCCAAAAAAGAAAACATGAGCGTTAGTCAGTTATCAAGGGAGGCATTTCAGATGCGTATGTCTGACTCAAGCGATTTGTTTAATTCAGGATTCAATGCGGGTCTAAACGAGGCAATGAAGATTGTTAACAATTGCCAAGGTGCAACCATGATGTTTCCATCAGGCAAGTCGTTCGCAAGAGTGGTTTGTGATGACATTGAAAAATTCCTGAGAGATAAAAAATGACCAATCAAGATAGGGAGTATCTGCGTGATCTTATGGCTATGTTTGCTTTAAATGGAATTTTGTCTTGCAATTATGATGTTGGAGAAGAGCCAGCAGTATTGGCATATAAATATGCAGATGAAATGATGGAGGCACGTAAACCACGTGCAGAAGGCATTGTTGCCATTAAAAGAAGAGTCAAACCAAAATGAATCAAATTCAATTTGGCGATTGCCGAACCATCATGGATCAGTGGATCTCAGAGGGGGTAAAGGTGCAGACGTGTGTCACCTCTCCCCCTTATTTTGGTCTACGAGACTATGGTACGTCTACATGGCTTGGAGGAGATGCTAATTGCAAACACGAAGGCATACCAATTGGTAATAACCGAAACTTCATTAATGAGGGCGGTAGGCTTGGTAACAACAAAGCTTTGTCTCATGGTGACTGTGTAAAGTGTGGTGCGGTTAGACAAGATAGCCAAATAGGATTAGAACAAACAGTTGGCGACTACGTGGCGGCTATTGTTGGGGTGTTTAAACGAGTTAGGGATCTGCTGTCGGATGACGGGACGCTGTGGCTAAATCTTGGGGATAGTTACTATAACTATCGGGGTGGGAAGGGACAGTCTTTGGTTAAACAAACTGTCTCCAATAACCTCCAAGACTTACCGCAAGTCTGTGCTAGGCGGGGAAACAAACAAGAAGGACTAAAAGAAAAAGACCTTATAGGCATCCCTTGGCGAGTCGCCTTTGCCCTACAGGATGATGGTTGGTATCTACGTCAGGACATCATTTGGCACAAGCCTAATCCTATGCCTGAGTCAGTCAAAGATCGATGCACGAAGAGCCACGAATACATCTTTTTATTAACCAAGAACCCCAAGTATTACTTTGACAACGAAGCTATCAAAGAGCCTGTTAAAGAAGATTGGGGTACGAGGGATAGGACAGATGGCAAATACCATAACGAAGGATCAGGACTTAGTCCCCATTCGGGACTAGAGAAGTCTTACGAAATGGCTAACAAGCGATCTGTATGGACTGTTACCACCAAACCTTTTCATGGCGCACACTTTGCCACCTTCCCAACGGATTTAATTGAACCTTGCATCCTTGCGGGTAGTCGCCCCAGAGATATTGTGTTTGATCCGTTCATGGGTTCTGGAACCAGCGCTGCCGTAGCTCAACGTTTAAACAGGCAGTACTTGGGCTGCGAGCTGAACACGGAGTACAAGAAGCTACAAGATGCACGTCTTTCGCAACAATCATTGGAGCTTTTATGACATTTCAAGAAGACTTAGAAAGAGGATTGGATATAGAGTTAAAAGTATTGGATGCCATTCAAAAGAAATATCCATCGGCTAGTTTAATTAACAAATTTAAGGGCTATGACATTTGGATTCCTGAGTTACACAAGTCAGTCGAAGTGAAATATGACCCCATGAGTAACGAGACTGGGAATATTGTTATAGAGATAGAAATGAACGGTCAGTTGTCAGCCCTTAGCACTACTACCGCAGATTTTTGGGTATTTCATGATGACCATGTTTTTATCATTATGAAGCCCATGAGCATCGTAAATTGTATTTTTCAAAATAAACTACAGTATGTAGAGTTTGTTGGTCAGGGAGATACATCCAAGAAAAAAGCATTCTTGGTTCCAAAAGAGTTATTGTTTAAATACGGCAAAAAAATGGGGGAATAATGAAAGTTACACCATACAACAACGGCAAGATCAAGATAGGTAATGAAGTTTATTTAAACAAACTAGTAAACCCGCCATATGTAGAAAGTGACGATGATATGTTGGAATTGCAAAGCTACCTCATCCAAGACCCACGCATTCTTAATAAAGAGTATTGGTTTAAACGACTTTACATTGCGTTTCTTCTTTTTGTTTTAACCATAATTTTGATGGCAAATTAATATGATAGTCACCATACTTAATATGTTTGCCTTGTTTGTTGCTACCTTTGCGGTGCTGATATTCATATTGGTGTTTAGTTTCTTTTTGTTCATTATGTTTGCCTGTATCTACATTGGATGGATTGAAATTAAGTCAATGCCATTGACCGACATTTGGCAGAGAATGAAGAAATGAGAGAGCCTACCCAACGTTTTTGGGATGCCATGATTATTAAATCGTGGCAAAACTTTGATAACTGTTTAAAGTTAAATCTGTGGGCAATGGAAGAGTTTGGTAAGTACCCTCAAGACTTAGAACTAAAGCGTACACAAAACTGTTTTAGCGGTAGAGGTCAAGGGGTTCGTGTATGGGTTGCAGACTATATGCCCGCTTTAAGTGAACGTTTATTTGCGTTACCTAAAGA
>JBMOHW010000170.1:0-4732 GCA_049317665.1 Terrimicrobiaceae bacterium | reverse complement strand
CGAAGGAGGGCCTCGGGCGGTTCACGGGCCGCCTGGACCGGGCGGTCGTGACGGGCACTCTCGGGACCGATCAGGGCGACATCGCACTCACGTCGTTCGTCCACCGGTCACTCAATGTGGTCTGTTTGCGCCTGCAATCCGAAAAAGCGTTGGGTGCAGACCTCGATTTTATCCCGTTGGCCGAGGTATGCAGTGCCATGGCGGCACTGGGGCACCCGGATCCCGTGACCCGGGATGAGGGAAATCAGCGGGTCTGGGCTCAACAAATTCCCGAAGGTCCTGCGTGGGCCATGGTTTGGAACAAAACCGGTCCTGACCATTACCTGGCCATCGAATGTGCCGACGACGTTTCGGCGGCCGAAGCCAAGGCGAAGGCCACTTGGGAATCGGCTGCAAAATGCGGGTTCGATTCCCTGCGGGAATCTCATGAAGCCGCATGGAAGGCCTTTTGGGATGTATCGGCTGTCTTTCTGCCGGAACGGCGCATGGAGTTCTTCTGGTATTTCGGCCTGTATCTGCTCGCCTCTTCGGCGCGGCGGGGAGCCATGCCTCCGGGATTGCAGGGCGTGTGGGCCATGGATGGGGTCATGCCGCCATGGGCAGCTGCTTACACTTGTGATATAAATGTCCAGGAAACGTTCTGGCCGGCGTATACTTCGGGACATCTCGACCTGGCCGATGTCTGGTGCGATTTCATGTTGGACTGCGTCGCCCCGGCGCAAGCCTACACGCAAAAAGTGTTTGGGACGGAAGGTATGTTCTGGCCCGGCGGGTTTACCGGAAAGTTCAAACTATGCGACCCTTCGAATTGGTATTCGGGGTGTTTTTCCTGGTCTACCGCGGGTTGGGTGGCCTCGCTGCCTTGGCTGCGCTGGCGGCACAGTATGGACCGGGACTGGCTGGCCCGGACGGGCTATCCCATCGTATCTGAAGTGTTCAGGTTCTTCCGGGCCAATCTCGTGGAGGAATCCGACGGCCGGCTGCATGTGCCGCTCTCGGACAGCCCGGAGTACCGCCGGTCTTCCGCACGCGAATCATTCTGCAAGGATCCCAACATTGACCTGGCACTGATCCGGCGCGCTTGCGACTGGATCATCGAAATGGAAACGGCGCTGGGCTTGAGCGATCTGAGCTCGGATGCGTCGCGCATCAAGGAGCGTCTGGCACCGTATGCCCTGACCGAAGAGGGTGCCTTGTGCCTGTGGCCCGGGAAAGCGCTTGATGAATCCCACCGGCATCCCAGCCACTTGATGGCCATTCACCCTGCCATGGATTGGACCATCGACGATGGCGCTGAAATCCGTTCCCGCATCGAGGCAAGCGTGAACCAGTATTTGGGACTGGGAACCTACCAATGGTGGGGGTGGACGTATGCGCAGATGGTCGGGTTCGCCGCGGTGCTCGGGCGGGGCGAGTGGGCTTACGATTGCCTCCGGCAGTTTGCCGACCACTGGGTGATGCCGAACGGACTGCATGTCAATTCCGATTGGCGCGAAACCGGCGCCTCCTTTTTCGGATCAACGCGGAAACTCGACCGTCAGAGCACACCCTTCACGTATGAGGCGAACTGCGGGGTGTGCGCTGGGATCAACGACATGCTATTGCAGGGCTGGCGCGACGTGGTGCGCGTCTTTCCCGGCGTTCCGGCGCATTGGCGCGAAGTGGTTTTTCGCGACTTGGTGACGGAGGGCGCGTGGAAGGTATCCGCTGTGCGGCACCTTGGCCAAACCGTCTGGGTCAGGGTTTCGGCTACGGTGCCGGGCCTGCTGCGACTGTTAGATCCGTTCGAGGGCGAGACGCCGGATGTTCCCCAGGGGCGGGTGCTCCTCAATGAGGGCAGATACGAAGCCACCTTGGCGGCTGGGGAGTCCGTGGTCTTGCAGAGGAAAGGTTATCACTTTGACGCCCGGCAGGTCGTAGAAAGGGTGCGGCAGTCCCCCGCATCCCTCATCGGCCTGCCGCCGGAGCCGTGATTCCATCTTTCGGTCAGAACTCAATAAGCCATGAGCGATAAGAACAACCGACGGTATTTTTATCCGCCCCCGCCGCAGCCGGCGGGTTCGGATTTTCTGCAGGAGATGTTGCAGCCCTTGCATGCAGAAAAAATCCGATGGGAACGGAAGAGCCCCCGCCGCGGCGAAATCTCGCTGGCTGGTGGCGTGGCGCCCGATCTGCAAATTCCCGACCCCGAAGGACGACTCGTGACCGCCTTCCAGGATTTTTCCCGGTTTTTGAAGTCTGCGGGTATTCCGGCAGGCTCCGGCTATCCACTGCGGGTTGTCCGAACACCGGGAGCAGTTCCCGAAGCCTACACCATCGATATTGGCAAAGAGAGGTGCCTTGTGGAGGCCGCCGATCTCGAGGCCGTCCGTCGGGCTCTGGTCTTTTTGGAGGACGCGATGCTGCGCACGGGAGGGCCATTTTTGCCGCTTGGAAAGGTGGTCAGAGAGCCCGTGATCCGCAGCCGCATCGCGTTCCATGTGGGGATGTTCGAACGCGCCGGCCATGCCTTGCTGCCGGATGAATTCCTGAACCGATGGGCGCACGACGGCATCAACGGGGTGATGCTTCACTTGGAAGAGCTCTATCCGCATCGTCTGGTGCCGGAATTTGAAAAGCCACCGGAGGCCCTTTTTCAAACACTCGGCCAAATGGTGCAAAGTTATGCAAGGTTTGGCATCCGGCTTTATCTCTACGTGAACGAGCCAAAGTCATTTCCCGCAGGCAGTCCGCTGCGCTCCCGCTACCCGGAATTGATGGGCGGTGATGCCAACGGGCTGACTTACTATTGCACCGGCACCAAGCAGGGGCGCGACTTCATTGCTGAGGGGTTTCGCAAATTGGTGGCCGGGGTGCCGGGGTTGGGCGGGCTGATTGTGATCTGTGTCGGCGAACGTCTCTCCCATTGCTATTCGGGCACATACGAGCCGCGGGTGCGTCCGAGTCGTTGTCCGCGGTGTAGTCGCCGTGCGCCCCGGGACGTTTTGCGCGACACGCTGGCAGCGATGGAGCGGGGGGTGCATGCCGCCGATCCCGCGGCGGACTTCATTGCCTGGCCGTATTCTTCTTACATGTGTTGGGGGGAACGCCTGACCCGCGATGCGGCGTCCCACGTGCCGCCCAATGCGATCCTGATGCACAATTTTGACAGTGCGGCGCGGGTGCGCCAGTTGGGCAGGGAACGGCGGGCCGACGATTACTGGTTGTCGGTGCCGGGTCCGAGTGCGTTGTTTCGCGACTGTGCCCGGGCGGCGCGAAAGAAAGGCACACGGGTCTTTGCCAAGATCATGGCGGGGTGTTCGCACGAACTGGCCAGCGTTCCCTATGTGCCGGTGCCGGGCAATCTTTACCGTCGCTTTTGCGCGATGCACGAACTTGGAGTCTCGGGAGCCATGCAAAACTGGGGGTCGGGAAACGATCCTTCTCTCATGAACCGTGCGGCCGGCGGGTTGGCGTTCGCCCCGCTGCCTCCCTCGGAAGATGCCTTCCTCGAGGAACATGCCCTCCGCGACTGGGGCCGCCATGCCAGAACCGTGGCGCGCGCATGGAAGCACTTTCAAGCTGCTTACGATCACTGCCCGGTATCGATCGGCTTCAGTTATTTCGGGCCTCTGCACAACGGTCCCGTTTGGCCGCTTTACCTCGAGCCGCGGGAAATCGAACTGGGCGGCAATTGGAGGCCCGATGCGCCGGGAGGCGATTTGATCGGCGGTTGTACCAATTACCACCGTCTCGACGAAGTCATCACCCTTTGCTGCCGCATGCGGGACCGCTGGCGGCGAGGGGTCAGGCTCATGGAGTCCCTGCTGCCTGCCGCAACCGGAAACCGCGAACGGCAAACACAAATCGGACTTGTGCAGGCCGTGGAGTTGCAGCTCGAAAGCGCCGTAAATATCCTTTGCTTTTACGCGTTGCGCGAGCGGTTGGCGCACCAACGTTCCGGCAACCGAAAGGCGCTGCTCGCCAAAATGAAAGTCCTTGTCGAGCGGGAAATCGAAGTGGACAGCCGATTGCTGCCATTGGCCAGGCGGTTTCCGCGCTTGGGCTTCTGCCCGGAGGCCAACAGCCACAAGTATTTTCCCGCCCAAATCCGCTGGCGCATGCGGGAACTAAAAACCTTGTTGGAAAAGGAGTTTCCGCGCATCGATAAAAGCATCCGCCCCGGCAGGCCGCTTTTTCCCTCCTACACCGGCGAAGAACCCACCGGGTATGTTTACCGATGCCGTCCCCTTCGGCAACCGCCCTCGCATGATGGTCACCCGGTCGGCGGTGCCTGGGATGCGATGATCGAGGCATCCCCGCTTGTGGTTCCCGAAAAGCACGCGAACAACGGGCGGCTCACCATTTGGAAGGCCGGGTATACTCCAGATGCGATCTACCTCGGCTTTGTCTGTCATGAACCGCGCATGGAGAACCTGCGCGCCGATCCGCGCGATCCAAACGACCTCGGTCCCGATGACCAGGTGCATGTGAGCTTCTTCCCCAGCCAATTTGAAGACAGCCGCGGGTTTCTGATCAACGCGGCGGGAGCTCGCGAATATTTCGCCGGACGGGCCATGAACGATATCAGCCCCCTCTGCAAAGGAGAATGGCTGGGTGCCATGGGGGCGCCTTCCAATTTCCGATGGACGGCCCGGGCGTTCCGGGGTGCCGGGTTTTGGTCCCTGACCGTTCGCCTGCCGTTTGCCTCGCTGGGCCTCAAGCGCGGCCACTGCCGACCGTTGCGCTTTGA
>JBMOHW010000169.1:0-4740 GCA_049317665.1 Terrimicrobiaceae bacterium | reverse complement strand
AAGCCGCGGGCGTCTGCCATCAAGCTGGAGGCCGAGGCGAGGGGGCTTCCGGTTATTCAGCCATCCCGGATGCGCGATCCATCGGCACTCGAGATCTTAAACGATCTGGCCCCGGACGTGATGGTCGTGGCAGCATATGGCCAGATCCTGCCGCGGGAAATCCTCAACCTGCCGCGCTTTGGGTGCGTGAACCTTCATGTCTCCCTGCTGCCACGTCACCGGGGGGCCTCGCCCATCCAGTCGGCGATTTTGGCGGGCGATTTGGAAACCGGCGTGACCGTGATGGCCATGGATGAAGGACTCGATACGGGCGATGTCTTGCTTGTTTCGAAAACGAAGATTCAGGATGACGAAACGGCTGGAGAGCTACACGACCGTTTGGCGGAAATGGCGCCCCCGGTCGTCCTGGAGGCTTTGCGGCAACTCGCGGCCGGGACGGCCATCCGGATACCCCAAGATAATGCGCAGGCGACCTACGCTCCGAAGCTTCAAAAGTCCGACGGTGTGCTCGACTGGACGCAATCGGCCGATGAACTGGCGAGGCGGGTTCGGGCTATGAATCCCTGGCCGGGGGCGATGACGCGCTCGCTCGATCTGGACCAGAATCTCAAGATCCACCGAGCACGACCTGTGGAAGGAAGCGGCGATCCCGGCACAGTCCTTTCCGCCGGAGCTGATGGGCTTGTCGTTGCCGCCGGACGGGACGCCCTGGTTCTGGACGAAGTGCAGCTCGAAGGGCGCAAGAAAGTGTCCGGGAGGGAATTCCTCCGCGGCTATCGCCTCGGGGTCGGCGGAAAATTTCTCTAGAGAATCGGCGGGCTCAGCGTGCCGCGGGCACCGGAAGAGCTTCCGGTGGAGTGAGAGCCTTCGAGAGCGCGGCAAGTCCCTTGTATTTCTTACCGGTTTTCTTGACCATCCCGCGAGAGACCAAGTTTTGAAGTTTCTCGTAAGCCCGCAGACGGAGCATTTCTTCGCCTCCGCTGGCAGCATTCCGGGCACGCAGTCGCTCGTGGACCACATCGAAGAGCTGTTTGAACTCGAAAGAATTCTTTTTGGACAACACCGCAACCAGTTCCTCCGTCACCAAATCAGGAAGACGACGGGAGAAAGCACTTTTCCTTTGCATAAGCATGAGAAACGCAGAATACCACGCAGATTCCCGTTTGTCAGGTGTTTTTTTGGTTGACGAGAAAGGGGGGTATCGGAGAAAGGAGGCGGTTTTTGGTATCTGAACCCGAGAATGAGGCTTTGACGATCCGAGCCGACACGGGGTATTCCCTTCGAAATGCCATCATTCGACATTGTTTCGGAAATCGAAAAGCAGGAAATCGACAACGCGGTCAATCAAGCCGTCAAAGAACTGGCGACACGGTTCGATTTCAAGGGGAGTTCAGCCACGATTGAGTGGGTCGCGAAGGATTCCAAAATCGCCCTCAAGGCCGAGGATGCCACGCGACTGAAAGCGCTCCACGACATGGTTGTCGGCAAACTGGCGAAGCGGAATATCGACCTGAGAAATGTCGAGCGCAAGGATGCCGCGATTTCTCCCCTCGGCCACGCCACGCAGGACTTTGTGATCAAGCAGGGGCTCGATGGCGACAAGGCCAAGGAGATCATCCGGGAAATCAAGGCGGCGGGTCTGAAGGTCCAAAGCTCGCTCCAAGAGCGGGAGATCCGGGTCACCGGGAAAAGCCGGGACGAACTCCAGAATGCCATCACCTTCTGCCGCGGGCGGGATTTCGGTGTCTTGCTCGGCTTTAAGAATTTCCGGGACTAGGACCGTGACAACATGGCGGCTCCGAAAACCCCGGCACTGTCGCCGAGGGCCGGGCGCAGGATCTTGGTGCGGAGTTCGGGATTAAAGAGATGTCGGCATATGGCGTCGCGTGTCGCGTCCTCGTAGAGAAGAGCGAGGTTGCCGACTCCGCCGCCAATGACGATCGCGTCGGGATCGAGAATGTTTATCACGGGGGCGATGGCCTCTGCGAACTTGGAGCGGAGGCGCTCCAGAGTCTTTGTGGCGTGTTCCTCGCCGGTGGAAGCCCGGCGGACGACTTCGGGCAGTCGGAGGGATTCGCCGCCCAGTTCCCGGTAGAATCGCTCGAGGGACGGCCCGGCCAGAACGGTCTCGATGCAACCGCGCTGTCCGCAGTAGCAGGGGAGATCCTCGCCCGGAAGGGGATTGTGTCCCCACTCTCCGGCAATGCCATGAGCGCCATTGAGCACGCGACCGTTCACGACGATGCCGCCGCCGACACCGGTTCCGAGAATGATCCCAAATACGACGCCCTCACCACGAGCCGATCCCAACGTCGCCTCGGCCAGCGCGAAACAGTTGGCGTCGTTTGCTGTGAAGACCTGACATCCCAACGCCGAGGCAAGATCCGCGTGGAGCGGACGTCCGATCAGGCAGGTTGTATTCGAATTTTTCAACGCACCGGTCGAGGGTTCAACCGTGCCGGGCGTCCCGAGGCCGAGTCGGGCCGGGCATTTTTCTCCGGATACGGTTTCCAACTCGCGAACGACCGTGATGATCTGGGAGAGCACATGTCCGTAGCCGAGTGCGGAGCCAGTATCCTTTCGCAGCCGGTGCACGGCCTCGTCGGGGCGCTCGGGATCGACGATAGCTCCTTCGATTTTTGTTCCCCCGAGGTCGATACCCCAGAGGTGCCGCGGCGAGCTCACGCCGAGACGCGCATGGGCATGATGACGTAGAGGAACGGCGTCTGAATCTTCAGCACACCGGGGCTCATTTCGTCGATCAGCTCGAGAAAGACTTCGTCATTCGGGAGATTTTTGAGGGGATCCATCAAAAACTCCGGGTTGAATGCGATGGAAAAATCCTTGCCCCGATAGGTTATCGCCATCGATTCCTTGGCCTCGCCGACCTCCGGGGTATTCGCTGAGATATCGAGATTGTTTTTCGAGAATGTGAGTCGGACCGAGCTGGTCTTATCGCTACTGAGAAGCGAAACGCGGCGGACGCAGGTGAACAAAGCTTCGCGTTCGATGGTGACGCGTTCTTTGGCCTCGCCGGGTATGACCTGGCGGTAGTTTGGGTAATTTCCTTCGACAAGCTTCGAGACGAGCTGGGCACCGTTGAGCTCGAACGACG
The DNA here is from genome assembly GCA_049317665.1 of Terrimicrobiaceae bacterium. Taxonomy (GTDB): domain Bacteria; phylum Verrucomicrobiota; class Verrucomicrobiia; order Chthoniobacterales; family Terrimicrobiaceae; genus JBBRHN01. The sequence continues at coordinate 1,625 of JBMOHW010000169.1, read as the reverse complement.
CGAGGTTGTCCGAGGTCGAGATCGTCACATCGCCCTCATCACCGAGCAGTCGCTGGAGTTCAGTCACAGCCTTGGTTGGGAGAATGAAGTCGCGTTCGTGGCTTTTCGGAAATTCAATATCGCTGTCGAAAAGTGCCAATCGACGTCCGTCGGTGGCGACGAGGGTTAATTTGTTATCGACCAGCGAAAACAAGATGCCGTTGAGAACGTAGCGAGTCTCGTCCGACGAAATCGCGTAGGAAGTCTTCCGGAGGCCATCGCGGAGTTCGCTTTGTTTGAGGGTAAACGATTTCGGCTCCTTGAAAGCGGGGTAGGCTGGAAATTCTTCCTGGGGCAGGCCGAAGATTTTGAAGAAGCTCTGTCCACAACGGATCGAGGCCACATTTTTCGCATCGACCTCGATAATGATTTCCGAGCTGGGAAGCTCGCGAACGATGGAGGCAAGCCGACGGGCGGGCAGGGTGGTGGATCCGGGCTTCTCGACACGGGCTTCGATGGAGCATCGGATTCCCACTTCGAGATCGGTTGTCGTGAGACGCACTCCCGACTCGGTGGCCTCGATGAGCGCATTGGAGAGAACCGGGAGTGTGGCGCGTGTGCTGACCACGTTTTGGATCCGTTGCAGGCCTTCGAGCAGGGCTTCTTTTGTAACCGCTATCTTCATGGGAAATTCAAGGTTCTAAGGACGGAGTGAATTGATGTCAAACTGGTAGTTCGCACGAGGCGCAATTAAGTTTCCATCAATTCCGGGATCGCATTGTTCCATGCCGCGTATAGGGAAGGCAGCGCCCATTCGAAGGAATTCGCATTGACGCGAATGTTGAGCGACGGCGTTGCGGAAACGTGGCCGAGTCGGCTGGCTGGCACTCCCCGCCACTCGAGAAGCGAGAGGACGACATCGGCATTTGCCCTTTTGACCGAGATGATGATTCGAGACTGGGATTCGTTGAAAAGGGCCACATCCGCCCGGGGAGACGAACAAGCGAGGTCGATCTCTGCACCGACCAGATCCGGGCCGGAAATGCACGACTCGGCCAGCGCAACGGCGAGGCCGCCCTCCGCGCCATCGTGCGCGCTGGTGACAAGCCCCATGCGGATCAGCGAGCGGACGGCATTTTGAACGGCGAGTTCTTTCTCGTAGTCGAGATGCGGAGGCGGGCCGATTTTTTTCCCGTGAACGGCCAGAAGGTAGTGGGAGGCTCCGAGCTCGTCACCGGGGTCGCCGAGGAGGATGATGACATCGCCGGGGGATTTGAAAAACTGGGTCGTGATGTGCTTGGGGCTTTCGACCAAGCCGACCATCCCGACGGTCGGCGTCGGGTCGATCGCTCCCGCCGGGCTTTCGTTGTAAAGGCTGACGTTGCCACCTGTGACGGGGGTTTGGAACGCACGACAGGCTTCTGCCATGCCCTCGACGGCCTCGCGGAGTTGGAGAAAGTTTTCGGGTTTGTGGGGATTTCCGAAGTTCAAATTGTCCGTCAAAGCGAGCGGAACGGCACCAGTGCAGGCGATGTTACGAGCCGCCTCGGCGACCGCGATTCGAGCGCCTTCGCGCGGATCTTGGCGGCAATAGATCGCGTTGCAATCCGTGCTGGCGGCGAGGATTTTGTTGGCCTCGCGAACGA
>JBMOHW010000168.1:0-4776 GCA_049317665.1 Terrimicrobiaceae bacterium | reverse complement strand
ATTTTTTTCACCGTTAAACGCAATAATCCCACCGTCAGCCATATCAACGGTGTCCATATTGGGTGCTGGCAAACTAGCCAAACCGCCTTCGGCAGCCATTACAGGCATTTGCCCCTGCATGGGTTGTCCCATCATGGGACTAACGGCTTCCTCAGCTAACAACTTATCTTTAACGCTAGGCTGTTGCAACTGGGCTCGTGCTTGAACCCCCTGCATAGCAGTACGTAGATTCTTACGTCCTGTGGCTACAAGCATCGCAAGGTATTGTGGGACTTGAAGACTTCTACCTGCCAACACATCCGCTAATACAGAATCAGGAAGATCTTTAGCAACATTGAACAGTTTCTCCATGCTCTCTACTGGTTTACCACGAGAAGCAGCGTCAGGCTTTAATAGCGCAGATAACCCTGCTGGCATGGGATTAGGAGAGCCACGTCCAGCAGCCATGGCTGGCGACGTTGCGGGTGCGGAAGGAATAGCCATAGTAAATCCTTAACTAAATGCTTTATAAGCGCCCAATGCGCCAAGACCATAGCCCAAAAGCTGTTGCCCAGTACTAGGTTGGGCTTGATACGACTGAGTCGAAGTGCTTTGTAATGGTAAACCCCTAAGCATGGCGTTCATTAAACCAAGCTGCATAAACGGATACTGTTGTGCCGTAGCGTAATCTTGAATAGCTTGGTTAATCTTCTGTTGTTCTTGAGCCTGTTGCTGTGCGCCAACTTGGCTTTGAAGATTTAGTATGTTTGTCTGTGCACCAAGCTGTTGCTGACCAAGTTGCCCTAAAGCACCAGCCGCCTGTGTAGCAGCACCTAACCCACCTAACCCATATTGTCCTGCGCCAATAGCACCTTGAACGCCCTGCATGCCTGCTTGAGCCCCTTGAATGCCTTGAGCTGTACCCTGAAGTCCTAATTGACCAGCGGCTTGTTGAGCACCAACACCTTGAAGTCCAAGCCCAGCACCTTGCATGCCTAAACCAAGACCACCATAACCAGCCTGTAAGCCTTGAAGCCCTAAATTAGCGCCAAACTGTTGTTGGCGTTGCGCATCTTCAAATGCTTTTTGTGAACCTTGTGCAGCAATACCTTGTAACTGACTGCCTAAAGCTCTTTCTGCTTCAGATTCTGCAATTGCTTGACGACTACCACCAAAGGCGCCTTTACCAACAGCTTGGGCACCACGCATTCCTCGACCAATATTAAAATCACGCAATGCTTGAGACTTTTGATAATCAACCACGTTTTGCATATATGGAGACATATAGGCTTGAGTTGCGTATGGGTCAGTAGCTTGACGAGCAAAAGCCTCTCCAGCACCAAAGCCTTGTTCAGCCGCCTGTACACCACGACCACCAAAGCCAGCTCCCATACCGCCATACATACCAGCTTGTTGTGCAGTTTGTTGAGCACGAGCCAAAGCTTGTTGTGCTCCTAAACCACCATATTCAGCGCCTGTTGCGCCGTAACCAAGAGCTTGACCACCTAATGCACCCGCTTGCTGAGCGGCACTTAAACCACCCATACCGGCAGTGCCGGCTAATCCAGTAGCTGCTTGAAACTGTTGAGGTGTTTGTAAATTAGCAACGCCTGCTTGGGCTTGCTGTTGGATTGGACTAAACGGCGCTACATAGTCGCTTGGGTTAGTACTATAAGGCTGATAAGGTCTAAAGCCAGTTTGTTCCCCTTTGTCGTTATATGTGTAAATCTGCTTTTGGGTGGACTCCAGCATGTTCTCCACATACGGGCGAGCATACTCAGGAACGTTTGTGTTGTATGAAGTATTTTGCGTTGGTTGCTGACCACCACCACCACCCATAAATGGAGTGCGTCTACCTTCATGGGTCCAACCGCTGTGTTTTGATCTTAAGATGCTCATAATTTAACTTCCACCAAAATAGCCTTCTCTTCAAAGCCAAAACGCTTCCACAGCCTAGCTATGGCTTCTTTTGCAATCCCTTGTATCTTGGTTGCACCGTTGGCTTTAAATATATCGGACATTTGCGTAAATGTATCTGGACTTGTTACTAATTTTCCACCTATTGCGGTAACAAAAGCAACTCTATCGCTTGGGTAATTGATAAAATTTATAGTTGCCGCACCATGTACAACATCACTCTCATCTACCGCTACTAGCAACATCCACTGCCCTGTTACTAGGTATACCTTAATTTGCTCTGTTGTGTACTCTGCCCCACCAAACTTATCTTCAGCGCTTTTAATATGCGCCTCTACCTGAGCCCACATCTGGTTAATAAACTGCGTTGGGATAGGCACGATCTTTAAGTTCATGCGGGCATAAACCTACCTGTATTTACTGCTGGAGCCTGCTTCTTTTTACCCGTTCTAGCCTTGCGAATCTTGTCCATCATGGCATATAGCTTCTTAGCACCAGCGTCAGTAGAGCCGTTACCGAGATGAGAAACCACATCCGCAGGAACCACAAACTCCCCATCAGCCAAACGAGCAGGCTGCCGACCACCAATAGTGGCAGGAATGGAATCAGACATACCATCACCAGGACCCTTAAGCATCCGTCCACCATCTGAGTACCCTCCCAAATCAGCAATACCCCCTTTTGCACCCGCTACTACTGGCAACTCTCCAAGCGAAGTCATGGTTGGATTTAAGGCACCAACGCCAGACATATTAGCCCCGTAACGAGCATTGTTAAGCTGCGCTAGAGCCGCATTATATGGATCAAGGCTATTAATTGTGCGTTCAGCAGTCAAAGACGCACGCTTTTTCTTACGTGTATCTCCACCAGCAGCCATTAACATAGGGCTAGACCGCTCGTAAGCAGAATCATCCATAACTAACTCGGAACTTACTGGGCGCTGAATAGGGGTGGCATACTGGGTTTTATCAATCATGCCCTGTGGGTATAAACCGCCTTGTGGGTTCATTGCCGTATTCATCATAGACATACGCTCTACAGGACCACCAGCTTGGTATGCGTCCATTAAACCGCCGCCCGCTGCATACCGTGTGTATTGCGCTCTGTAGTATGGATTTGGTTGAGATGGGGTATACCCTTGGAAATCAGGAGATAAAGTAGCTCGTCTTTTGTAAGGATCTTCTTCACCGGGCAGTTCTTCTGGTTTTTCACTCATTGCACCACCAATACCGGGCAGGGCAAGAGTAGCTGCTTTAGAAAGACTAGCACCGGGACCAAAACCTTGATAAATCGTTTTTGCTGCTTCTACTTTTGTTTTATCGTCAACGGCAGATGGTGTTGGAACACCGGGTCTGAATGATTCAAGGAATTCTTTAGTAGGAGGTCCTCCGGGAGTTCCGGGAGTTCCGGAAGGTGTGGGCGGTCCTACTGGCACAGGACCTTGTAAATTTGGATTTCCAACTAAATTTGGATTTGCAGGATTTGGGGGTCCAAATAAATTTGGATCTACAGGAGCGTTAGGGTTTACAGCAGCCGCAGGATTTGGAGTAGCCGCCGCAGCACCATACACGTTGTCATAACCACCCATACCCCCGGTAATAGCACCACCAAGACCGCCAAATAAAGCGCCTTTACCTACATCACCACCCTGCATTGCAGCGCCAAGACCACCAAAAAGAGCTCCAGAACCTGCGCCAGCAACAATACCGGCACCTGTTGTACCTAAAGTACCAGCCAAAGCAGGAGCGGCGGCTCCAGCAGTAAAGTACGTAGCGGCAGCCATAGCCACCATTGGGAGAATCTAATCTAAAAAGCCGGCTTCTGGTAAACCCGTTTCTGGGTTAATTGTTAGTGTGCCACCCTTAGCTTTAGCAAGCGCTTGTAACCCCTGAACTTCTCGTGGAGTCATATGGACAAGCATGCTGTCTTTGCCACGCCCTTTTGCTCGAACGTGATGCGCTAGATTGTGTAAGCTCATAAGCGTACCTTGGGGTTATTTGGTGTCAAGTTTATCATGTTGTCAGACAGTTGTAACCGTTACAGTACCAACTCTTCCTATTGTTTTTACGCCTGTTAAGAAAATTAAAGGCTCTCCAAGGGCATTTACCCAATCTGAACCATTCCAATAGATCGGATACCCAAGGCTTGTATCAAAGTAATACTGTCCTACTTCTAGCCGCTCGGTTGGTCTATTTGCCGTAGTGCCTGAAGCGGGTACTGTTACGTTTTGAGTAAAGTTGTCAATCTGGTTGAAGTACAAACGTAAGGCGTTGTTAAGCTGGTCAATATATTGCTGTTGATACTGGGTCGGCGCAACCAGTAAATTGGGTGCTTTTGAGGGGCGTAGTGGAGTTACAGCCATTATCTGCGACCATCATTCCTAATATCTATACGAGGAGTACCTAACTGCCAAGCCACACCTAAATCGGTAGACGTAATCCTAAATGCCATCTGGCGACCTCGTAGGCGGGTATATACCTGACCGTCAAACTCTTGCACGTCATAGGTACGCTGGCTTGTGTAGTTCTGGGTGCTAGGTACTTCTGGAGTATCTGCCGTTCCATATGGGGCACCTGAGTTCCTGCGTGGGCGAACCGTCATTGTTACTTTAGGTTGGTTTACATTTGACCCATTAAAGGTAATATCAGGCAAGATACGCCAGACAAATCCAAAGTTATGCCCGTCCCCAATGTCAAAGTCAGAGGACTGAATGTAGGCTTCAATCGGTACAGGGGTTAGTCCTGATACATCGTCTACGGCGGCTTCGTGGTACAGAACACGGTTATTTAATCCGTCAGCTGCCATTGGATATTGCCGTAAACCAGAGTCTAACCAAGCGGTGCGCTCCATAGTGCCATATGCCCAACTGCGTTCTAAGTA
>JBMOHW010000167.1:0-4778 GCA_049317665.1 Terrimicrobiaceae bacterium | reverse complement strand
AATCCGGATACCGTGTGGAGATTGCGGACTGTCAGGATCTTGATTATCAGCCGCCTTCGGACTGCCGATTCGCGATTGATATCCACTCGAATCTCGAGAGATGGGATCCGGTGCTGCCCGGCGGATGCACTCGCATCCTGCACGCCACGGGATCGCATTGGCTCATGTGGAACAGGTCTGAGCTTGCGCGCCTTGAGTCCGTTCGAGATCGAAAAGGTATTGCACTTCGACCGCGAAGGCAGGTCGAGCCATCGCGCGGTGTTGAGGTGGCAAATCGTGTCGTGGTGCTCGGGAATGAATACACCAGCGATAGCTTTCGATTTGCAAACAAGCCGCTGACGCGGGTGCCGATCTCATCGGCCTATCAGTTCGATTGGCCGGAGGGGCGAGACTTCGAAAAGGCTCGGAGGAAATTCCTGTGGGTCGGAAGCTACGGCATGGTCCATAAAGGCCTTGATCTTGTGTTGGATGCCTTTGCTGGACTTCCGGAATTGGAACTGACGGTGTGTGGGCGACCTGAGAAGGAGGAGGACTTTTTTCGGGTCTACAAAAAGGAATTGTTGGATAGGCCAAATATTCGGCTGCACGGCTGGATGGATATGGCGGCGGCGGATTTCGCAGAGATCGCGAGGACCCATGCGACGGTGATTTATCCGTCGTCTGCCGAGGGCGGAGCGGGAAGTGTGATCCACTGCATGCATGCCGGGATGCTGCCCGCCTGCACCTGGGAGGCCAGTGTGGATCTTAATGAATTCGGTGTGGCGATTGAGGGAGGGAGTGTTGGCGCCGTGCGCGCAGCCGCAACGAGCGTGGCGGAAATGTCACCCGGCGAGGCCGAGCGACGTGCCCGTGCGGCGTGGGAGCATGTGCGTGAGGTCCATACCCGGGAGCGCTTCCGCGAAAACTACTCCCAGTTCGTCGCAGGTCTTGTTCGATGAAATGGACTCTGACGAGCCCGGACGGGATCGGTGATTTTCTTTTGCGATTACCCTGGCTCCGGGAAATGGAGCGCCGCGGCTGGAAATTGCAGCTCCTCGCGCGGGATCCGACCCTTGAAGCGGCGAGGCTTTTCGGGCTCGGAGGGGAGTTCGTTCCGCTCGGCGTGAGTCCGTATTCCAAGAAAGCCAAAGAACGACGGGACGTCTTCGCTGAGGAGTTGGAACTGGTGCGGAAATTCAATCCCGATTTGGTTTTTCTTGGACCGGCGCAACCTTCGATGCTGGAGGAATATGCCTCCGAGAGTTTGAGCGATTTTCGTTTGGCTGGCTTCGTCTTGGATTCGGCATTTTGGCCCTCCGAATGCGTTGCCGATCCGGGTGAGATTGCCGGACGGTTTGCGACGAGTGTCCCCATCCGAGACGAAGACAGTGAGCCCCTAAGAAACTCCCGTGCGGCGGAGGTTTTGCTCGGTGGGACGGTTCACCTTCCCGCCTGTCGACTTGATTCCGGGGCTTTGGATCGATTGCCGGACACTGCGAACGGCTTGGCCTCGGGAAGTTTCCTCGTAGTGAGTCCCGGATACCGCGAGGGCGATTACTTTCAGGGTTTTGGGGTTGAGAATTGGGTGCGGGAATTGCGGGACCTTGAGGCGAGAACGGATCTGGCATTCGTGTTTGTCGGAAGTGCGGTCGAGCAAGGATCGAACGCCCGGATTTTTTCCCAACTCCGCGAGGCAGGCAGACATCGTGATCTCACGGGAAAGATTCCAACTCTTGGCGAGTTGGCCGCGCTATTAAACGGAGCGAAGGCTTATGTCGGAAAAGATTCCGGTGCGATGCACCTCGCTGCAGCACTTCAAAAGCCGGTCGTCGCAGCATTCGGCGGCGGGCATGGGCGAAGGTTTTATCCGACCGGCACCAGAGGTGTCGTGCTGACGGTTGATGTCCCCTGTCGAGGGTGTGACTGGCGGTGCCATTTGGACGAACCACTTTGTGTTCGGGATCTCAGTTCTGGCAGCATTGGCCGGGCTTGGGAGGCGCTGGAGGGACTGGCTTTCGGGGAGATTCTTGTCTGGGAACAACTGCCCAGCGATGCGGCGCGGCGGGCTCTTGAAGAAAAGCCGCAGGGTTCGTTTCCGCAGATCGCGCACGAGAAGAGAAAAGCCGGGCTGAGACGTCACCGCGACGGGACGGACGTCTCATGGTCCATGAGGCTTCGGAAAAAGCTGGCGAGAACGATCGATCAAATCCGCCGGGCGAGGTAGATTCTTCGATCATTGGTCGCAAGGGGATGCCGGCTGCGGATGGGCGGGACGAGAACGAGTCGTGATCGGACCTGTGGAGCAAACGTTGTTGCGTCCATTTGGACGACATCAAATCCTGAAACCCGCAACCTCTCCGCGAAGTCATCGCCAAACATTCGAACGTGATCCTTCTGTCCGAACCTCTGCTCGCGGGCTTGTTCGGCGACGACGGTTCGGTCCTCGTCGGTATCTGCCGGTGAGTCCCGCTGTGGGACAGTCAGGATGGCAAGGCCAGCCATTTTAAGAACCCGGTGGATTTCTTTATAGGCCGCGCGGTCATCCGGGACGTGCTCGAGAACGTCGCAAGCAATGATCAAATCGAAACTCGCGGTTTTGACGTCCGGCATCCGGCTCAGGTCGAGATTCCAATCGCAGTCCCCGCGCTCATAGTCCGCTGTAACGTAACGACCGGCCACACGCTGAATGCGATCCCGAAGTTGGCGCTCCGGGGCAAAATGCAAAATCTCCTTCCCGGCCAAAAGAGACCCTTCATTCCATTGCGACGACAGACTTTTTCCATCGAAAATCGCCGCGAGCATTCGGTGTCGGACCTGGCTTCCGCAGTTCGGGCAAATCGTTCCCGGATGCCAGCCATCATCCGTGAACGCCGAGCCTGTCCAGAGGCAGACATTGCATTCCACGGCGTTGCCGCGGAGATGCTGAAGAAGCCGGGACTTTTTGTTCCGCTCGCTGCGTTTGTGCCACCAGCCCCCGAGAGCCCGGCGGATCGGGAGTGGAATCAATGTTTTGGCGGTCACGGCATCCTGTTAAGTCAAAAGTGATGAGCGGGCAAATTCATTCAGTATCCATCGTGATTCCCGCTTACAACTCGGCCGAGTGGGTTGAGGCGACGATCGAGAGTTGCCTGAACCAGACGGTTGGGGAGGTCGAGATCGTCGTGGTCGATGATGGCAGCACGGACGCGACGTTGGACGCGGTATCGCGATTTGGTCGCCAGGTGACTTCTCATTCGCTCGCTAACGGCGGTGTATCCCGGGCGCGGAATTTCGGTGCGCTGAAGACTTCTGGGGAGTGGCTGTTATTCCTTGATTCCGACGACCGCCTGCTTCCGCATGCGGTTGAGAGCTTGCAGAGAGCGGCGGAGCGCCGGGGGGCGTCCGTCGCCTACGGGATGGTGATCGAGCGACGGGAGCCTCCGGCGATTCCGCGACTGAACGGGTTTGACTTTTGCGCCGGTGCCCCGCCACTTCCGTCGCAGGCGAATATCAACCGAGGCGCAATCATCACACCGGGATCGGCGATTGTGCGACGCGATGTGTTTGAAAAAGCCGGGGGATTCGTTTCGGGCACGGAGCCCATGGAAGATCGGGATCTCTGGATGCGATGCGGATTGCTGGCACCGATTGCGCATTGTGACACGGTCGTCTTGGACAAAACGTGGAGACCCGGCTCGCATGGAACGCAGGACGCCAAGAGGATCTATCGCGGGTGGCTCGCCAAGCGCCGGTTGCGGGCATGGGGGGCCGAAAGGGGGCTCGACGTCGCTTGGATCCCCGATGATGCCGGGCTCCTCACGAGTGCACTTCAGGAGGCATTCCACTGGCGTTGCTGGGGGATCTTGGAGCCACTGCTGGCCGACGCGCGCAGGCTGGGGCTTTCCAATGGGTGGACTGCTCGCGGGCACGCCGCACGGATTTTTTTCGGCCTTACTGGACGCGGTCAAACGAGACCTGATTGGATCAATGATTCCGCCGGGTTGTTGAGCAGCGGGGCATAGAATGCCGTATTTTTCCGTCATCACACCCTCGTGGAATCAAGGGAAGTTCCTGAAGGGATGTATCGAGTCTGTCGTCGCGCAGGGGGATCCGGATTTTGAACACTTGATTTTGGACAACGTTTCGACGGATGAAACCGGATCGATTGTGAAGGGTTTTCCGCATATCCAGTTTTTGTCCGAGCGAGATCGCGGTCAGTCCCACGCCGTAAACAAGGGGTTCTTGCGAGCACGCGGTGAGATAATCTGTTGGCTCAATTCCGACGACTCTTATCCGCCAGGTGTTTTCGACGGCTTGCGGCAGCGATTTGCGGATCCCTCGGTTGACGTTGTTTTTGGGCATGTGCGTCAGGTTTCCTATGCTGGATCTGACGATCAAATCGCCGAGGCGAAGTTCGATCGACGCGAGGATTTGATTCGGTGGTGGTCTCGAGCGGTGAAGATTCATCAACCGGCTGTCTTTTTTCGCAAGTCGGTCCAGAACGCGATCGGGCTGCTGCGGGAGGATCTTCATTTGGTGATGGACTATGAGTATTGGTGGAGGATGTCCGAGCGGCATCGATTCCATCTGGTTCCCGATGTGCTCGCGGTGCAGCACCGGCAGCCGGAGTCGAAGACGGTGCGGGATTGGGTGGGGGTGTATGCCGAGCGAGAGCGGATCTTCCGTCCGTTCTATTCGTTGATTGATGGGGGAGATCGGGCCGGCTTGACGCGCGAGAAGTGTCTGGCGATGAGTGAGCGATATCTCGACGAGGCGTATGCCTGTGCGGCGACGGATTCGGGGTCTGCGCTGCGTTTGTT
>JBMOHW010000166.1:0-4779 GCA_049317665.1 Terrimicrobiaceae bacterium | reverse complement strand
CGTTGCATCATTGAGAAACGTTGGTTCATTCCTAAGATTTTTTCAAGTGCATTGAACCATTTTGATTTACCGTTTGAACCTTCATCTCCGCCTGTGATGAGATAGAACTGTCGAGTTTCAGTTGAGAGAGTAAGGGCATAACCAAATAACACTTGAATGTAATCAATGTACTCTTGTTGGTCTTCTTTCGCAAGACGTGGCTTTTCTGTGTTGTCTGTAAACATGGTATTGATATAGTTTAATACGATATCTTTCTTGGATTGAGCTAGAGAATCCCATGGTGTATATTTTACTGGACATTCAAATGTATATGCATCTTCTGGTGTGCGTTTCCAAGTTTTTCCTGTAGTTAGTTCAATACATTGTCCATTTTTGAGAGGCATGTGATAAGGTTGCGCAACATTGATAGATTCACAAATTGCATTATTGCGTTGAAATAAGGATGGAGCTAGAGTCTTGCATACTTTCTCACATTTAGAGTAGTTTCCCCATGCAGTATTGTCATCTACTCGTTTCAACCATTTGTTTAGTAATGTTTGTATGGCTTGTACTTCTTGTTTCATTGTTTCTTGTTCTTCTTTGGATGCTGCGTCTTTGATGATTTTTTTCAGTTCTTTTGTTTTGTTTTGAAATTGTGTTAGGTAAAAGTCTACTGCTGTTTTTGCTGAATCGTTCAAGATACGTTGGATATCAGGTATCAAATCACGACTAGTAAAGTTATCATAAAGCAACATATCTTCATCCCAAATAAGACCTTCATTCTCTGAACGACTTGTAATAATATAGCTTTCACGCAAGATTGGAAGCAATAAGTTAGCAAGTTCGATTTCAGAGCCTCCTACACGATTCTCATCGAAATATTTCCAATCAAAATATCTATAGCATGGAGTTTGCTTGGTAATGAGTTGTAATTCTTCCGATGGTATATCGAATCCTTCGTCCATTTCTTTGGCAACTATTTCAACTGTAAAGTCATGTTGTTCATAAATCAACTCTTCTAGTTCTTGCATTTCTTCTTCGGTAAGCTTATCGCGAAGAAACAAACCATCAAATGCAAGAAAGTTGATACGTTTCTTGAGTTTTTCTCGAATATGGACATAACAAGTATGTAAGACTCGATTTTCTTGATCGCATAGCCAATGATTCACGACTGAACCTTGTAAATTCCAATGGTCTTCTCCGCGAGAAGATAGAGCACTTTCTTCATACTCTGGATGTTCCACTTTCAATAGATTGTAAGCGTATTGATGTAAACTTTTTATTTCTTCATCGAATGCTTTGTGTGCGGCTGTTTTTGGCACTTCTAACCCATTTTTCATGATTGATCCACTTCCTCCGTTAAGCTTTGAAAGATACGCACGTTTCAAATCATCTCTTGAAATATCGAAGCCGTGTTTCGCAGCAAATGTAATACCTTCTTTGATTTGAGGTTCGCGATTTTCAATATATTTTGTGAGATGTTCGCATTCTAAATCTTCAATTTTCTCACATAATCTATGAAAGAAAACTGGATGTGCATTTTTGAAATCAATATCTTGACCCATTCCTTTGAAAATGGTATGGCGAATTGGTCTAGATATACCTTGTCCTGGAAGTTTCGCACGAGCCATCATACGACCATATCCGTATGATGCTTGAGTATATTGAACTTCGCGAGTTGCATAAGGCCATGCTTGAAGATTGAGTTGTTTGCACATTGTCATGAATTGGCGTTTATAAACATCATCAGGCAAATACGTGCGAGATACGTTATCATATGCTTTACCAATCTTATCTTCAGCGACTAATTTGTCCCAATTCATTGCAACCCAACCAACTCTGCGCGCATCTACAGATTCTACTATAGTGAGCTTTGATCCATTTGGTTCACACCATTCGTCCATCTTGCGATGTAAATGCGCTGTTGCTGCGTTCATCTTAGCAATATCCTTGTCTAACTCTCCAAACTGTTTATCGAGTTCCTTTTGTCTTTTTGCTTCCTCTCTATCTTGAAGTTCTTCTTGTCTACGTTCAAACTCAATCTCTTTCTGTTGACGCTTTCGTTCTTTGTCTAAACGTTTTAGTTCGTTCTCTTGTTCTTGAACTTTGAGTTTATTCTTTCTCTCAATTTCACGTATTTGTTGATCTACACGCTTTGTGAGTTCCTTATCAAACTTCTCTCTAAGTTTCAAAATCTCCTTTGAGACTTTCTCAGCTTCTTTTACAAGCTTATCGTTTGCCTTACGGCGCTTATCAAACGCCTTTGCTTCTTCTTGAGGTGCCATTTCAAGTGGGCGAGATAAGAGAGAAATCTGTTCCTCAACAATACTCAACCAATCTGCGAAAGATTCCATATCGGTTTGAATATCTTCGTTTTGTAAGCTTGAGAGCTGCTTGAAAGTTGCAGCTCGAATCGCACTAGGTAATCCTTGGTAGTCCATCTTTTATATATGTTTTGATAAAATAAAAAAAATTAAAAAAAAAAATCAGTTTTTATCAGAAATCGATATCTTTAGACGCGAATTTCACGACTTCTAGGCATGGGTCCCAGCGCGAGAATCGCGCGTAAAGCGCACAAAGTGCGCGTGAAAGAAAACTGCCAACTATTTCTCTCTAAATTAATTATTAAAAAAAAAATAAAAAGGAAAATGCCAAACCTGCCAACATTTTTTCAAAAAGAGTTCCCCCGACGAACCGATTTTTTAAACTTTTGAAAATTTTCAAATTTGCTTTTCAAAATTTTCACGTTTTTCACTTTTTCACAAAACCATTTTCAAAAAATTTTCAAAACGTTTAAAATCTTCTATATACAAAACTTTGTAGAGAAAAATGTCGGCAGGTTTGGTATTTCACACATAATGTGTAAAAAACTTCTTATACAATATTCAATTTACGCATCAACCCAGTAACCTTCTCTCCATAAGGAACATACTCACCCTTTCTACCAGACTTCCTGCGAGATTCTGCTGCAATATCACTGCGAGTCAACCTCTCCCTAACAGCTCTAGGTAAATATCTCTGTCCTGCATAGTTCCAATCTTCTCTGGTCCACTTCGCAAGTCCATCTCTAGGTTTCATTCCTTCATATCCTCCACCTCTATCCTTGTAGATCTTCACGGCGAGTTGTGCTTTTCTCGCGCTCCATTTCCCAGGAAGCCCGCCTTTTCCTCCTAGTATCACTTCTAACTTTACTTTTTCCCATAATGATTCGTTTGTTCTGCCCATTTATCTACACTCGAGAAAATAATCCCAAACCTCTCTTAGGCACAATAGGCACTGAACCCTTACCACTGGTCTCTAAGCGCTTCAACTGGTTGTCTATCGATTCAATCACACTAACCTTCTTGTCTACTTTCTTTGCGACTTTACGTGTAATTGTCTCATCAACATCACTCTCATCACTACTCAACTCCTCTTCTATCTTCTTACTTGCTGCCTTCATCTTTGCTTTCTCTACCCTAGGCTTTGCTTGAACTTCTAAAGAGATTTTTTCTTCAATCTTTGCTTCACTCAAGAGTTTCTTCTTGGTTTCTTCATATATATCTTGTGCCTTCTTCCCTTCTGTTTTTCTGGCATTTCGATTAGCGATCATACGCTCTCTGCCAGCCTTAAGATGTTCTAGATTCTTTGCGCGTTGTTCATCTGTGAGCTGACGTGGTTTTCTCTTAGTGCGAAGTTCCTTGAGTTGTTTCTTGTTTAGACTAAGCGCGCCAACAGCTTTCAATTCTTCTAAAGTTATGTTCTTCGGAATAGGAATTGAGCCTTTAGGACGTCCTCTTCCTTTGACGATAGCTTGGTCAACTACAGTTTTCTGCTCTTCTGTGGGCGTTTCGTTTACAACTGTTAGCATTTGGTTTACAGAACGGTCAGATTTGATTTCTGGATTACAGTTTTCTACCAGGTTAGGCTTAGGCTGGCTAACTACGGAAGTCTTGGTTTTCATGTTTTTGAAGGCTTTCCACTCTAAAAACTCTGAAAAATCGTCTGCATTAAAATTTTCAGTTTGCATACTAGTTTCTCTTATAGTTAATTTGCGAAAGAAATTAAAAATTATTTTTTATCCAACGTTATACTAAAGGAAAAATGAACATGGGAAATTCGTTTTATCACGGATTAATGGGCAATCCAAAGTACGCTAACATCGGAATTCAAGATTACACCGAAATCGAGCAGAAATTAGCCCCAAATTCAGATAAATATCCAGATTGGGTGAAAGACAGAATGAAGCAATTTCTAAGCTCACTCAAGGGTGATAAAGTCCCTCAACTTGTCTACCCCGAACCAACCGTAGAAAATACGAGTGAAGCCGCAGCCGTTAACTCGATGCAAAGTATGCGCATGGACAATTGATTTTAAAAAGTTTTAAAGATTATACATACCTTATGTAAAGCAAACGTGTATCATGTCATCTCTAATTACGGCATACAATTATTACCTGAACTCCAAGTTCAAATCCTATGGAACTAACAACGACATGACATTCTCCTTGCTGTATCCTATCAGCTTGAACGGCTCAATACCTAGTGAATTCCGATGCCAGATTCGTTCCATGGTCATCCCAGTGAGTTGGAACATGATAAACCAATACAATAACACAACCGCGTTTACACTATATCGTGGATCAAGCACCTACAGCGGAACCTTCAGTCTAACCCCTGCAAACTACAACGCGAACTCTGTGCAACAAGAATGGATAGATAGACTTCGCACAGCAGTAATAACGCTTGATCCAACATGCAATCCTACTTTTACAATATCTTATAGCAACGATACAAACAAATTCACTTTCAATTTAAGTGT
>JBMOHW010000165.1:0-4781 GCA_049317665.1 Terrimicrobiaceae bacterium | reverse complement strand
TCCCAAAAAAGATGCAGGCCGCCGTAACGAGTGCTACGACGGCCTGCTGTTCCCCCCAGAACGAGATAAACTACAGCAGGTGGTGTGCCAACTTTTGCACGGGCTGTAAGATATTTTAAAAAAATCTCGCTCCAGCTCCGGCAGCGAGTCTTCGCCACACACGGCAAAACCATTTCGTTGCCCTTCGCATACTCGATGTCGTAGTCTGCCCGCCGCACCATGCCAAAAGACCCGTCGATCAAGAAAATCCTGCTCATTGGCTCCGGCCCGATCGTTATCGGCCAGGGCTGCGAATTTGACTACTCGGGAGTTCAAGCCTGCAAAGCGCTGGCGGAGGAGGGATACGATGTCGTGCTCGTGAACTCCAACCCGGCGACGATCATGACGGATCCGGAGTTTGCGCAGCGGACCTACATCGAGCCGATCACGCCAGAGGTCATCGAGAAAATCCTCGAGCGCGAGAAGCCCGATGCGATTTTGCCCACGCTCGGCGGCCAGACGGCGCTCAATGCCGCGATGTCGCTTGTCGCCAATGGCGCTCTTGAACGGCACGGGGCGCGGCTGATCGGAGCTAAGGCTGAGGCGATCCAGCGCGGCGAGGACCGGCAGATTTTTAAGGATATCATGATCGAGATTGGGCTGGATTGCGCCCGTTCGGGAGTCGCTCGGTCGCTCGACGATGCCACGGTGATCGCAGCTGAGATCGGGAGGTTCCCCGTCATTATTCGCCCGGCGTTTACGCTTGGCGGAGCAGGTGGCGGGATCGCCTATAACCGCGAGGAGCTGGAGGAGATCGTCCGTCGCGGGCTTGACCTCTCGCCTGTCGGAGAAGTGCTGGTCGAGGAATCCCTGCTCGGTTGGAAGGAATTTGAAATGGAAGTGATGCGCGATCGCGCGGACAATTGCGTCGTCATTTGCTCGATTGAGAATCTCGATCCAATGGGTGTGCACACCGGCGATTCGATTACGGTCGCCCCGATCCAGACGCTGACCGACAAAGAATACCAAGCGATGCGGAATGCGAGCTTCGCGGTGATTCGCGCGATCGGCGTCGAGACGGGCGGCTCGAACATCCAGTTTGCGATCAATCCGGAAAACGGCCGAATGGTGGTCATCGAGATGAATCCGCGTGTGTCGCGGAGTTCCGCCCTGGCTTCGAAAGCGACCGGATTTCCCATCGCGAAGATCGCGGCCAAGCTCGCGGTCGGATACACGCTCGACGAGTTGCGTAACGACATCACCCGGGAGACGCCCGCTTGCTTCGAGCCGTCGATTGACTACGTGGTCACAAAAATTCCGCGGTTTACATTTGAAAAATTCCCGCAGGCAAATTCCACGCTGACCACACAAATGAAGAGCGTCGGCGAGGCCATGGCGATCGGACGCACGTTCAAGGAATCGCTGCAAAAAGCCCTTCGCTCGCTCGAGATCGGACGCTTCGGTCTTGGGGCGGACGGGAAGGATACCGATCCCGATCTCGATACGATCAAACAAAAGCTTCGCATCCCTTGTGCAGAGCGGATTTTTTTCCTCCGATATGCGTTCCTCGCTGGGCTCACCGTCGAGGACATCCACGACCTTTCCAAGATCGATCGTTGGTTCCTCGAGCACATCCGCCTGATCGTCGAGGAGGAAAAGGCGATTGCGTCCGGGCCGGAGGCGGTCAATTTCCGGCGCGCGAAAAAATTCGGATTCTCCGACCGACAGATCGCGTTCCTTCGGGGAACGACCGAGCCCGAGATCCGGAAAGCCCGGAAGGCGGCAGGCGTGCTCCCAACCTATCGTTTGGTGGACACCTGTGCCGCGGAGTTCGAAGCTTACACACCTTACTATTACTCGACCTACGGCGACGAGGACGAGACGCGGCCGAGCGAGAAAAAGAAAGTCCTCATCCTCGGCGGCGGCCCGAACCGCATCGGCCAGGGCATCGAGTTTGACTACTGCTGTGTCCACGCTGCCTTTGCGTTGAAGGAACTCGGGTGGGAAACGATCATGGTCAATTCGAATCCCGAAACGGTTTCGACGGACTACGACACGAGCGACAAACTTTTCTTCGAGCCACTCACCCTCGAGGACGTGCTGAACATCTACGAGCAGGAGAAGGCCGACGCGATCATCGTTCAATTCGGCGGTCAGACCCCGCTCAATCTCGCCGCCGGACTCGCGGCCAACGGCTGCACAATCATCGGCACGCAGCCGGAGAGCATCGAGATGGCCGAGGATCGCAAGCATTTCTCGGCGATGCTCAGAAAGCTCGGCTTGCGCCAGACCCAGGGCAGCACGGCAACGAACGAGGCCGAGGCGGTTGCCGTCGCGACAGAAATTGGTTACCCGGTTCTGGTTCGGCCGTCTTTCGTCCTGGGTGGCCGGGCGATGGAAATCGTCCACGACGAGGCCGATCTCCGGCGTTATATCCGCACGGCCGTCGCAGCGAGTCCGGAGCGTCCGGTCCTCGTCGATCGCTTCCTCGAAGATGCGACCGAGGTCGATGTCGATTGCATCGCGGATGGGGAGACCTGCGTCATCGGCGGCGTCATGGAACACATCGAACAGGCGGGAATCCACTCCGGCGACAGCGCTTGTGTGATTCCAAGTTTTTCCCTCTCTCAAGAGGTGATCACAACCATCAAGAATGCGACGAAATCGATGGCCCGGGAGCTTGGCGTGCGCGGGCTCATGAACGTCCAGTTCGCGATCAAAGACGACGAGGTTTATATCCTTGAGGTGAACCCTCGTGCCTCGCGCACCGTTCCGTTCGTGAGCAAAGCGATCGGTGTGCCCCTCGCAAAGCTGGCGGCGAAGGTCATGGCGGGGAAATCCCTTCGAGAGTTGGGATTCACCGAAGAGATCGTCCCACCGCACTACTCCGTCAAAGAGGCGGTTTTCCCATTCATCAAATTCCCGGGCGTGGACATCATTCTCGGGCCGGAAATGCGCTCGACGGGCGAAGTCATGGGCATCGATGCCGATCTCGGAATCGCCTATGCCAAGAGCCAGATGTCGGCCCAGCCTCCGCTCCCGCTCTCGGGAAATGTCTTCATCAGCGTAAAAGAAAGCGACAAACAAGCCGCCGTCGAGGTCGCCAAGGAATTCATCGGACTCGGGTTCAAGATTCACGCGACCCAAGGCACCGCCAAAACGCTGGCCAAGGCCGGCGTGGCTGTCACAACGCTTCTCAAAATCCAAGAAGGCCGTCCGAACGTGCTGGACCTGATCAAGAACGGCGACATCCATTTCATCCTCAATACCCCAAGCGGGCAGCAACCGCGGAAAGATGAAGTCGTCATTCGCAGTGCCGCCGTCGCCGCCCGTGTGGCCACCATGACCACACTCCGCGGTGCGCGGGCCAGTGTGGCGGCGATCCGGGCGATTCAACAGGCTGGCTACGGCGTAAAGAGCTTGCAGGAATACCACGCGTAGAGAAAATCCCCCGCAATAGGTGCCGATGAAGATTCCTTTTCTGGCTGCTCGATTCTCTGGTTTGTTTCCGCTGGGACTTGCCCTACTGCTTCTCGGGGGCTGCGCCGCGAAGAGCCCGCAGGGCAATGGATACCCAGACTACTCGACAGCATACCTTGGCCCGAACGGCGAAATTGTTTTCGGTGCCGGACCAAGGACGAACGTCAAACCAACTGCTCCGAGCCAGACCCGGCCCGAGGTCTCTTGGACGTGGAACGACGATGGCGTCTCGGGGCCGCCATCCATCACGATCGATCTCAGCGAACAGCAGGCGATCTTCTACAAGGGCGGGCAGGAAGTCGGCCGTGCTCCCTGCTCGACCGGCCGCGAAGGCTACCACACACCCACCGGGAACTTCAGCGTGATCCAAAAAAATGCCGACCACGTCTCGAATCTTTACGGAGACTACGTGAACTCCGCCGGGGACGTCGTCAAAGCGAATGTCGGTGTGAACCGGGACAAGCGACCTCCTGGTGCGCGCTTTCGCGGGGCACCGATGCCCTACTTCATGCGCGTAACCGGCGCCGTCGGGATGCATGCGGGATACCTCCCGGGCTATGCGGCATCACACGGATGCATTCGCCTTCCGAAGGGTGCGGCGGAGGTTTTCTTTGCAAACGCTCCCTACGGCACTCCGGTTGAAATCGTCCATTGATCGACCCTCAAAAAATCCGTTTGACACTTCTTTGAGGTGAGCGATGTTCGCGGTGTTATGAAAAAAATTGCACTCGCAGCAATCGTCGTCGTGACCTTCACCGTGTCATCTGCCTTGGCAGGAACCTGTGGGTCAGGATGTGGTGACAAAGAAAAATCCGACAAGAAGAAAGAGGCTCCGGCTCCTCAAACAGTCGTTGTCTCTGGAATCAACCTCTGATCAAACCTTAACAAAAAAGGCGGGGGACTCCGGTTTCCCGCCTTTTTTATGCCGGGAGATAGAGGAGTCTCGCGCATTGCGGGCAGGAGACAACATGCTTGCCTCCCTTCACCTCGACGACCGTCTGGGTGGTCACCTTCATGTGACACCCGGTGCAGACATCGTTCTCGAGAGCCACGACGGCCGTGCCGTTCTTGGTCTTGAAGAGCCGCTCGTAGGAATCGAGAACTTCCTCATCGATGCCCTCGGATCCGGTTTTTCGAATGGCTTCAAACTCGGCAATCCGCTCGCGGAGGTTCTCTTCCTTGCCGCGGAGTGAAGCGATCTGGGCGTCATACTTTTGCTTCTCGGAAACAAACAGTGAATCGGCTTCGGCGATTTTTGGTTTGAGAGATTCGGCCTCCTCCATCAACTCGATCTCGCGGTCTTCGATCTCGCTCACGACTTT
>JBMOHW010000164.1:0-4866 GCA_049317665.1 Terrimicrobiaceae bacterium | reverse complement strand
TCTTTTTCTTCTTAAAGATATTAAAGATATCACACTTATAATCAAACAACTTACCGCATACCCAATAAGTGCTATACATCGATATCCAGAGTACGAGAGTTAATCCTATTACTCTTATTTCGGTACTTCCAATTAAATTTTCAGTTACAATTGATAACATATATTTAAACCCTTGGTGTTAGTCCTTTCACACGAATCTTATCTAGAACAATCTCCAATTGATCAACCACATCTTCGTGACCCCAACTTTGCCTGTGCTTAACCTCTGAGATCTTATCTACAACACAATCTTGAATTAATCTCCAATCTTCTAAGGATAGGTTATTTTGGTTCATAAGATTAGTTTATTTTATTTATTTAGCTTAGTCAATTTCTTCTTTTGATCTTTCATCTTCTTTATTAAATCTAAAAGAGCCTTGGATGTAGTAGGAAATTCAAATGAATTGATGAGTTCATTTGCACATTCTAGCTCTTGAATATAAAAATCAATCTCACTTTGTTTTAGCTTCATTGATATAATCTAGTTGAATTATTATTTTTGGTCAAGGCAATTTTGAGTATCTATTATAAGAACCAAACCTATTAATCTTATTTACTCTAAGATGTTTTTTATTTCGCTTCTTAAAAGTCTTATATCTTTTCTTTATTTTCTGTTTCTTATTTAGCCAATAGTGAATCGGAGTTGTATCAATATGATAATATCTAGACCTAATATAAGTAATAATAGGAATAGCCGCCGATACTACTATACTAAGCAAAAATAGATAAGCATATAGTTTGTTCATATATTTATGTTTGCTGTTCTTGTTATTTCTAGTTTCCTTGTTTCTAAAATAAAGTCAAGAGCATTTTTTATTTTATTTTCAAGATAAGTATTCTTATTTGGAATATTTTCTATCTCAGAGCATATGTCCTCTAGAAGATCTAGTAGTTTCATATTTACTTTATTTATTTCTGGCACTCTCATTAATAATTTGCTTCTAGTTTATTTAGTATGCTCATTATAATTGGTTTATTTTCATCTGTCAAGTTGGAGCTATATTTATTTAGAATAGCTTGAATACTATTATTTCGAAAAGATTTAAACACAAACCAATCAAAAGGATAGCCCATATTTAAACTATCCCATTCAGTATTTAAACAATAATACAAATAAGCAAGCTCATTTTCATCTAATGCTTTTATTTGATAGCTATTAATCATTATTTAAAAGGTGGTTTTCGCAATCTGGAAGGGGTCTAACTGATTGCTAGGATCACCACAAACCTTGGGTTCACGGTTCCTCTTATTATACTACAAACATTTATTATTTACAAGATAATCTTTTATTAATTTATCTATAACAGGATCTTTATTTATTTGCAGTATATTTGAAATTAATTGCAATAACAATTCATTATTTATATATAACTCTTTATTTTGCTTGCTTAGTTTAGTAATGGTATCTGTTATTTCTGATAAACTAGGCATAAATCTAAAAGTATAATAGGATACTGGGATTGAACCAAGTATCCTACTATTAATTACTTAGCTGAGACAGAAACTACTTGTCCGCCAGTCTTGTTGGCAAATCGCTTGCTGGCGATCTTAGCTCCACGAAGCGTAGGATACGCCTTTGGAGCAACAACAACCTGACCATTGGTAGCTTTGACCGACCAAGTGTATTGGGTTTGAGTTGTATTCATATTGTTATATTAGTATATATTTGGGTTAATGTCAATATATATTTAGATTATTTTTTCTTAAATTTTTCTTGGGTTGTTTCGGGGTTAGCATCTTCTTTGTTAAAGATTCTGCTCTTGGGTGCTTTGATTCGCTTTCCTGTGATATCTTCGCCACGCTTTAGGTTTCCCCAAGGGTTCATACCAGAGTTCTTAAGGTTATTTTGAAATACCTTTATTGCTTTTAGTTCTTGTTTTGTTAATGCCATATATAGAATATTACAAAGAATCTAAAAAAAGGTCAATATAAAACTAAATAACTTAAATTAATCTAAAATCAAAGAAAATAGCTTAAATAATCCTTGGCCTTTTTACTTAGTTTCCAACCCAATATATTACATAAATCTATAAAAGGTATTATTTGAACCTCGTCTTTGTCTATTGCTGGTCTATTTATAGCTAACAAGTCATAGGTATCACACATCAAACCATATTCTGTTTCGCTCCTTCTGATACATACAAATCGGCCACTATATTTAATAACATAGTATTCTTTTTTAGTTTCTAATACTATAATTGATTCGGTATATCTTTTGGTATAAGATAATATACTAACTATATTTAGTTTGTTATTTAGCTTTTTATATGTATTGTCATCTACTATAACCCAATCGCCCAAAATATAAGTTGGATTGGAAAATTTAGTCCAATAATCACTTAATTTAGCTTCTAGTATATTAAAATCCATATTATACCATACTTATACTATAAGAAAAGATTAAAATTATATAAATATTTTACTTGACTTATTTTGAAATATAAATTATAGTCAAACCCTTTTAATACCCTTATATTTACTATTCTTATTGTATTTCTTTAATTCATTTATGCTATCTAACAGAGTAGATTTAAAGTAAAGATAACTATAAACTAATAAGAGAGGAATACTTAATCCTATAAAGATTAATACTCCTAATAATAATATAATAGGTTTAAATTCATAGTTTCCTATGCTCATTTCACTACCTAACAAAGCTCTAATTTTGTTTTTCATACCCCTTTATAATATATCCTTTCTTTTATTTATCGCCTCTACGCTTAATATACTCTCTAATGTTTTTTAATGCAAGCAATATCTTTACCGAAAGAAACAAAAGACCAGTTAAAAAAGCAGACAATAATAAGAATAGCCCCAAAATAATCAAGTTATCACCGCCAAAGTAGATATACATTTACTTATCTCCAAATAGCTTATGACTAACTAGCCATATTATACCAACTGCATTTAATATAATAAGAGCATCAGTTAGGCTCATTTTAAATCCTTATATTCACAATAAACAAAAATAGCCCAAATTATAGTTATAATACCTATGATTATCCAAGTGTTCATTTCTTTATCTCAATAAATAAACATATACCAAAAATAAATAAAAAAGCTCCAATTAAAAGCATTTCATTCATTCTTTTATCCAAGAAAGTAAATCATCTAGTTCAGAGGATATAGCTTGTAATTGATTATAATAAGTTTCATTATTGTCATATTGTTTTATTTGCTGGTCTATATAAACCATTCTATCTTCAATATTTTCTATGATTTGTTTTGCTGTTCTCATATTTTCTTTAGTATATCCTTTATATCCTTTTTTGAAAAGCCAAATTGTAAGATTTTGCCCAATACTGCCACAAGATAGTGCTTTTCTGATTTCTTCAATTTATTGGCTTTTTTCTTAAATTTAGCCACGACCAAACCTTTTAATTGTTTTCTGCTTCCTCTGCCAGTTCACGCCTATAATCTTCAATTTCAACAATAGTATCATCTGCTGGCATATATTCAAATAACAAGTCTACTAGATCGCTAACAGAGCTATGATAGTATAAGCTATAAATATACTCTTGCTCATCTTCATTAAGAGTTTGCATATATTCTTTTAGATTCTTGAATTTATTTTTGCTCATAAGGTATAGTATCTACCAATTTTATTACTTGGTCAATCTCTTTTGCAAAATTTTCTGATGGGTGATGATGATAATAGTCTTTTAATGCTCTGAAAACTATGCTAAATTGTTCTTCATTTAGAGTAAATGTTTTAGTTTTCACTATTATTTGAAATAAGATAAACAAACCAAAAGAAAAATGCTGTGATAGCTAATGGAACAATCAATGCCATATTAATCTAAGCGATCTTTAAAGTTAATATTAGTCGTGAACCAAGTAGGCAAAGTGACTCTATTCCCTGTTATTTGACTTACGCCGTGAGGACATCTTGAATCAGAAGTAAAGAATAAAACTGCACCTGTTTTTGGTTTGCTTTCATAGATTACTTTAGTTCTATCCTCGTTCATAACTAATGTATGACCACCTTCATAATCGTCATTTATATAAACTACTGCACTATAATGTCTTGGCTCAAACATTTTACTTAACTCTGAACCTTCGGGGTGCATATCTCCGTTGTCAATATGTATTCCCATTTTTCTACCTGTTTTCCACAATACTAAATCAGTAAAATGAGGATACATTTCAATATTAAAAGATTCACAAGCTAATTTTGTAATAGTTTTTATATTTTCTGTGATTAACTTAATAATTTCAGAATCTTTTGGATAACGATACAAGTCTATCGTATCAGATGTTTCCCAAGGCATCTTATGTTTTTCGTTAGCCTCAAGATTTTTTTGATTAAAAATAAAATCTTTTATTTTTTGGCAGACTTCTTTAGTTAAGACATCTTCATAAAAATGGATAAGATCGTGTCCAGTATTTATTTTTTTCATAAATTAATAAATATTTTCTATAAAATGCACCGCTTCTTCACGAACATACCAATCCCAAGATTCTCCAACAAGAACAGAATAATGTTCAGAGTTAGGAACACCAACAATTTTGCCATTAAATTGTTGATCTTGAAGTTGAAACATAACTTGGCGACCAATATTCTTTTCCATTATTTCAATTTTTGCTTTATCATTCACAGAATTATCCGCAGTTTGAGGATATTTTGCATCATAGTTTAATGGGTTTGCGTTCATCGGTTATCTCCACTTCCTTTTATTTTATCTCTTTTTAATCTATCTGCAAGTTTATTTATATTAGATTTTGCCACATCTTCAAGATTAACGCCAAGTTCATCTGCCATAGTTGCACAATACCAAAGAACATCGCCAAGTTCAGCATAAAGGTCTGCTTTATGGGCTTCTTCTA
>JBMOHW010000163.1:0-4880 GCA_049317665.1 Terrimicrobiaceae bacterium | reverse complement strand
TATTTTCGTCCCTCGGTGCCGGCCGGATTCCTCTTGAGCGATTATCGGTTGGAGATCGCCGGGGCCGGGGATTTCCTGAGTGCAGAGTTTCTTGATTGCATTCGGAAAAAAGTCGGCCTCATCGTCAGATCCATCGAGGACAATCCCGACGATTGGATCGTCTGGTCGGACGTGGATATTGTTTTTCTGGACGGGATCGAATCGTCGCTCGATCGCGTCACCAAGGGGCCAGACGTTCTTTTTTTTCAGCGGGAATCGCCCCGCTTGCCCGACGTGAATACCGGATTCCTCGTGATTCGGACCTGCCCACAGGCACGGGAGTTTTTTGAACGCATAGGCCGTCTCTTGGAAGAGAAGCCCGGCCTGAATGAGCAGATGGCGGC
Source organism: Terrimicrobiaceae bacterium (assembly GCA_049317665.1). Lineage (GTDB taxonomy): Bacteria > Verrucomicrobiota > Verrucomicrobiia > Chthoniobacterales > Terrimicrobiaceae > JBBRHN01. Next base: position 4,497 of record JBMOHW010000163.1, on the reverse strand, counting down.
CAATCAACTCCTCCAAGACGGATTCTCGATCCCTTGGAGCCATCTACCGAATTCCTTTTATGCGCGAACGCACGGTTGGCCTGCGCCGCGCGACGCCGTGCTCTATCACGCGAACTATACCAAGAGCGCCGATGCCGTGGGGCAAAAAATCGCCCAGTTCCGCGAGTTGGCGTGGATCCGCCGGTGGGGAGTCCTGGCGTGGTATTGGTCGTGCGTGCGACGGATACCGTCAGCGGCCATGCGCCGGATCAGTGGACGAGCGTAGCGTCTGGCTGGCCGGTCAAAGGCTGAAACCCGCCGCCTGGGCGTCTTGATAGAACATCTTGACGGTGTCGAGCGAGAACTCGGTGGTGTCTTTGCCGATGGTCGGGATCTTTTTGATCAAGTCGTTGGTCATCGTGATCACGTGGCAACCGATGGAGTTGGCCTGGACGAGGTTGAACACCTCGCGCGGGCTCGCCCAGATGAGCTCGACTTTTGGAAACTCTCGTAGCTTTTCCATTGCCGTGGTCATGATCGGCATGGGGTCGGTTCCCGCATCGGCAATCCGACCGGCGAAGATCGAAACATATGCGGCGGGGCTCTCCGCCAGTGCGGGAAGAACGGCGTCGAGCTGCGCGAGGGGCATCATGGCCGTTACGTTCGTTTTCACTCCGGCCTTCGAGAGCCGCTCGACCAGTGGCACGCTGGATTCTCCCTTGGTGTTGGTGATGGGAATTTTGACATACACATTTTCGCCCCACCCCGCGATTTTCATCGCCTGTCGTTCCATTTCAGCGAAGTCGTCGGAAAATACCTCGAACGAAATCGGCTTGGTTGTGATGTCTCGAAGAATGTCGATGGCAAAAGCCTCATAGTCCTTGATGCCGACTTTTTTCATCAAGGTCGGATTCGTTGTGAATCCGGAGATGAGCGGGTTTTTGTCCATTTCGAGAATGCCTGACTTGTCGGCACCATCGGCGAAGATTTTTGTGATAAAGTTCATGATCGGTTTTTTGTAGTTGATGGGTTTTACTTGGTGCCTTCCCACTTCGCCGTCGAGGCTTGGAAATCCGGATGCGACACGATCAGATGCCATACGACCGCCTGAAACGCTTCCGTGAGAGGGGTGACAAGGGCGGCATCGACCGTGGGAACGATCACGCAGGCGTCGGCAACCGATGCGGTGTAGCCGCCGTCACGTCCGACAACCCCGAGCACACTGGCCCCGCGTTCCTTGGCCAGTTTCACGGCATTGACGAGGTTGACAGAGATATTCTTTTCCTCGTTCCCGCCGCCGACCGAAAAAACAAAAACGCAATCTCCCGCACGGAGGCGCATCGCCTTCAGGCAGTCAGCGATCGAATTTTCCCATCCGTCGTCATTGATGCGCGCGGTGAGTTCTGAGACGTTGTCGGTCGGGCAATACGTCTCGATGCCGCCGAGCTTTCGAAAATCGCAGGTCGCGTGCGAGGCATGACCAGCCCCTCCGCCGGAGCCAACGAAGAACAACCGCCCGCCCGAATCGCGCGTGGATTTGAGGACCGTGACCATCTTTTCGATCGCATCGAAATCGATGGATTCGGCGGTTGCGGACGTCTTACTGAGGAAATCTTTGGAGAAGCTCATGAGGATAAGGACTTGATGAACGTAACGAGTTGGTTTGGCGAGGAGAAATTGCGGTCGGCTTTGCCGTGGATCAAGGAATTGTAGGAGGTCTCGAGGAGGACCGTTCGGACGCCAGCACGCTCGCCGGCTTCGACGTCCTTCGGACTGTCGCCGACAATCCACGAGTCGGGGAGCGAGATTCCATATTTTGCCGCTGCGTCGAGCAACATTCCGGGGTTGGGCTTCCGTCGGGGATCGCTGTCATCGCCCCCTTCCGCCACCTCGATTCCATCGACGGGAGCCGCTGCCCGGAGAGCGGCGTGCATAAGATCGACGGTTTCGCGAGAGAGCAACCCTCGGGCGAGATCAGGTTGGTTCGTTACGACGATTGCCAGGAAGCCTGACTCATGGGCCGCGTGGACGAGTAATCCGGCCTCCGGGAGGAGCTGAAACTCGTCCATGGTCCGAGGCGATCCGACGACGGATCCCCGCATCACGACGCGATTCAGGATCCCATCCCGATCAAAAAAGATCGCCCGTTTCATCCCTGCCGACGCGCGATTTCCAAAAGCTCGGGAGTATCAATCGGCAGCACGCTGGATTCGAGTGTGTGACTCATGAGAGTCGCCTGCCCGCGCAGAAGTGCTGGAAAGATGTTTTTGCCAAAATCGCTCGCTCCCGGAGGAATCGCATTGAGAATCGATGGCGACGCGGCGTAGATCCCGGCATTCACAAAATGGCTGACATGCTCCTCGCGGGGCGGCTTTTCGATGAACTGGATAATCTCACGTTCCGCGTTGGCGACGACCATTCCGCTCGTGGAAACATCTTCGCGCCAGTGAACCGCGATGGTGACTACTGGCTTTGAGCGTTCGTGATCCTCTCCGAGTTTTTTCAGATCGCACTCGATCAAGTTGTCTCCATAGATGACGAAAAAGTCCCCAGCCTCCAGCGAGGCGCGAAATGGCCACAATGCACCGGATGTTCCCAGAAGTTCGGGCTCATAGGAAAAGTGGGCACGCATACCGAAGGACGATCCATCGCCCACAAACGCCCGGATTTTCTCTGCGAGATGGTGGGTATTTATGAAGACGTCTGTCACGCCAGCGGCCGCGCAATTCTCGAGATGCCTCAGAAGCGGGGAGCGGGTGCCGACCGGGATGAGTGGTTTCGGAAGCTCCTGAGTGAGCGCGCCGAGGCGCGATCCGACTCCGGCCGCGAGGATGACGGCGTTTCGAATCATGCCCGACCGGCGGCCATTTCGGATTGGATAAACTCGACCATCGTCTGAAATCCCTCGCGCAATCCCGTGCGAGGCTCCCAACCGAGCGACCGGGCGCGGGTGATGTCTGCGAGCGTGATGAGTGCTTCGCCGGGCAGATCGGGTTTCCTCACGGCAGGAATGTGGATATCGAGAAGGTCGGTCACCAGATCGTAGATTTCGTTCACCGATTGGTTTTCCCCGGCACCGAGATTGAACACTCCGCCGTCGGTCCGCGGGTCGGTGATACACTGCAAATGAAAATCATTCACGTCGTTCACATGAACGAAATCACGACGCTTCTCGCCGGTTCCATAAATGATCGGAGCCTCGCCGCGGAGGAGCTTGATGATAAACGCGCTGAAGAGCGGAGGAATCGTCCGGCGATAATCCTGACGCGGACCATAGACGCAAAAGTAACGTAGCGCCGTGCTCGTGATCCCGTGATGGAGTGCATACGCATCTGCAAAAAACTTCGTCGCCATTTTGCTGCACGCGTAAAAGCTCTCCGGGTGCTCCTCGGTCTCCGGCGTCGGTAGCACTTTGCTGCCTTCGTAGATGGAAGAGGACTCCGCGTAGATCACCTTCCGCACACCGGCGCGTCGACAGGCTTCGAAGACATTTACGGTGCCCGTGACATTGATGTCCGCCGTCGCCAGTGGATCTGCCTGGCAATCGCTGATGCAGTTTTTTGCCGCGAGGTGAAAAACGACTTCCGCTCCCTCGAATGCCGGATCGAGATCTTTCGAACGGATATCCACAACATGTAGAGGCACACCCTCCGGCACCTGCTCCCGCACACCATAAGCCAGACTGTCCAACCCGATCACCTCATGCCCCTCCTTGAGCAACCGCACCGCCAGATTCGAACCAATAAACCCGGCCACGCCGGTGATGAGAATTTTCATAGGATCAGGGTTCTTTTCTTACCACAACGCTGAAGGTATCGCTCGATCCATCTGGAGCCATAACGATCTTTGAGCGATATGTCTCAATAAACTGATGGTTGATCAGCCACTCAGCGTAGGCTGATTCGGACGAAAACTCGAACGATGGACTAAGAATCATTGTAGAAGCGTTTGCGATCCGATCATCATAGGTTCCGGAAACGACGAGCCACTTTACCCTTGGAACAACGAGGCTGGCCAGACCCTTAGGAACTCTCAATGTCAATGCTACTGTTTCTACCGGAGTCGGGAGGTGCCGGAGTGTTTCTACGTATCCATTGTACCAGCGATCCGAGAAGGTATAAGAGCCAACCAGTTGCCGGATGGCACCGGATATAGATTCTTTGGAGGACGCAGTCTGGATGACGGAAGAAATGGGCCAAAGTGGTCTCTGACGCTGAGTAGCTGCAAGAATCACTCCGACGGATAAGGAAAAGATGCAAAGCCCATTCCACCAACGAGTGCGGCTCAGGTGGTTACCAGGAAAACTAGCAAGTATCCCGACGACGAGGGGAATGTAGAGCGGTGATGTGTATCTCGCCATTGCACCGAGGTCGAGGAGAGCAAGCAAGAGAATCATGCCTAAGCTGGTACCGAGCAAAAGTGCGAGCCGCTCGAAAAACCAGATGTCTTTTCTCGGGACTCTAACCGTTGCGCCTTGTGCACCTGTGTCTCCTGTTGCTCCGGTTGCTCCTGTTGCTC
>JBMOHW010000162.1:0-4944 GCA_049317665.1 Terrimicrobiaceae bacterium | reverse complement strand
CGTTGAGAAAGCGGCATTAGCGTAACTAGCAGCTGAATTTGCTACATGACTTGGAGTGTTAGCGGATAAGAAAGCGGAATTAGCATATGAACCAACATTTACTGTGGTGTTTGCAACGGCAAATCCACTATTAGCGTAACTAGCAGCTGAATTAGCTACATGGCTTGGTGTATTAGCTGCCAAGAAAGCAGAATTGGCATATGACCCCGCAGCTGCACTTGATGCTGAATTGGCGGTAGCAAAAGCTGAATTAGCATATGAACCAGCGCTATTGGCTGAACGGTCTGTAAGAACAGACAATGACATTTTTTTAGTTGTTGGTGTTCCACTTTCTAAATCAACAACTAAGAATATTGTATTTTGCGTGTTAGCTGATGGAGCAGATAGAAAATTTAAAGCATTAATTTTTACCTTACTATTAATTGCTGTATTAGCCGTATTAGCTGTGGCAAATCCAGCATTAGCATAAATGGCTGCCGAATTAGCCACATGACTTGGAGTGTTTGCTCGTAAAAATGATGAATTAGCATATGAACTGGCACTATTAGAGGCAGAAAAAGCCGAATTAGCATACGAACCTGTTGCTATTGCCGTATTAGCAATAGCGAAACCAGAGTTGGCATACAAACCAGCGGAAATGGCGTTAACAGCTGCCGTATTGGCGGCAGAAAAGGCACCATTTGCATATGATGAAGCTGAATTAGCTACATAACTTGGCGTGTTAGCTTGTAAAAATGCTGAGTTAGCATGGCCAAAAGCTGAATTAGCATAGGTTTCGACTGACATTTTTTTATATTTCCTGTTATAATGTTATAAGTTCATTACTTTCAGTAGTAATAGGTAAAGAACCTTCTGTAAATAATAGTAATGGTTCAACATCACTTAGAATAATCATTTCTTGTAAATTTGCTATTTGGCTAAATGGAGAACCAACAATTATACTGGTTGAACTAACAATTTCACTAATGTAACCAATTTCTGTATTGACCGCAACTTTTGTTCCAACAGAAATAATACCCAAAGTTTGTGCTAGAACAAAATTGGTATTTATGCCAGTTATATAAATGCTGTTGTTTACATTGACTGTTCCAGCAATAGTATTTGCCACATTTAAAGCCGTCTTGTCAATAGTGGTATCAATTGTTTCATTAATCTTATATTCTGCATAATCAATGAATCCAGCTGGGTGAATTAAATCTTTGAACACATCTTTAAATTTACTAAATTCTACCGAAGATGAGAGTAAATATGAATAATCAACATAGTATTCACGGCCTTGAATTACTCTTTCTGAACTCGACAGTAAAGAATCAGATGTTGTCCAACGGCCAGGAAAAGTAACATAACTTGGTTCAATTTCAGTATTTGCTGTAGCTGTTCCATCACCATATGCTGTCAAACTAATCTGTGGTGCAAATTCATACCCTTCGCCAGCATCAGTAATTCTTATCTTTAATATAGCACCAGGATTTTTGTCAGATTGTGCAAGCAGATTTTCACCATCACCCATTAAAGCTGATACAGTCAAATTAGCGTTGGATCCAGCTGTTGATGAAATCGTGATTGTTGGTAATTTTCTAGCATCATAATTTTGACCACCTATTGGGTAATCACCAAATTTACCAATTCTTTTGTTAGTTGTAGCATAGTTAAAATTAACATTAACATTCAATGAGGTATTGGATGAAATGGAGTTAATATAACGAGGTTCATTGTTAACCATAATTCGGTCACCAACTCGCAAATCATCTTCAAATACAGTATTTGTTCCAATGACTGTTACATTGGTTGTTCCAAATGTGTTTGCAGTACCACGAATTCTTGATGGTTGTAATTCAACCTTAGTAATTGCACCGATTGATGACACATTGGTTACAGCTGCAGCTCCACCAATACCAAAAGTCATAGATTTTTGTGTGAATAATAATTCATCTCCAATGGCATATCCACTGCCGCCACTATTAATTTCAATTCTACCTAGTGAATAGGTACTTAAAACTTGGTGCGTTGTGCCGTTTGCTTGAAACGGTGCAGAATCAGCATCTAATGTTGGAATAGAAGCAAATGCGGCATTGGCAAATAAAATTGCCACATTGGTAATTGCACCAATACTTGTAACATTCTGAAAACTTAAAGCATCAATAATTTTTGAATTAACATTTTCAGTTACTATTGAAGCATTAAATCCATAGTCAGCAGCATTAATTGCAATACTTCCATAATCAGCAATTCTATCTGTATTTACAACAAAAACATTTGCTGTATTTTGGCCAGAAACATCAACACCATCAATAGCAAGTGTTAATGAAGCTGCGCCTGTTCCAACCACATAAACATTTGAACCAACTTTAAATCCGGCACCGCCAGCTAAAGCTTGAATTTTATTAATAAATCCAGAAAATACTTCTGAAATAACAGCAGTTGCTGGATTTGTAGGGTTGCCTCCAGTAATTGTTACTGGATCTCCAACATTATAGCTTGCACCACCATTAATAATATTAATTGTTCTAAGTGAGGCTAAACCTAAAACTTCTATCTGAATTAATGATTTATCATCAGGATCCACAATATCTAATGTGGCATTTTCGCCTGTTATAAATTCTCCAATTAAAGTTTTTCTATTAACATACAATTCAAAAATTGGAACAGTATTAACTGTTTTTTGTGAAACTCGTTCTACTAAAGCCGTAGCAAAAGAAGATGATCCAGTTAACTTACGGTTTGTTAAAATTTCAAAATCAAAATTATTATATAAAACCTTTATCTCTGAATTATTTGCCGGAGCAGAATTGAATATTAATTTTCTGGATTCTTTGCGAACATAATAATCTGTAGCTAAAGTTTTTAAAACTCCATTTACATAAACGGCAATTGTTTCTGGATCAGCAACTTGAATTAATTTAAATGTCGTTTTTGTTCCGTTGCCAGTATATTTACTGTAAACATTTTGTGAAATACGAAATGCATTTTCAATTAACCATTTACCATCAGAAGCACGCAAAATATTTTGGTTTGGTTGAACAACTTCAACTTCTTCATTAAATAAAAGTCTGAATAAAAGTTGAAATGATTTTTGATTGCCTTTTGCCAAATACAATGGCAAAATGTGTTTAATTAAAAAAGCTTTATCTACTTCAACATTACGAGGAATTAAATCAGCATAACTATTAAAAAAACTATTTTCAAATTCTGCAATAGAAGCATCAACATCAGAAAGATGACGAAGGTCTTTTGATTTACTTGTTAAATCATTTATTTGCGACCCTTGTTTTGTTTCAAGGTATTCATAGTATGCTTCTAAAAAACTAATGAATAGTGGATGTTCTTCCTGAACGAATTCAGGAACTTGATAGTTAACAAGTAATGATGTTTTTAAATTGGACATTATAAAGCAATAATCGTGGTAGAAATAGCTATTGGATCAGTTTCATCAATTGTTAAAATGGTGTTTCTTACTGATTGAATGATTCCTTTTTCCGCTTCAATAGTTACACGAATTAAACCATCAGCTGAATCAACAGTCAGAAAACGAATATCATTAATTGTAATAATTCCATTATCATAATCAATTGTTCCCGCATTAGAATTAATAATCTGTCTTTGAGCTAAACTGTCATAGTAAACTGTTCTAAGTGTTCCTGTTCTACCATCAATAACAGCAAGAGCTTCTGCACCATAACCATTACCACCAGTAATAGAAATTGTAGCACGAGTGTAATCAGTTCCACGATTTGTAATATTAATTGTTTGAATTTTACCATTAACAATTACAGCTTCTGCTGTTGCGTTTACTCCATCACCATTAATTGTAATGGTTGGTGCCGTTGTGTATCCTGTTCCAGGATTGGTAATTTGAATTGAAGATATACCAGTAAAAGATTGTGGAACTTCTTCAAGTTGTGCTGTTCTTATTGTTCCTGTAATATCAAATACTGTAAATTGAGTTGAAACTAATTTATTAGTTAATGTTCCACGATGAAGTGGTACATTATATTTAATTGTATAACTTACAGATTGATTTAATTGAGGTTGAAAACGGCGTTGAACACGAACTGTGGCTTCAGAACCAATAATTGAATTTGTATCAACATTATCAACATAGTCTTGCATTTTTGAAAGAATAAAACGAGCATCAAACTTATTCAAAAATGTATTACGATACAATAAAATAGAATTTGTAATTGCATTTTTAAGAGCAGCTTCTGTGCTAGTTGTTTTCTTTGGGTCATATTGAACAGAAGTTTCAATAATTAAATACAAATATTCTGGATCCAAAATTTGTGTTTGAACAGCAACAATTGCTTTTGGTGAAATAATATCATCAATGATTCTTTGTTTTTCTGTTTCAGAAATATAATAATTTGATTTTGGTTTTAATGAAACAAAAACTTTACCATAAACAGGAGGCACATTGTTTTCTCCACCCCAAACAGAAATAGAGTCAATATTTGGGTAATTATTTAAAATGTATGATTCATAATCTTTAAATGTTACTAAACGATTTTGTGTTGAAAATTGTGCTCGGGCTGAAAATTTAATATTATCAACCGATTCACGAGTTGCACCACCAGCGGCTGCACTAACAGGATTAACAGTAAAATTTGTTTGTGAATTTCCTATTGAATCAGTTAATGTAGAAGTAGCTACAAAATTATTTGCTTTATTAGCCGCTGTTCCATTTGTAATTAAATACCTAACACCAATTGTTGCACCATCAGCTAAAGCTTTACCAACTATATTATTACCAAAATAAATTTGGTATTTTCCATTACGATTTTCTTCTAAAAAATAAACTTCAGAAGTAGCTGTAATATCTAAAATATCCGTAACTTTATTATAAACACTTGTTGCTGTATTTGCAACAGCAGGGCTAACAGAAACTTGAATTGTGTCTGTATCAATGTTATCATCAGGTAAAATGAATACTTGTTTTGGGTTAGAAGC
>JBMOHW010000161.1:0-5007 GCA_049317665.1 Terrimicrobiaceae bacterium | reverse complement strand
TTGATTTCTCCAACCCTCCAGAAAACGACCATGTTTCATGGAGCCGGGCAATACGAGTCAGCAAATCCGGAATTCTGAACGGGCTTCGCATCGCTAGTGAGAGCCAATTTAGCAACGGCAAGAAGCTTGGGGCAACGTTCGCATACGCATACCCCTTGGTCCTACCAGTAGAGCCTATCGAGGTTCGTGCAGGTGATACGGTCCGAGTGAACGTCAGTTACAAGCTCTGCGGGGGATTCCAGAGCCTCTCATATTCTGGGTGCCGCGAGACTGGTTCATAGCGCGAATGAAAGCACGTCCCATGCGGAGAATCACGCTCGCACGTCCATGAAACTTTTTCGTGTTGGGGAACTCGCGCTTGGCCACACGGTCAATTGGCTCACAGTGCAGGGGTTCGACTACCTTCTCTACCCGTTCGTCATCTGGCAACTCGGTCCCTTGATCGGGGGCGGGATCATGGCACTTGCTTCGCTGATCCTCTGCCTGTTGACGCTCTGGTTTTACGACTGGAGCAAGAGGGACTGGCTCGGGATCGAGGCGATCAAGGAACTGCGGGAACCGGGTGAAGTGAGAGGGCTGCGCAAGCTTTTCGCCCGCGCGCTTCAAGCGGGTGATATTCCCGCATTCTTGGCGCTTTCGATTTACACCGATCCTTTCATCACCACGGCCTATATGCGGCGTGGGGCTTTCACCAGCATGACTCGCCGCGACTGGAGCATCTTTCTCGGAAGCTGGGTCATCGGCAACGGTGAGTGGATTATCGTCCTCAGCGGAGGTATCTGGGTCGTGCGGTCGGCTCTTGAGCGTTTCTTCTGAGACCGACTTCAGGCAGGTGGTTCCGTTGGCCGTGCGAAATCCAAGAGGGCAGCCACAGCGAGTTGTTTGCCTGACGGCTCGATTGACACGCCACCGTCGGCGTTTCCGCATCCGCCAAAGCCGTCCTTGAGACCGACGCGGGGAAACTCGACGCGGGCCTGCTACAAACGTTCCGCGAGCCAGTCGAGGGCTTTTGTGTAGCTCTGGCGCTCGAGGTAATGGCGGAGCGTCGGGTCGGTCTCAGCCGGGAGAGCGACAATCAGGTCGTCGAGACGGGCGGCGGCGGATTTGAGAGCCGCAAGATGGGCGACCGGATCGCGGTCCCGAAACGCATGATCGGCCACGATGTCGAGGCGGGCCTTCACGGCAGCATGGAGGTCGGAGTGCGTCACACCATCGATTCCTGTTCCGGCTTCTCGCTCGCGAGGTCGCCGGATTTTCCAAACGATTCGGCGATGCTCAGGTTGAGCTGGGGATTATCTTCGGCCTTGTCGGTGAATTTTACACTCACGAGTTTGCTCACGCCATGTTCCTCCATGGTGACGCCGTAGAGCATGTCTGCGCGGCTGATCGTGCGCTTGTTGTGGGTGATGACCACAAACTGGCTCTGCCCGACGAAGCGGTCGAGGATCTTCACGAAACGGCTGATATTCGACTCGTCCAGCGGGGCGTCCATTTCGTCCAGCACACAGAACGGGCTGGGCTTGACCATGTAGATCGCAAAGAGGAGCGAGACGGCCGCCATCGTGCGTTCGCCGCCCGAGAGGAGACTGACGCTCTGGAGCTGCTTGCCCGGTGGTTTTGCGATGATTTCGATGCCGCTTTCGAGCGGGTCGTTATCATCGACGAGCATGAGATTCGCGCGGCCTCCACCGAAGAGCTCTGTGAACATCTCCTGAAAATTCACGCGGATTTTTTCAAAGGTTTCAGCAAACAATTCCTTCGTCGTGCGATTGATCTTCGCGATGACTTCGAGGAGCTCGGCCTTCGAGTTGACCAGATCGGCATTCTGCTTTTCCAAAAACGTGTAGCGTTGCTCGAGCTCATCGAATTCCTGGATCGCATCCACGTTCACCGGACCCATGGATTCCACACGCTCGGTCAATTCCGCGACGATCTCTTCGATGCGATCCCAAGGAATGGCTTCCCCGACGGCGACGGGAACCGCCGTTGCTACAGGCTCGGTCGGTAGACTGGACTCGACTTCCCCTGCCGTCTCAGTCGTTGCCTCGGGAGCATCCTCGCCCTCCGGCTTGCGCTTGTCGCGCTCGCGGAGCGCGCAGAGCAGGGCGTAGGTATCCGGTTCAAATGCCTCGAGATCGACCTGATATCGCTGCGAAACGTGGTTGCGGACATTTTCCATCCGCATCTCGGTCTGCGCGGATTTGACCTCGGTGCGGGCGCGTTCTTCCTGGATTTGGATGAGCTGATTCCGTGCAGCGCGGAGGGCCGACTCAATCGCATCGGCACTGGAGTGGACCTCGCTGCGGGCCGCGGAGAGGGATTCCAGCTTGGCTTCCTCGGTTGCGAGGGTTGCCTTCCACTCCGTGATGGAGGCTTCCAGCGAAGCATTCTCGGCTTGGAGGTTGTCGATACGGGTCTCGTAATTCGTGATGTCCGTGCGGCGAATATCGAGGAGTTCGGTCAACTCCGTGAGTCGGGCAGCCATTGGTCCGCGTTGACGGTTGAGATTCTCCTGTTGCTGGCGCTCGGTCGCCACCCGCACACGAACTTCATTCAAGCTGTCATTGGCGGCACTCTCGCGTTCGCGCGCTGACTGCACGCGGCGCTCGGCGTCCGAACGAGATTCGCGGACGGTATCGAGGCTCATCGCGACTTGCGAGATCGAGGCCTCGAGCTCCCCCAACTGGGCAAGGCTGGCCCGAAGCGCCTCTTCAATCGAAAGTGTCTCTCGCCCAAACGAGGCGCGCCGGGCCTCAACATCGGCCAACTGCCGCTCGGCATGGCGACGTTCGTTTTCCAATGAAGCCGCTTCGATCTGCACGGATTGGACGATCTCGCGGGCCTGTTTCAATCGTTCGACGGCGGCGTCGAGGGCTTCCGAGGTTCGTGCGTGCTCGGCGGCGAGATTCTCCAATCGTGCTGAAGCTGTGGCGAGATCGGCTTCGAGTCCGAGGATCTGAGCCTTGCGTTGAAGTGTGGACTGTCCGGTGCTTTCGCCCGACTGGCCGCCTTGAACGAGACCGGCATGGGAAACAAATTCCCCAGCCAGGGACGCGAAGGCCAGCGATGGATGCTGAGGCCGGAGCTGAAAAGCCGTCTCGAGGGATTCCACAACAACAACGCCTCGAAGCAATGTTCGTGCGAGCACGGCCCCCTCGCCGTCACCCTGCACACAGTCTGCCGCCCAACCGAGGACTCCAAAGGGAAGTTCGCCGCCGTGGTCGGTCGGAACAGCGATCCAATCGGCAGGGATGACCGCAGCGCGACCGAGTTTGTTTTTTGAAAGCGTGAGCAGCGCCGATTCGGCCACTCCGGGATCCTTGAAAATCACAGCCTGAAGGGCCGATCCCAGCGCCGCCTCGATGGCCGGGATGAGTTGCGCCTCGACTTGGAGGTGTTGGGCCAGTGCGCCACGAATGGCGGGCTGGAAAAAATCTGGATTGTCGAGACCGCGGAGAATCGCCTGGGTGCCCTCGTCGAGCCCTTCGCCAGATTCCTGGAGTTGGCGGAGGATTTCCAACCGGGACTCGATAGCCGAGGCCTCCTTGCCCGCGACGTTGAGGACAGCATCGGCATTCTGGCGGGCTTGCTGGGCGTTCTCATGGGAGGAAGTCGCATCAGCCACCTCGGCTTGGGACTGCTCGAGCCGAAGGCGGGCGGATTCCGACCGACGGGTCAAGTCTTCCAACGAAGCCGAGAGTTCTCCGGCGAGGCGGGTGGCGGATTCCGATTCGCCTTGGAGCAGGCGAAGCCGGGTCTCTCCGGATTCCCGACGACCGGCTGCTGTCGAGATCTCGCCGCGGAGCGAACCGAGACGGGCCTCAAACCCAGAGATCTGCCCTCCGGCGGAATGGATCTCGCGTTCCACGCCCGAGCGTTCCTCCCGAGCCGCTCGCATTTTTTCCGTTTGCTCGTTGAGTGAGGCCTCATGGGAGCGGAGCGTCTCAATCATTTGCCCGAGCAGGGAATCCGTCTGCTCGATCTGCTGCTGCTGGGTGAGGATCTTTTCTTCGGCCTGCGCGATGTCCGCGCGATGTCGGTCAATCATCCCGGCGGATTCTTCGCAGCGTTCGGTGTTGGTTTGGATTCGGCTTTCGCCGGAAAAGATCCGGTTCCTCTGAATCTGAAGCGTGTCCCGCGTGGCGGCGGTCTCCGTGTCGAGGGCCTCAATCCGCTGGCGAAGTCCTGCGAGCTCGCCTTCCTGACGGGCGATCTCTTCCTCGTGGATTGCCCGGGCGTCGTCCCCGTGCTTGAGCAGTGCGGCCAGGGCTTCCCGCTCGGCACCCATGTCACGGTAGTTCCGATGCGAGAGGTGGGTGTCGAAGGTGCGGAGATCCTGCATGATCGCCTGGTAGCGCCGGGCTTTTCCCGCCTGCCGCTGGAGCGAGCCGATCTGGCGCTTCACCTCTTTGATGATATCCTGAACGCGCAGAAGATTCGCCTCGGCGTATTCGAGTTTGCGGAGGGCTTCTTTCTTCTGGGATTTGTATTTTGTGATGCCAGCAGCCTCTTCAAAAATCGCGCGACGGTCTTCCGGGCGACTGCTGAGGATCTGATCGATCTTCCCCTGCTCCATGATCGAATACGCACTGCGGCCCACGCCGGTATCCATAAAGAGCTGATGGATGTCGCGCAGTCGGCACGGGGTCTTGTTGAGAAAATACTCGCTCTTGCCGTCGCGGTAGACGCGGCGGGTAATGCGAACTTCGTTCCACTCCACGCCGAGTTCTTTTTCGCACTCCGAGAAAGTCATCGAGACCTCGGCCATTCCCAGAGCCGCCCGGCTGTCGGTGCCGCTGAAGATCACATCCGCCATTTCTCCCCCGCGGAGGGCTTTGGCCGACTGCTCGCCGAGCACCCAACGGATCGAGTCCAACACGTTCGATTTGCCGCAGCCATTCGGACCCACGATCGCGGTCACGCCGCGATGGAAGTTCAGAATCGTCTTCGGCGCGAACGACTTGAAGCCGATAATTTCCAGAGATTGCAGATACATGGGAAGTCCCT
>JBMOHW010000160.1:0-5055 GCA_049317665.1 Terrimicrobiaceae bacterium | reverse complement strand
GAGTTTTGCTGTGCCGGATGCCGGTTTGTCAGCCACCTGCTTCACAAAAGGGGATTTGAAGAATTCTACAATTATGGAGAGCGAAAGTCTCCGGCGGGAAGCTTTGTTTTTCATGAGCGGGATCTCGGGTGGCTCACGGAGATCGTGGACGCAGCCGAATCCACAGCGACCGAGTCGGCGTCGGCAACACTGGACATTCAGGGAATATCGTGCGCCGGGTGTGTGTGGTTGTTGGAGAGAGTTTTTCTCGAACATCCCGGTGCTCTATCGTGCCGGGTGAACTCGACGACCGGCACACTGCGGTTGGAGTGGGTTGCGGGAAAATGCGACGTCGCGGGGTATGCGGATGATGTGCGGAAGTTTGGATACCTCCTCGGCCCCGCCGACCGTGAGGTGACTCCCCCGACCCGGCCGCTCGCCCGCCGCCTCGGGCTGTGCGGTGCACTGGCGATGAACGCGATGATCTTCGCGCTGCCACGCTACCTTGGTCTGAACCCTGGCGATTCCCTCTCGCAGCTTTTCGATGTGATCTCACTCGGGCTTGCCACGGCAAGCATCATCGTCGGTGGCGGGTATTTTTTCCGCCGGGCCGCGACCGCCCTCCGGGCCGGGATGCTGCACATTGATCTTCCGATTTCTCTCGGGTTGATTGTTGCCTACATCGGGTCTTGTTTGGCGTGGATCAACCAGGCGCCATCCTTCGCCTATTTTGATTTCGTCTCGATCTTCACATTCCTGATGCTTCTCGGTCGCTGGCTTCAGGAACGGGCTGTCGAGAGTAATCGTCGTCGGCTTCTCGCGATGAAACTCAGTCCCGGGAACGTCCGCAGGCTTTGTGCCGGCCAGTGGGAGGAAATCTCCGCCACGGCGCTCGTTGCCGGTGATCGCTTCGTCGTGATGAAAGGTCGCATGGTCCCGGTGCGCTCGCGACTCGTGACCGATCTCGCTGTTTTCGCACTCAACGGCATCACCGGAGAACCGGCGCCCCGCGAGTTCTTCCGCGGAGGAATCATCCCGGCCGGCGCCCGGAGCCTCTCGCCGGACGACATCGATTGTGAATCTCTCGAACCCTGGCAGACGTCCCAACTCGCCACCCTGCTGAAAGTCGAGTCGGGCATGACATGGAGAAACTCCGCGATGCAACGATTAATGACGGTCTATCTGTCCATCGTCCTGACCATCGCGGTGATTGGATTTGCCGCGTGGGGTCTGTCCGGCGGAGATTGGATCCGCGCCGCTCAGGTTCTGGTATCCGTTCTAGTCGTTTCCTGTCCGTGTGCCATCGGCGTTGCGCTTCCGTTGCTGGACGACATTGCCGCCGCGCGGCTCCAGCGAGCGGGGATCTACATCCGGGAGGGATCATTGTGGCCGCGCCTTCGGAATGTCAGCAACATACTTTTTGATAAAACCGGGACGATCACGCTCGAGACGCTCGCCCTGGCCAACGACAATGTGCTGGCCAGTCTCGCCCCGCACGAGCGGTCTGCTCTCCTTCGCCTTGTTCGTTCCAGCCTCCACCCGGTGGCCGCCTGCCTTCGTGAGGCGCTCCTTCCGGCGGGCATCGAGCCTGCGGATGGCGGCGGGGAGGTTGTGGAGGTGATCGGCTCCGGTCTCGAATGGATGGCTGTCGATGGCACTTGGCGGCTTGGTCGTCCGGCGTGGGCGGGAGGGCGGAGCGGCGGAACGACCGCGTTTGTGCACGACGGACGCGAGCTCGCCGCTTTCGGTTTTCGCGAAGAATTCCGCCCCGGCGCGTCGGAGGAACTCGCCGCGCTGCGGGATGGCGGCCGCAAGATTTTTCTGCTGAGTGGCGACGATTCCGCGCGTGTGACCCGGATGGCTGGCGAGTTGGGGATCGATCCGGAAGACGCCTTCGGCGAGCTTTCTCCAGCCGACAAAGCGGACCTCGTTCGATCCCGGTGGGCGGGAAACTCTCTCATGATCGGCGACGGAGCGAATGACAGCCTCGCGTTTGACGCGGCATTGTGTCGCGGGACTCCGTCCATCGACACCGGACTGCTCGAACACAAAGCGGATTTCTACATGCCCGGAACTGGTCTCGGCGGACTCCAGATGCTCTTCCGCGCTTCGCACAAGCACCACCTGACATCGTGTGCGGTTTTCGCCTTTGCGATCACCTACAATGCCATTGCTGTTACCGCCTCCCTGGCCGGGTGGATGAATCCCCTTGTGGCGGCCATCATCATGCCCCTCAGCTCGCTGGCCTCGATCGGAATCGTCCTTGTCGGATTTCAACCCAACCCAAACAACGCAAACTATGGAAACTACAAACCCTAATGTTCGGACGGACGCCGTCCAAGGCCCGCTGGCCTTCCTTGTCGCCTCGCTTGTCTTCCTGTGCCTCGCCTCGGCCTGGCTGGTGCTTCGGCCCGGCCTGCTTCTCGATGCGAAGATCGGGTCCGAGAGCACGGCGTGGATCTATCTGAGTGTCTATGGATTCGCGCTCTGCGGCGTTTATGGATTGGTCTATCAGTCGATTCCGCTGGCCTTCAAAATGCCGCTCTACTGCCCTCCCTTTGTGATATTGCACCTGGCGTTTCATGTGATCGGGCTTCTGCTGCTGGGCCTCTCCGCGTTTACGCCGGACTCCCAGAACGTCGTCATGGGGCAGACATT
Organism: Terrimicrobiaceae bacterium; assembly: GCA_049317665.1. Lineage (GTDB taxonomy): Bacteria > Verrucomicrobiota > Verrucomicrobiia > Chthoniobacterales > Terrimicrobiaceae > JBBRHN01. The sequence continues at coordinate 2,418 of JBMOHW010000160.1, read as the reverse complement.
CGTTGCCGCTGGTGCCGTGATCTTCATTGTCAACGCAGCCAGTTCGCTCAAATGCGAGGGCGGTCCGGACGCCGCGGTGGCATTTCTTGTGACGTCGATGTTGTGGCTCGGAATCACGTTGATCGTCGGGATCCCGTTTGCGAGCCATCCATCGGTCGGATTCCTTGCGAACTCGATGTGGGGACCTGCGACTCTCGAGCTCGGCATGGCCGGAGTCGTTCTGAACGTGATTCTCGGGCTCGCGCTCCGGATCACGACGATGCGCCTCGGCAGCACAGTGGAGCGGACAAACACCCCGTGGTTCGCTCTGGTGCTCGTCAACTCCGGTGCCGCGTGGCTTTTTGCCGCGACGGCATTTGGGCCGCCCGCGTTCGTCTTGTTCTGTGCCGGGATCTACCTGGCAGGGGTTCTCGTTTACATTGCCCGTTTCACGTCGATTCTTGAGAATCGCCGGGATTGGGAACTCGAGTGGGACAGCAAAATTCTCTATACTGCGATTTGGATGATTCCGGTCTGTGTGCTCATGTTTGGATTCGCGATTTGGCAACGCCACATGGGAGCCGAGCCCTCCGTGCGCGTCGATGCATCCACGCTGCTTGCCGTCATTCTTGGCGCCTGTGTCCCCGGGTTGATTTCGTTATTTTTCCAATCGGCATCGCTCCTCGGCGACCCGGCCCAAGAGGTCAATTTGTCCGCACAAGTCCTGCTCGCCGCCTTCTTTAACTACGCCGCCGGTGTGCTTCTGATTATCCCCGGGGTCTGGCTCGGCATCGAGAAAATGGCGACATTGGGATCTCTTTTTCTGACAGTCGGATCCCTCGGATTTCTTCTCAACTTCCTCTACACGTCCCGCGCGAAATCCTCCGAGGCTCGGAGAGAAACTGCGCAGACGGCGTGACCGGAAGTTTGCTCCTAGTGCCGCTCGTCGAGCAATGAGGCAAGGCGTTTGACGGCCGGGAACGAGAGCATGTCCGTCCAGGCACACTTCACGGATTCGACGTGGGCATCCGGGAGGATGGCGTGCCATGAAGCAATGGCTTCTTTCGTGAAGTTCGAGGGGACGATCAGATCGACCTCGAGCGGGAGAGGGGAGAAACGGTAGCGTCGCCAGGTTGCCTCGTGCTTCTCGGAAGTTTCGCCGACTGGCTTGCGAGGTTCGATCTCCCCGGCGTCGGCCAAGCGCTTCCACGCGGATTTCACGGAGGAAATCCACCCTCCGGAATTATCGGGTTCGGGGGCGATTCCGCCAATGAGCACTAATTTGGGAACGGCCCGCCCCGCCGCGCGGAGCTGGCGGGCCATTTCGAGTGCGATGGCCGTGCCCGTGCCGAAGGCCGAGAGGACGAACGGTCCAGAGGGATCGTCCTCCAGAACGGCATCGATGTAGGCTGCTGCTGCACTTTCGACTGAAGGGTGGCAGGCGTCGGGATTATTGAAGCCCCGTGCACGGACCGCGATGACCCGCCGGGTCGCGCCGACGACCGAGGCGAGGTCGCGAAAGATGTCGGGATCTCCTGAGGCCGAGTGGATGAAGACCAGCCGTGAGCCGGGTCCAGTCTCTTGAAAAACGGTTACGGGTTTCCACGCAACGACCACCCGGGGAGTCGGGCTGCTCTGGACCGCAGGATCGCTCGCCACGGGCTTTGCGGGCCGCGGAAGGGCTGAGTCATCGATCCAGCCACTGTGTTTGATAGGCCACTCTTCCACTCGAAACGGGCCCGGCGGGCCTGCCAGCGTCCAGGAATGCTCGCCGATGTGGACGTCCAACGCTGCGTCAAGGAAGGGAATCGCACCCGAGCGCTGCGAGAAATCCGGCACACCGGGAGCCCGGGACGAGGCGCTCTCGATGACGAGGGACCCGCCGCTGCTGCGCCATGCGCGGAGTCCGGTTGGGAAGCCGCGGCGTGAAGAATTCTCCACCAGCTTTTTCCAGCCCGGAAACTTTAGAAATAGTGCCCCGGCGAAGCCCGGCAGAATTTCATGACCATCCGGATCGCATACAAAAGCTTCGATATCATCGAGGGGGCCTCCCACGGAGAGGAACGGCGAACTGGCTTCCGCCACGCCACCAAGCCCCAGCCCGCAGAGTCCGGCCGGGCTGTAAAAGATTATTTGAGCCCCCGGAAATGCGGCATTCCAGACCTCGGCGATCTTAACGTTGGGATTGCCGGCCTCGATGGCGACAACGCGCAGGGACGGCGATGCGAGTGGCTCTCCGCGGAGCGAACGGGCTGCCTGATTCGACCACTCCACAGCAGTCATGCGAACGTGGGTGACATCTGCGGTTGACGGATCGACTAGCCCATCGTCCGCGACGCAAACGGTCCCTCCCGAGAGGAGGGGAAGCATCCATTCATCGAGAAAGGCACCCCCGCCCGCGGCTGAGTGGGCGAGGAAGGAATTCCCGGCCTCAAATCG
>JBMOHW010000159.1:0-5061 GCA_049317665.1 Terrimicrobiaceae bacterium | reverse complement strand
GGAAACATGGTTTACAACTATGCAAAATCTGCCGACCTGACTGACATTGAAGCTGGCCGCGCTTTGGATATGACCAAGCAATCTGGCGGCGTTCATGACTTGGCCTCACAGCGCCGCGACGCCATGAACAAGCTCAAAAACATGGGCATGGGCAACTTTGTTGAAAACCCAATGTATGGGGGCATCATGACCGAGGCCCCAAGCGCTGGTGGTGGCGTTAGGACCGTTGGGGGTGTGCCTCAGTCGTTTGCCGTGAAGCCGCCCATCGCGCCAAGCCCAGACCTTCCAATGGGGCAGCCGGGTGGGCTGTCGCAGATACCCCCGAGACAAGTCATTCCAACGGCTCCACCGCCCCCACCGCCGCCTTCTGTCGGGGCAAAGGCAAAGGCTGGCCTTGATTGGATTACGGGTAAGTTTGCGGGAATGCTGAAGCCAGTTTCTACGGCAGTGGGAACGGCTGGAAAGTACGCCGTAGGGCCGCTGGCTGGACTGTCCGCTGGGTTGGATTTGTCCGAGATTGCGCACGAGTTCGACAAACCTGCGGATCAGCGCGACTACACGAAAATGGGACTGAAGGCGGCCAGCGCAATTGGTGGTGGCCTGTCGATGATTCCGGTGACTGCGCCCCTTGGTATTCCGTTGTCGCTGGGCGCGACTGCTGCCGACCTGTACCGGGACAACCCCGACTGGGTCAGGCAAAAAATGGAGGGCTTGCTCGGCAACTCTCCAGCAGCCGTACCGCCCGCCCCCTAATTCAAGCGGCCCTCCCCGCTTGGATTGCCGTGGCTTTGCCAGTTGCCAGCGGCATTCTTGTGCCCCCTCCTTCGCGGGAGGGGGTCTTTTTAAGGTCGTTGGTTTTGTAGCTTGTTGGCCACTTCGCGGTTCATGTGAGCCACGATCGTGACGCAGCGCTTGTGCTCCTCAGCCGCGATCAATGGGCGCAGCACGGCCTCAAGCTTTTGTGCAAATTGCAAGATGTCTACCTCGTCGGCGATCAGCGGATCTGGCCGCTTTTCGTCGCTGTAAAAAAACACTTGCTTGACCAAATCTTCACTCAGGTGTGATTTCATTTTTTACCTTCCATAATTCCCAGTTAATGACTGCCACACGGGCCATTCCGCGTTGAGCGTGGCCAGTGTATGCGTTGAGATCGCTGTCCAAATAATCCTCAATGATGCTTCGTTTTGACAATGACATCTCGTGCTTTTCAGCTTCCAGCTTTAATGCAAACAACATGCCGTCCGAAGTTTCAAATGCGTTTACGGTTTTCATGAGTGTTGGTTTTTAAGTTGCCAGAATTTAAGCAGTGAGCAAAACATCTCCCAGCCGCGATCAAGGTCCTCTTGGGACCATTCCTTCACGACCACAAGACCCGGCACACTGCGCGAGACAAACACGTTGGCGCAACGAGCTTTGGGGATGCCAAGGCCCACACGGTAAGCCGCCAACTGCATGAGGTGATCATCATACGCATCGACCTTGTTGCCGTCCGTGAATTCCTTGGTCTTCACGTCGGCCACGATGCCGTCGCCAACAACGCTGTGCAGGTCGCACTTGCCGCCAAAGCCGTGGCTGTGGCCAAAGGCCCGTTCAGCAATCCACGGCTGCTGGCCAAAGGCGGTGTCCAGAGCGGCCACAGTGCCCTTGACATGGGCCTCGTGGCGCGTGACCACTTCACCCTCGTAAAAGCCTTGGATCGATGCGTGGATGTCCGTGCCAGCGTCTGCTGCGGATCGACCCTGCTCCTTGCTGTCGCTCATGATGCGCTCGATGTACTCCTCCTCTGGCTCGCCCTGTATGCGAGGCAGCGTGAGCGCGGCCAGCAGCACTTGCTTTTGCAGCCACTGGATGAGCGCAGGCTTGGCCATCACGTTCAGGATCGTGGTCACGCTGGGCACAAGGTTCTCGGTGCGAGCGTCGCGCAGCGTGGTGTTGCGCTCCTTACCGTTCTTGCCGATCACCGTGTAGCGTGGCACGCCGTCACGGGTGTACCAGTGATTTGATTCGCTGGCGCGTGGTTCTTTTGCTGTGATTGTCATGCTTTGTTCAACTCCTCTTTTGCTTTGTCGCTGAAGTATTTAGACAGCTTCAGGAAAATAAGCGGAACATCCTCAACTGCCCAAAAAAAACCAGTTTTGGTTTGAGCAAACGGTTGAATGCCCAAATTCTTCAACATTTGAGATGGCAGGTGGATGCCTGCAATTTCGCTCAGTTGCGTCGTTGACACGGTGCGAGGCACAACCTGTTGAGGCTCTGCCTGTAGCTCGGGCTTTGGCGCGGGTGGGGGCATTTTTGCCATGTGGTCTTTGAGACGTTCAAGCCAGCTCATCAGAACCACCCAAACCAAATGCCAGTACCGTGGACCCAAGCGATTGGGAACAGGATGGCTCCAGCAACAAGGAAACCCCACGCGGCTGTCTGAAGGCACACCACAATGTGTGTGATCCACGCGGCAAATACCCACGCAACAATTGCAATTGGTAGTAATTCTTCCATCACAAAATCCTCATAATTTCAAGAACACCTCTGGGGCGGTTGATCGTTGTGGTTACCGAGCCTTTGCCCCACATCTTGTGAGCGGCAGAGGTGGACGACGACTGTATGTCGAGCGCATCGTATTTGCCAAACGGCACTTCGACCACGCTGCCAATCGCCATTGCTGAGGTGTAGGTGCGGACGTAATTTGCCCGTTCACCGTGCGGGTGCTTGCGGATACCACTGCGCACAGTAGGCTCCTTGACGTCCAGAAGGCCGTGTTTGTTGCCCATGGGGTCAATGATTGCGTAAGAGCATTTCATGCCCTCCAGCATCGCTATAGCGCGTTTGAGCGCCACCTCTTGAATGTTTGACATTTGCAAAATTGACGGTTGGCTCATATGGCCCTCCAAACTCTTTGACTACGGCCTGATTGGCCAACGATTTCTTTCTCCGTAGGTTCCGCATACCCTGCTTTTTGCAGGTCAGGGAGCCGTCGCCAGATTTGATCTGGACGCAACCCAAGCCGGGTTGCAAGCTGCTCAAAAGTGCCGTCGCCCTTTTTGAGTTCTTGATAAATTTTTGAGCAAATATTGCCAGCAAATTCATCGACTCGAAGTGCAGCCTTCTTTGAGGTGCTTGGGTCTTCGAGTCGCGCCAGCTTGCGTGGTTCAATGTGCATGCCAGTTGCCTTTCGGTCAGAACGGAATGTCCGAGTCCATGTCATCAAACCCAGACCCTTCAGAGCCGGGCTTGCTGACGGGCATATCGCCGTTACGGGCACGCCATTCTGGTGAGCTTGCGATCTTCTCCTTCAGACCGTTACCGAACGTCTCGAACAGCTCCATGTCGGGGGTCTCGATGACGAACATGGCCAGCTTGTTGAAGCCTTCGGGCAAACCAGCCTTCTTGATCGCCACGGGGACCGGGTTGATCGAGATGATGTTGGTGTACTCCTTGCCGTTGTTGCCAACAGACTTGGCCGCCGTGATCATGGCCCACGCACCCAGCACGTTCTTTAGCTCAAAGCCACGCAGCTCGTCGGCAGTGAAGTCGCGGCCACGCCAAGCTTGCAGGTCCTTGCGCAGCGTTGCCTTCTCGGCCAACGACAGGGTGAAGTTCTTGCTGATTGACATCGGCTCGCCTTTGGCTGTCACCAGCGCGTTGCCGTTGTCGTCTTCGCCGTGTACCTCAAACTGGATCATCACCTTTTGAAGGTGCTTGACCTGCCCTTGATACTCGGATTTTTGTGTGCCGAGGTCCACAATTCGGTAGCACCGCGCAAGGTGCATTCCGGGTGCTACGGGGGTAAAGCTTCCGCCGCCGCTGTCTTTCGCTGTCAAACTCATTTGTCGCTCCTAGTTTCAGGTTTAAAAATAGACGCTGTGGGCACGCCGCACTCTGTGCAGATCATTGCCCAGTCGTCTTGGGTAGCAACGCCTGCGATGGCCCGGCGAAGGGCCTCCTCAAGCATTTGCATTCTTTCCAGCATGAGCTGGTGAAATTCGGCTTGGCTGCCCATGTCAGTTCTTGGCCAAGTAGTAAGCCAAGCACACCACAATGGCCAGCGTTATGCTGCTGCCGGGGCCAAGAAGAAACCGCACAATCGCTTCAAAAAAATTTCGCATAGTTCGCTTTCGAGTTAAATTTGCGCCACTGTACCAAGTTTAATTTCAAAATACAACCCCCTTGCACAATATTTTTTCTGGTGTATGATGCACTTAAACCAACCAAGGAGAATGATCGCATGACACTGACTGAATTTTTTGAAGACAAGCCACGGGGGGCGAAGATCGCGATGGCGCGAAAGCTCAACGTGAGCAAGACGTGGATGAGCCTCATCATCAGCGGAAGGGAGCTTGCAAGTCCCGAGCTGAGTGGGGCCATCGAGCGCTACACCAAGGGTCAAGTGAAGCGCACAACATTGCGGCCCGACATCTTCGGGGACCTAAAATGATCTGGTACAAATTCCACCTTGGTGACTACATCACACACACCACGCATCTGAGCGATGCAGAAGACTTGGCTTACCGCCGTCTGTTGGATTTGTACTATATGAGCGAGCGGCCAATCCCACTCAATACCGAATCGGTTTCGAGAAAAATTCGCCTTGATTTGGACATAACCGAATCGGTTTTGGGGGAGTTTTTTGAAAAGACCGAAAACGGGTATTTCAACCATCGTTGTGATGTTGAAATAGCGAAATATCAAGCACAGGTCGCAAACAATCAACGACTCGGAAAGCTAGGCGGCAGGCCGAAGAAAACCGAATCGGTAACCGAATCGAAACCGAAGGTTAACCCTAAGAAGATACAGATACAGAATATAAATACCATATCGTCGCAAGCGACAACATCACGATTTGACGAATTCTGGTCATCATGGCCAACGTCAAAGCGCAAGGTGGCCAAGTCAACCTGCGAGACCAAGTGGCTCAAGCTGAAGCTCGACAACGTCGCGGACCAGATCCTTGCCCACGTCAACTCGATCAAGGGCAGCGAGCAGTGGACCACCGGGTTTGAACCTGCACCCCTGACGTACATCAACCAGCGCCGCTGGGAGGATGGCGTGGCCGAGCAGTCCTTT
>JBMOHW010000158.1:0-5093 GCA_049317665.1 Terrimicrobiaceae bacterium | reverse complement strand
GTGGTATGCCCGATCGCTACGTGAACACCCTGCTAAACGGTGGGCGACTGCCCTCCACCGATCCCGATCGTCGCGCCATCAATGTGGATCTTTTTCCAGGCAGCATCCTCGAAAGTATTAATACCTATAAGACCTTCACCCCTGACCAACCTGCTGACTTTACGGGTGGTAGCGTGGATATTCGTACCCGAACATTTCCAGACAAACCATCCTTCGGCGCTGGGCTGACCATGGAGTACAACTCCCAAACCACATTCAACCCAAATTTCCTAACTTACAACGGTGGTGGCACGGGCCTTTTTGGAGGTAAAGCAGACAGCCGAATGATTCCTGAGAGCGTGATCAACACAACCACTCCGGTTCCAGACACTCTCGTAGGCAACCCTGCCAATCTTGAACAAGCCGACAAGGTAAATACGGCCATGCGTCAAATGAGCCCAGTCATCGGACTCACCAACAAGACGCCCCCACCCAATATGTCTTTCAGCCTTCAAGGGGGAGACTCAATCGAACTTGGACCAAGTGGCGAGCAAGTAGGAGTCATTGGAGCCTTTAGCTACCGAAACAAATACTCTTTCTATGACAACGGGAAGCGAGGAAATCTATTTCTGGACCCCACCCCAACGGGTTTCGATGCGAATTATGACGTTGATTCGCAATCTCAAGGAAAACAGGAGGTCCTATGGGGCGGATTGGTAGGCCTTTCAGGCCAATGGGACAGTGATAACAAGGCCACCATGAACGTCATGTACAATCGGGGAGCTGATGACAACGCAACCCAACGGGAAGCCCCTTCCGATGGTGGGGAAGAGGTCGTTTACCAGCAGATCATCGATTACGGAGAGAGATCCCTCGCTTATTTACAGGTCACGGGAGAAAATAAATTTCCGGAACTTCGGAACATAAAAATCAACTGGAACGGAGGTCTAGGGCAAGCCCAATTGCAGGAGCCGGACCAACGACAATTTACCTTTGTCCTTAAAGATGGCACTTACTACGACCCCTCGCAACAAGACATTGACCCTGGTCCACCCGATCCTACCAGCCCCAACAACGACATGCTTCAAAGATTCCAACGCGAACTCACCGAGAATAGTTACTACAGCATCGTTGATTTCACGATCCCCATGCTGGAAGATAAGGATCGAACGGATGCCTTTAAAACCGGATTTTATCAGGATTACAGTCAAAGAGCTTATACCCAAGCAAGTTTCAACTACCCTTATGGGGGATATGGCGGAGCGAACGGCCCCTATACAAGTTACACGCCGACCGATGGTTCTAATTGGGCAGATGTTTTCTTAAATCCTGACCGTAGCGGTCTCGTGAACCCTAACCTTGTTGGGGACGAGATGATGAGCTACACAATCTTTAATCAGCAAACCACCCCAAGCGGCGCTACAGGAACTTTTTATAACGCTTCGCAAGCTGTTACGGCTTCCTACCTTATGGCTGATTTTAACTTGTTCCCCCAACTTCGCCTGAACGGGGGAGCCCGTTTTGAAAATACCAATCTAAAAGTGAAGGGCGGTGTTCCCCTTCCCCCATCTCTTTTCCCACCCCAACAATATCCCCAATTTCAAGCTGGCGGAAGTGGGTTGGCAAAGATTCAGCAGCTTGATCTTTTGCCGGCCGTGGGAGCCACTTTTAACCTGATGGAAAACGTAAATTTCCGCTTTGCCTGGTCCCAGACCCTCGCACGCCCCTCCTTCAAGGAGATGGGCCCTGTCCTGACAAAGGACTTCACAGACAACGAATACTTCCTTGGGAATCCAAACCTTAAACTTTCTAAAGCCAACAACTATGACTTTCGGACGGAGTGGTTCCCTCGTGCAGGCGAGGTTTTGGCTGTCAGCCTTTTTTACAAGGATATCAGTCTCCCGATGGAACAGCAGGCCAAGTTTAATCAAATCACCCAGATCCCTTACCTGCAGTATGAAAATGCCTCCTCTGGGATCGTTTATGGTGTCGAGATTGAGGCACGCAAACGACTCGACCAAGTGGCTTCTTGGATGAAGGATTTTTCAGTCTATTTCAACTATTCCCAGATCCAAAGTTCCGTTCCACTTCCCTCAGAAACCGCGGCCGTTCTACAAGACAATGGGCAACCCTCCACCTCTCGCCCCCTTCAAGGACAACCCGAGTACATCATCAATGCAGGACTGAACTATGACAATGAGGAGCACCGATTTTATGCAGGCCTTTATTTTAATGTCACAGGTCCCTTCCTCTATGCTGTGGGTAGCCCAAGCAACGTCGGTACTGCTGATGAATTCTTTTATCCCGATATTTATGAACAGCCCGCACCATCCCTGGACTTTAACCTCACTCAAGGCATCACTGAGAACTGGAAGCTCACGTTTCGCGGGAAAAATTTACTCAATCCATTCTTTACTCGAACTCAAACTTATAACGGGACAGAGTATACCTACAGCACCTATGCCAAGGGTTGGGACATCAGTTTAAATGCAGCCTATAGCTTCTAATTTCATATTTGAAGCTTTCTATTCCTCATGGTCTGTAAGTGCATTAAGTCGGTCTGCCATCTCAAACAATCTTGGCACGGATAGACCCGTGCCATTTTCGAAACCCTAAAAGTTTACTTTTGAATAAGCTTCCGGAAGTTGTTTTTCCGTTTTCAAAAGCAAGGCTTCAATCTCTTTCGTCGGCCATGTGTTAGCACGAGCATAACTCATCCAAATTCGGGTCAGTCCGATCGAACGGGCTTCTGGATTCCCGTTCCCCGCACAAAGCTCCGCAGCCCTCTGCCAGATCTTCTGCGCCTCCACGGGCTCAGATAGCCCCTGAGAAGCCTCTGCAAGGAGAGGCAAGTAGTGCATCTGATCGTACCCGTCCAAGGTTTTTTGTGCGATTTCAGCCCTTTTCGCTATCCTTGTTTTCACCTCATCCAATCGCTTCCCTGCCTCTGGTATCTTTGCTAGTACCAACGCAAGATCGCGTTCGACGCCATAAATGCCACTCATTTGCGGTGACCATTCTCCCAATAATTTCCATGTCAATATCACCTGATCGATCGCAGCATCGTTGCGTTTTTCCATGAAAGCCAATTGTGCCAACTCAGCACTTAAAGCCGCAGGACGGGTGTTTACGGAAGGGGCGCGAATCCCCGATTCCACAAATTGAATCCACGACGAGGGGTATGATTTGCCAGCTCGAACACGTCCCTCCGCTTCACAAATTAAAAGAATGCAAGTGTAGTAGTCCCTTGCTCGCTCTGATTGCCATGTCACCTCAGCTTGACGAGTCGCATTGCGTTCAAGAGCACGCCAGTGGCGATCTGGGAATAATCTATTCAAAAGCTGATTCCAGAGGTTAGGCCTCCAAACTCGAAGAAAATCATTGTACCCAGGACGCAAATTCGATTGTGTAATAATTTCAGCATCCCATCCACATTTCACTAACACAGGATCCTGAATGACCGTTCCGATGCGAAGTATTTGGGAGGCTAATGAATCGCCTCCTTTTCCTGCTGCGTAGGGGAGGAGATCGAGAGCCAATTTCATTAGCTGCTCTACGGAGTGGGTGTCTCCATAACGAATCGATAGGGTGCCTGAATCGACACAACCAAATGGAACAAGATAATGTGGTGGGCTTTTCTTCAGGATAGCCAAGGACATGCCTGGCTCGCGTAATTCAACCAGATTTTCAGCCACCCAGTTCCTTGTTTTCGAGATCCGTGTCGCATCACCCCTGATGGTCTCCAAGCAACGAAGAGAATTGACAAGTGCGTCCTTTGAATATTTTGCGGATTCATTAGGGATTGCAATCAGGATGGACAAGGTCCCATTCAAGCAAACTCCTAACCAAAATATCCATAAAATGAATTTTGTCATTTGGAGAAATTGAAAGGGCGGCCTGAAAAATCCAGGCCGCCCCTTCAGATCAACTTTCGCTTAGACCAATATCAGAGTGCAATGAGCCGGTAGAACCAGGGTGAAGGACCATTGGTTGTCGATGTATCTGGATAATTATTATCACCAGTAACTGCCTCAATCGTGGCAACCTTGTTATAGGTCTTGTTGTCGCGGGATTTTTCCAAGACAAACTTCAAGCCATTAGTCGGACTAGCAAATCGAATGACTGGGTTCTGTGATTCGTTAACACTAATCACGAACTCAGGATCAATACTAGAACCTGAGTAAATGCCTAGTTTATCGCTAATCGTCCAACCCCTCATCCACATGTTGTCCCGAACTGCGCCTACAAATGTAGCGTCAGCATTCAAACCACGGTACGAAGGCACTGCCCCACTCGCTCCGAGATTCTTAGCGGAAGAGTTTGTAACTCTCAAATCGAGACCACTCAGGCGATGGTAAGGATCTACTTGGATGCCAGGATTCTCGTTGAACACGTTGTAATTCGACGAGTTTGTCAGCTGATCGATGACAGCCTGCGTGTTCGCACGATTTCTATCCCCGTTCGCTGAAGCACCACGACCATTTCTATCATGATACTTGGGGAACATATTCGTGAATTGAGCCGTAGTTAAACTGTTTGAGACAACCGCGTTACTAAATGCTGCTTGGGTTGCATAAACACCTTCCACACCTTGCGCTGTGGAATCCGCATAGCCATTGCGATAAAACCAGACGTTCTTAAAATAACCGTCTGGTAGCGCTGCGGCACCTGTATCTGCTGTCACTAGATCGTTTCCACGATTGGCAGCATCGAAACCACCACTCGACCGATTCGTAGCAAAACGGTTTATCGACGAGTTAGCTCCAGTGCTGAAGGCATTACTGGTTTCATCGGCAACACGATCTGTGATCATGACTGCTCCATGCGGATTATCCATGATGATGGTGTTATAGAAGTGGGCACCAGCATTGTCCTTAAAGTTGGGGCCAGCAAACGGTCCTGATGAGCCATAACTTGCCGCACCGTACCCACGTCCAATCAGTGTGCCGTTGGCTAATGTGAATGTGGAGTAGGGAACAGCCCCGTTATTGCTTTCAGGTCCATCGTTCTCAGTAAGACTATCTCCATAGTTGCTAGAGCTGCGACCTGAGGCGTCTGAGCCATTCGTTCCAATACCATTATTTTGGATTTGAACGAGATACTGGATACATCCC
>JBMOHW010000157.1:0-5126 GCA_049317665.1 Terrimicrobiaceae bacterium | reverse complement strand
TAAGAGGATTTTTGTAAGCACCAATTCTAATGTCAAACATAATTGAGCCATTAGTTATATGCGTTAGAAGCCTATCAAGCGTTAAGCCATAGTAGAGCTTGCAAGAATGGAATGTAAAGTGTTCTTGTGCTTCTATTTTTCTAACATCAGCTTGTATAAAAGCTAAGTTATCTAATTTGGTAAGACATATATTGCTTAATATGTCATAAGTCCAAAATATATCTTGTTCAACAATTTCATTGTTGTCCATTCTTTTAACAAGTAGATAAAGTTTTTTTTCTTCATCATTTCTTTGTAGCTTATACGAAAAACCAGCTATGTGTGTGTTCCATCTATTCTCAAAAATAGAAGTATGTAAAACCTTAATGTCAGCAAAGTGACTATCGTTGCTTCCATAAGTCTTTCGTAGCTTATTATTAACAGCACGAGGAAAAGTAGGTGCTTTCGTAAAAAGCGTCACATAGCTCTCACTTAATGCACGCTGTGATTTGATTTCAAATCCGTGTAAGTCTGGTGCGTCAATGTTGTTTTCTATTACACCAATAGCATCCTCTAATGTCTTACCAATGCCAGTGTTTCCACTTCTATTGCTAACATATTCGCCATTGTCCCTAACAGCAATAAATGCATTACGAAATTTATCCACTTCAGTCATATCTATCCTTAAAAATTAAGGTATAGGATATCAATAAGCTGATACTGTGGCAATTAAAAGTAAGGTGGTAGGAAAGCTAATAAAATGGGCTTATGCTTGCAAAACAATAGAAAAAATAGTTAAAACAAATGATTAAGAAGAATACAAATACTGCATTACTTGACGAAGAGCTTGAATATCACAAAGCACAGAGCTTAGTTGAGTGGATTGACGAGTGGAGTTTTAAGTCTGCTAACACAGCAACTTACACACATAAAATTCATCGCTATCCCGCAATGTTCATTCCTCAACTTGTTAGGAAAATTATTGAAGCATATACAGAAGATGGAGATACTGTATTAGATATTTTTAATGGCTCTGGTTCAACAATGGTTGAATGTTGCTTGTTGAATAGAAATAGCATTGGTATAGAAATAAATCCTTTAGCAAATTTGATTGCGAAAGTTAAAACAACAGCACTTGACTGTAATGAACTAATAAAGCACTTTGACAAATTAGAAAAAGAGTTTTTGGCTAAGAGTGTTAAGTATGAGGTTTTGGATTTTAAGAATATTGATTTTTGGTTTGAAAATTCAGCCAAACAAAACATATCAAAGCTATTACATCTAATTGCAAAATTAGAAAATGGAGATGAAAGAAACTTTTTCAACATTACGCTGAGTGAGATTGTGCGTGAAATTTCAACTTGCAAGCACAGTGGTTTCAAAATGCATAGGGATGTGGCAAAAGTTGGAAAAAACATAACTGAGAAAGAGTTTTTTGACAAGTATAAAAAAACTTATCTTAAAAATTTATTAGCAATTGAGTCATTTTCAAAAAAAGTTAATTCACTTTCTTATATTAAAAATCAAATACAAGGAAGTTCAACATATTTGCAAAAAAGTATTAAAGCAGAAAGCGTTGATTTAATACTTACTTCACCACCATATGGTGATAGCCAAACAACAGTAGCGTATGGACAATTTTCTCGTTTGTCTTCTCAGTGTTTGGGGCTTACATTAGAGGGACTTGAAGACATTGGTAGTTTAGATAATGAGTTATTAGGTGGTAAGCGACTTGCAAAAGATTTATATGATGGACTTTGCTATCGCTCATTAACAATTAAAAATGTTGCTGATTACTTTGTTGCAAAAATAAATGCTGATGATTTAAGTAAAGAAGATAAGAAAAAGATGGAGATACGATTGAATGATGTAATGTCTTTTTATTACGACTTAGATATGTGCTTGAAGAATGGTGCATATTATTTGAAAAGAAAAAAACATTTTGTATTGGTGACTGGTTCGCGTGTCGTAAAGATGATTAAGTTGCATACTGATTTAATTATTGCTGAGTTGGCTGAGCACTATGGAATGGAACTTACAGCAATTTTTTATAGAAACATTGAAAATAAAAGAATGCCAAGTAAGGTAAGTGCAACAAATGTGATTGGCGAACACGCACCTACAATGACACGAGAGAGCATTATTGTTTTAAGGAAGCAATAGTGAAGAGTAAAAATTTACCAATCTCATTCAAACTGTTGAAAGCTACAGTCAATCTTCGTTTGCATAGCGAGAACAAGAAACTATTGACAAGATTTGTATATCGCTATCGTTTAGCAAAAAGTTTTACGGAAATTATTGCTGACGATATTGGTAGAACGCTTAAAGGATATAACGCAATTCTTAAAGTATTTTTGACATATACAGCATACGAACAATTACTTAAAGCATCAAATGGTTTGAAAGTTTATGGACTTGATGGGATAGGTAAAAATCGTATTGTAGATATTGAGCTTGCAGAAAGACTAAGAAAAAATAAACAGTTGATTAACTTTTTAATTGAATACAGCACAGACTCTTTATTGATTGGGCAATTGGCTGCTTTTCGTAAAAATAAAAATAACGATATTGTTTGTGTTGCATATGCTATTAGAAATGTTTTTGCACACGGAGAGCTTACAGCCACACCAATTGGGGTTGCATTGAAGGATGAAAGAACTACTTTGCTTGATTTAGCTGATTTTTTATTGAAATACTGTGATGATATTTTTACTAAGTGTGTTGAAAAACTAAGGTGAGACTATGGAATACAGCGAATATTTTGAGGTTAAAAGAGATGTAGAGAATTATTTTGCGAACATCATTAAAAGTCGCTTCAAAAAATATGTGGATGAAAATTTTGAGTTTGATATTCGTGTTGATTACTTAACGCATAAGCAAATTGAAGAATTGCTTGAGGATGATGGTTTTGAAGTTTATGGAATGAATGCGAATATGGATGAATTTAAGTTGCTTTTGGACTTTGGAATGCCCTATATGCAATCTAATACTCTTCCATTTACTCGCGTAAACATTGCCTTACAAAATGATGGCAACTATAGTGTTTATTTGGGTAAGAGTAGCTTTGATGATGATTGGGATGTAGAGTTTGAAGATCATTATCGTCGCTATCTAAAAATGACAAAAGAAGAATTGCAAAGTGCAATTAAGTTGATTAAAGATACGCATTTGATGCTTATGCTAAAAAAAGGCTATTAAATTATGTTTCATATCATCATCTTGTAAATGCATAATGTTGTTTAGTTTTTATTTTTGATTGAAAAAATTCTAAATGCCATTTTTAATACCAGAAAATAAAAAGAAAAGCATAGAGAAACTGATAGCGAAATTAGAAGCTAATAAAGAAGTTGCTAAAAGAGATATAAATGCTTTGCTTAGTAAGGAACTGAAAGCTGAACTTATTATTAAGTGGAATGAACAGCAACAGCTTAGAAAAGTTAAGAAACCTTTAGCATTAAATGAATATGAAAAATTGCATAAACAAGCACTTATGCTCGTTGCAAGATATGAAAATTACATCATTAGTGCAAAAGCTATTAGTAATGTAATTGTAGATAGAAAACTTAAAAAAGAAGAGTTGGCAGACAAGGCTAAGTTTGCAATACGAATTGCACAGAATTCCTTAATTAAATTGTTAAAAAAGAATGGTGCATTGGAGATTTGGTTTGATAGAGAAGTGCAATTAGATGGAATTGA
Source organism: Terrimicrobiaceae bacterium (assembly GCA_049317665.1). Taxonomy (GTDB): domain Bacteria; phylum Verrucomicrobiota; class Verrucomicrobiia; order Chthoniobacterales; family Terrimicrobiaceae; genus JBBRHN01. The sequence continues at coordinate 1,451 of JBMOHW010000157.1, read as the reverse complement.
TTTAGGTTTGGAATACGATAAATTACCATTTGCCATTACAAGCAGAAGTGAAAGCAAACTACTTGATGTTAAAGAACGCTTTAATTGGAAAACTATTAAAGAAGTGCGTTTGGAAGTGCTTAATAAGGCATTGATATTGGTTGAAGACGAAATTGATGATTGGTATGAAAAGAATGGTTTTGTAAGAGAAGCTATGCTGACAACTGAAGAATTGAAGATTAGGGAAGACAAGCTAAAGCAACTTTTGTCCAACTTAAAAAATAGAAGATGAGTTTGGTATTTGATTTGTAAGAAAAGTGTGCTTTTCGCTGTTTGTAAAGCTAAAAGCATATAGGAGTAAAAAGTATGCTTTTTTTACAAATAAAGTAATTTGCATTGCTACAAGACAGCACTTGGCTTTGATGGTTGGTATGGTAATTGTTATGTAGAAAAATCGTGCGTTTTAATCTTATACATTTAACTGCATAAAGCACGCTTTTCTTACTAATCCAATACCATCCAAACCATTAAATCTATTAGTCATTGCTTTCTTCAAACAAGCTATTAAATGAAGATTTCATAACAACAATATTTGCTTTTCCATAAACAGACTGAAAAGTGAGTAAGTTTGATGCATTTAACCTAATGCTTTTATGGCACTTATTGCATACACCACTGTATTGTCGTTTCTTTTCATCTGCTAATGCCAATTCATTTTCACCAATAGTAAAAATAAAGTGCATTCCACAATCAGTTAGCGTGCAACCAACTTTCTTCTTAATATTTGCTTGTTTTTTAAGTTGCTGACTATTCACTGTTGATGGTTTTAGTATTTGGACAATATAAGTCTAATACTAAAACCACCAAATTTCTAAACTAACTCAACAGCTTTACGCTTCATATCGTCATTAACATCTATGTAGCATTGCGTAGTGCTTATATTTTTGTGTCCAGCTAAACTTGCCAAAACTCTTACGCTAATTCCTTTATTTGCCAAATTCGTTATAAAAGTGCGTCTGCCACTATGCGAACTTGCACCATAAACTCCACTCTTCTTATACAAGTAATGAAAGAATTGAGTAAGCGTGTTTGAAGTAAAACCATCACTGTCAGTTTTTTGACTATAAAAGAACTTGCAGTTGATATTTTTTGGTTGATAGACTTTTGCGTATTGCTGTAGCTCCTTGCTTAGCTTTTCGCTAACAAATACAACTCTTGCTTCATTTCCTTTTGTTTGCTCAGCACTTAATCTAATTTCATTGCGTATGTTGCCTTCTGCATCAACAACATCTTTGTATTGCAAACTTGCCAATTCTCCAACACGAACACCACTTAAAAATGTTGTCATTACTAACGCACGATTGCGTGTGCTGTGCTTTCGTGTAGCTATGTAATCTAAAACTCTGCGAATTTCTACTTGTGTAAGTGTTTTTGCTTGCTTAGCCATTGCTTTCTTCCCTAAATATAATCTT
>JBMOHW010000156.1:0-5134 GCA_049317665.1 Terrimicrobiaceae bacterium | reverse complement strand
CTCCGTTCGGGATGGCGAAGCTGGACCCAAAAACGAAACAACGGCTCCTCCGACCCTCCGCCCTCTTCTATCGCGGACTCATCGATAGTTCGCGCGATTCCAATATCATGGATGATGTTTCGACAGCCCCCGAACTCCCGCCAGGCTTCATCGAGCGTTAGAGAAGTCGATACGGCGAAAAGGCGGGCGAGGACACTTGGCCGAGCCCTTTCTGAGCAGGTTCGATAGCTAGAGAGCGTTTAATCCTCGGCCGCTTCCTCGACCACCCATTCCGGAAAAGGATCGCCGGAGACCTAGCAAACTCCTGCGAACTTATTGTATCGCAAGTCTTTTGCAATACCGATTGACTATTGCAAGTCTTTTGCATATTTGCAGTCACTCGACCATGAAAAATCCATTCACAATCTCACTCCTCACAGCGGCCTTTGCCGCCTTCACCTTCTCATCCCCGTCCGCATCGGGTCAGGCCATTTTCTCCTCTGGGCATGGGGATATCGGTGTCGGCTATGCTGCGGGCGAATTCGATCCGCACTGGCATCTGCACAGCGGCGCCATCGTCGACGGTAGCCCACTGGGGGCGGACGATGAATTCGCTCCGCCAGATCTCAACGCCCAGACTTTTGCCACTCGGACTTCGCCGGGCGGCCTAAGCAGCATCCTCGGCGTTGCAGATGGCACGTTAATCAGTGCTGCGGGCGCGTCCTTGTATCAGCCCAATCTCGGCTTCGGAGCGGAGGAGTTGACACCAAGTGATTGGATCGGCCCGATTACGCTCACCCTCACCAGCTGGAATGTTCCGATCGGCGCGAACTTCGCACTTTACACGACGAACTTGGCGGGAACGACCGTTGTCGATCGTGTCTTCTCTACCTTCGCCCCTGGATCGACAGACTTTTCGAATAGCTTCACCATGACACCCGGCGACCACATGCATTTTCAATGGGGCTTCACGGAGCTAGGCACCTATCAGCTTGAACTCACATGGAGCGGGACCCATGCAGTTGACGGCGGGATATCGACGTCGGAGAATTTTACGGTTCAAGTCATTCCCGAGCCTTCCACATACGCCCTTCTTGCCTTCAGCTTGGTCGGGATCCTCTGGGCACTCCGCCGCCGCACCGCTTGATCAGGCATCCATCACAGAGCTGGCCGAGGGGCAATTTTCGCTCCCGGCCACGGGGATTTACCCTTGTCGAACTCCTTGTTGTTGTGGCGATCCTGAGTGCCCTCATTGCGCTCCTCTTGCCTGCGATCGGTGTGGCACGTGCCGCTGGTCTCCAAGCCGCTTGCGCTTCGAATCAACGCCAAATTGGCACCGCCCTCCACCTTTACGCCAACGATCACGACGGCGAATTCCCGCCCACCACTCACACCACCGGATCGTTCCGCAAAGACCGCAGCTGGATCTACGAACTCGCTCCCTACCTTGATAATGTCGACAAGGTAAGGGTGTGCCCGGCGGATCCTCCCCGACGGCAAGCAACGATCGCTCAGATGAGTGCGACCAGCTATGTCCTGAACGACCTCGTCTTTGACACGTATGAGTTCAATCGTCTGCTAAAAATCCCGTTCCCGTCGCGGACATTCCTTCTATTTGTGTTGAGCGAGAGCCGTGCTCCAAGCACCACGCGGGACCACATTCACGGCGGCGAGTGGACGACATGGACGGCGGCACTCAATGACATCGAACCCGACCGTCATCGGCCCGGAGCACGATCCTCGAACCGCCAACGTGGATCCGCCAACTACCTCTTCGCCGACGGCCATGTGGAGACCATCTCCGCCAAAGACTTGAAAGCCCGCTTCGATCGGAACGAAAACCCTGCCGTTGTCCCCACCCGAAACTTCTAAGATTCCCCCACTCGTTTTCTGCTGACGAGGACAAACCTCCATCGTATAAACCCAGTTCCTAAACCTATGCCTTCCATCCTCGAATCCTTCCTCGCCAGCGATCCCAAAGCCGCCGCAAAAGTCGAACACGCGATTCAAGACTTCAAACACGCACGCCTCGACCTAGCCCATGCCGTCGAGGATCTCAAACACGCCAAGAACGACTGCCACCACGCGATGCAGGACTTTGACCATCTCATCCACGATTTCGAGCACGCGATTGCCGATTGGGAATCCGGCGGTGCCCAAGCCGACCATGCGAAGCTCGATCTTGACCATGCCGACAAAGATAAATCCCACGCCACACAGGATCTTGAGCACGCCCTCAAGGATATCGAGCATGCTTTGAACGATTTTAAACACGCCACGAAAGATCTTGCTCATCTTGACGAAGACCTTGCCGATGTCGTCGCACTCGCAAAGTCTGCAGGCGTCGAGATCACCTTGGCAGATGCAAAAGCACACGTCATCACGCAGGCGAAGATCTGATCCTTTCGCTGGAAGGAGCCAGCCAACCCGCTAGGCTCCCATCCATGCCACTCGCCGCCCGCCTCCACCAGTTCGGAAACCCCTCCGATTCCATCTCGGTCACCGAGGCTCCCCAACGTCCGCCTGCAGCCAACGAAGTCGTCCTCGAGATGCTGGCTGCCCCGATCAATCCAGCGGATATCAACGTCATCGAGGGAAAATACGGGGATCTCCCCCCGCTGCCAGCAACGATCGGGAATGAGGGCGTCGGAAAAATTGTGCGCCTCGGATCGGACGTCACCAGAATGTCCGTCGGCCAAACCGTTCTCCCAATGGCATTCGGGACATGGGCCAACGAAATGACGATTCCTGCGGCATCTGCCGTGCCCCTGCCCAATGGGATCGACATCCACCAAGCCGCCATGCTGACGGTGAACCCGGCCACGGCTTGGAGAATGCTTCACGACTTCGCGGACCTCGCGCCCGGGGATTGGATCGTTCAAAATGCCGCGAATTCCGGCGTCGGGCGGAGCGTGATTCAGCTCGCCCGCGCGCTGGGCCTGCGAACCGTAAACGTCGTTCGCCGGCCCGAGTTGATCGAAGAGTTGCTCGCATCCGGAGCGGACCATGTCGTCACGGAGGAGTGCGACCTACGCACGGAAATCTCCAGCCTCTGTGGCGGGACACGGCCCAAGCTCGGCCTCAATGCCGTCGGCGGCTCCAGTGCTCTTAATGTCGCGAACGCCCTTGCTCGCGGCGGCTGCGTCGTGACGTTTGGGGCCATGAGCAAACAAGCCCTTAAGATTCCCAACGGCCTGCTCATTTTTTCCGACATCCGCTTTCACGGATTTTGGCTCAAGCGATGGAGGGAAAATGCCACGCGAACCGATGTGCAGGAAACCTACGGCACTCTCGCCAGGTATCAGGCCAAGGGAGTCTTAAACACGCCGGTCGACGGCGTATTTCCCCTCACCGATCTGGGTAATGCCCTCACAGCCGCCGCCAAGGACAAACGAGCCGGGAAAACTCTAATCGATCTCACGGCCTAGTCCACCGCCCGCCAGAACGGGCTGTGATCTTCAGCCACGATCACTCTCATCGCACCCGTCGAGCGGGACCGGACAACCGTTTTCCAGAGTTGCTCGTCCGAGATTCCGCGAAATGTCGCATCGTCCGGTCGTGGCGAGAGATATTTCCTCAATGACGCCCGCCACTCACTTCGCTCGACCGGGTTTTTTCCATCGCGCCAGTCCGCAAACGGAAAGTCTCCGCGGTGGACGAAGACCGTCCCCGGCCCGACGGCCTGAATGCTTACCACCTGCCGCGGGTTCGTCGGACGCCAGACCACCACGATCCGGGAATCCTCGCTGACGAGGCTCGAACCTTTTTGCCCGGAATACCCGGGCAACGTGACCATCGCCTTCCGCGACTCACCCGGCCGCAGGGAAATCGTCGGCAGCGCATTCGACAGCGAGGTCCGGGAATCATACGACGAACTGAAAGTTAGAAAATACGCCGGCCCACCGCAGCCGGCCACGCACAGACAGAGGAACAAAATCAACGCCTTCATTTCTGATTACCAAATTGTCATGCTCACGAATCTGCGTAAAGTCCCTCCATGCAGCGTCAATGGGTTTTACCACCAGTCACCGATCCCCTCGCCTCGGGTCGCCTGCTGCGGCAGTTGGAGATTCCTTCTTTTCTGGCGGCTCTTCTCGTCCATCGCGGATTCACCGAACCGGCGGAGGCAGATGGCTATTTGAATCCCAAGCTCCGATCGCTGGGAGCACCGGGTCTGCTTCCGGGCATCGAGGCGGCCGCCGAGCGGGTTTTGGCGGCGGTGCGAAGCAATGAACGCATCGTTCTCTACGGCGATTACGACGTTGATGGCGTGACCTCGCTGGCGATCCTCTCCCGGGTGTTCCGTGCTTTTGGAGCCGACGTCGAATGCTTTCTCCCACTCCGTGTCGAGGAGGGTTATGGACTCAGCGCCGCCGGACTCGAACGGTGCTGCGCGACTCTACATCCACAACTCCTGTTGGCCGTCGATTGCGGAACGACCTCGGTGACCGAAATCGCCGGACTCCGCGATCGGGGGATTGATGTTGTCGTCCTCGACCACCACGAGCCCGGTCCCACACTCCCGGATTGCGTGTCATTGGTGAATCCGAAATGCGGCGACTCCCTTCACTATCTTTGTAGCGCGGGTGTGGCATTCAAGCTCGCCCATGAAATGCAAAAAAAGTCCCCGGTCCCGGGACTCGACCTCCGCCATTTTCTCGACATGGTCGCCATGGCCACGATTGCGGATATTGTCCCCCTCACCGGCGAAAACCGGATCCTTGTCCGACACGGCCTCGAGCAAATGGCCAGGACCCGTTGGCCTGGAATCGATGCTCTCATGCGGGTGGCCGGGGTGACCGCGCCCGTGCGCGGCAGCGATGTCGGCTTTCGTCTCGGCCCAAGAATCAATGCCTCGGGTCGCCTCGGCCCGGCACAAGAATCACTCCGCCTTCTTCTCACTGACGATCCCGCCGAGGCTTCACGTCTTGCGGCCAGTCTGGATCAACACAACCGCGAGCGGCAGTCCGTCGAACGCGCGGTTTCGCTCGAGGCCGACGAATGGATCGATGAAAACTTCGACCCGGCCCGGGATGCTGCGATCGTCGCGGGGCGGCGCGACTGGCACGTCGGTGTGCTGGGCGTCGTGGCTTCTCTGGTGATGCGGCGACACCACCGCCCGACATTCATCATCGGGTTTGATGAATCCGGTGCC
>JBMOHW010000155.1:0-5145 GCA_049317665.1 Terrimicrobiaceae bacterium | reverse complement strand
AGACGGAAACCAACACCACACCGGATACGTTTTTTCTTCCATGCCTGCCGGTGTATTTTCGCTGGCACGCACGCTTTCAGGCCATTCGGGAAGCAGGCTGCGCGGGCTTCATGGGGCAATGGCGTTTCTACGGCATGCATGGCTCGATTTCAGAGGAGTTGCAATACCACTCGGTCTGGAATCCCGAACGGGGTGCCGATGAGTTGCTCCGCACTGTCGCAAAGCGTGACTTCGGCTTGGCGGAGGAAGCTGCCGGGAAGATTGTCGGGGCCTGGCGGGCGCTAAGCAAAGCCTGGGATGCCTTTCCATATTCCGCCATGACAGCCGGCGAACGCGAAGCCTACATGCGGGGCCCGTGGTATCTCGGCCCCGCACACCCACTCATTTTTAACAGTCAGAGCGGATACGAACTCGGTCCAAAATTTTTCCGGCGTCGGGGGGATCTTTCCGAGATGCTGAAAGACGCTGCCATCGCCCAACTGCCCGGCAAGCCCCGCTATGTCTGCGACCTGCTGCTGTGCCTGCCCTTCGGAGTGAAATCCTATCTCCACCATGCCCGTGACTGCCGGGACCAATGGGATCGGGGACTCGCGGAAATGGAAAAAACACTGGCCGGAAAATCCGATTTCCCCTCTGCAGTCCGTGAGTTGAATCTCTGCCGGACGATCTCCTTCCATCTTCACTCGCTCGTCAACACCGTTGATTTTCTCGAACGACGGGACAGCCTCGGCAGCCGCCCGGTTTCCTCAGCAGAATTTGAATCCTGCCTGGGCGAAATGGACGCCATCCTCGGACGCGAAATCGACAATGCCCGCCGGGCCTTGCCCGTCCTCCGCAGCGACCCGCGCATCGGCTACGGTTTCACTTACGGAGAGGTTTACGACTCCGAAATGGTCGAACAAAAAATTCGGCAATGTGAATTCGTGCGAAACAAAGAATTGCCCCGGATCGGATCGGTCATCCGGTTCCATGTCTGGAGCCAATATCCCTAATGTGGCGGGAGCCGGTGTTAAGGGTGGCGTGTGGGCAAGGAGACCCGGTGCGAAACGGCTTCCTTCGCCGCCGGATTAGAAAAATTTACTTGGCAAAATGAAGAGAAAAAATTCGAAGACTTTGGCGGAGTTGGCGATTCTTGCGCGACATTTTCCCTCCCCCGGTCCCTCATTACGACACATGCCATGACAACTAAACATCCCTTGGTCGCAGTGCAGCCGGAGCCGGAAATTCCGTATCGAGTCCTGCGGACCGAAGGACGAATCGCCATTGACGGCGTTCTCAACGACCGGGCATGGGAAACCGCCCGGCCATTGAAATTTCTGGTTCATCAAACCCATGAAGAACCCGTCAGTAAAACCGATGCCCGGATGCTCTGGGATGATGAATACCTTTACGTGGCCTTCCGCGCGGACGACAAGGATGTCTGGGGATATTTGACCAAGCGTGACGATCCGACCTGCCTTGAAGATTGCCTGGAGGTGTTCTTCAAAACCGACCCGGACCGCTCCCCGTATTATAACTTCGAAATCAACCCGATGGGAACAGTCTTTGACGCCTTCAGCCCCGGACCGGATTTTGCCGGAGGATACCACCGCTGGAAAAAATGGGATTGCGAAGGATTGCTCGTAGGGGTGAACATCCGGGGATCCCTCAACGATCCCTCCGACGTGGACGACGGCTGGGACCTCGAAGTGGCCATCCCGTTCCGCTCTCTTCCGACCTTGAGTGGTGGTGGACCCCGAGAGGGGGATGTCTGGATGTTTCATCTGGCTCGCTACGACTATTCCGTTTACCTGCCGGGCGCCGGACGGGAACTGAGTTCCACAGCTCCCTTGACCGGGCCATTTTGCGAATCCAGCGAGTGGCTTCCACTGGTCTTCGGGAAGTAATCCCGCCGTCCGTGACACGATCCAGAGGTTTTCTCCCGATCCTTTGGATTCCACGAGGAAAAGTCACCGTGCCGGGAGGCTGGCCCTGCCGGGGGCGATGCCTGCCCCTATTGCTGCCGACGGCGAAGAAACAGGGTCGTCCAGAGGCCGAACATCGCCAGCCGTTCTGTTGATGGCCCTGAGATCGCCGGTACATCCAGAAGAAGATCGTTTCCGCTTTGGTATACTGTCCCCTCGTAACCATCACTGACGAGCCCGGGGAGCGGGAACCGAGGCTTCCAGTCAACGATGCACTTCCGGTAAGGTCGAACCATCTCCGGACTCCGGACAAAAATATAAACGATAATACATTTTTTGTTGCGCAGTGCCATCGACGTACGTATGTTCCTGCCAGTAAAACTCTAAAATGCCTCCTGATCGATTCCATTGCCCCGCCGCTGGAAGGAGGGCCTTGCACGACGTGCCAGGCGGCGGGTTGCCAGGGAATCATTTGACCATCGCTCCCAATCGGCAATCGGTGAGATTTGACACAGGCCATACGTTTCCCCGAAGCCCATCTTCCGGCTGCCTGCGGAAGATTCCCAATGATCAAAGTTCCGACGGGATGGCACTTGTTCTTACTCTGCTTTTTCTGGTTTTGATGTCCGGCTTGGTGCTTGCATTTTTTTCACGGGCTGAAATCAACCGAAAAATTGTGCAGAGCAGCACGGCGGCAACCCAAGCCGAATATTTGGCTGACACCGCGGCAGAGCTGATCCTAAGCGACTTCCAAGGCGAAATTGCCGCAGGGTCGGATGAGCTTTCCAATGCCGGTTTGGGAGGAAATGCCACCAGGATCTTCCGCCCGAAGGTGAGCAATGCCGGAGATTTATCAAATAATCCAGCGACCTCGGCCACGCCAATAGCCGACTCCATGCTGCCAGGACGGATGGCGCCAGGAGAGATTGCAGGTCTTTTCAAGGGAAGCTACCCGGGGCAAGCGTTCTTTGCAGGCGGACCCCTACGCGTTTCAGACGTTTTGACTTCTTCAGCCTCGCTTTCCGGGCGTTTTCTGATGCCGGAACAGTGGCTTCGTCCGAAACTGATGAGTGCTTCGGAGGAAGCCCTTTTTCTCTCCGGCTCCGACTACGTTCCCCGGTGGATTTACATGGATCGAAAGGGAGCCAGCCCAACCAGCTTCTCCCCGGACACGCTTCGTGAGGCCTCGGACCCCCGGGCCGGCAACGCCAATTACGTGATTGGGCGGTTTGCCTATCTTATCTATGAGGTTGGCGGATTGCTCAACGCGAATGTCGTCGGCAACACACTCGATCAGTCGATGAATCTGAGGAAGGGAAGAATCCATCAAGTCAATCTTGCCAATGCCCTTCCGGGCATGGATGCGTCGTCCGCGGCCGCTTTTGTTGGCGGGTGGCGCTGGCCCGTCAGTGGCGGCGATACCAATGCGCTTTTTGACAATCGAAGAGACTTTTTAAGTGTCATCCCCGGAGACCAGGCATTTGTTGGCAGGCAGGACCTGGTGCGTTTTGCGGAGCGGTCGGGAAGCCCGATTGCAGTCAATAACCTCCACCGCCTGACACATTTCAGTCGGTCCCTCAATGCCCCGCATTGGGAACCCAGCCCTTGGAGGCCGAAAGAAGACGAAGATTTCGCCGACGCGATCAACCCCGGACTGCTCTCCACAAGGTTCGCCTCCGAGACCACACTGGACCGGGGCGATGACGCCGACGTGACTGTATCGGCAGGCACACCGGTGATGCCACGGCGCTTTCCCCTGAACAAGCTGGCCATGCTTGCAGAGTCCGCCCCCGATACCGACACGTTGCGCTATTATTTCGGGGTCGAGCGCAAGGGAGATCAGACATGGGAATATGTATCCGGGATCGACGTGACCGATCCCAACGACGGCTCGTATCAAGGCACCCGCATTGCCCGCCTCGATGAGGTCGCTCAATTGGGTCGCGAGCCCAATTTCTTTGAAATTTTGCAGGCGGTGATCGCGACGGATTCCCTTGGCAAAGCGGGAGGCGACAGTCAGTCCAAAGACCAGCAGAAAGACGGCCTGCGCAACCTGCAGGTGCTGCGTATCGGAGCGAATATTATTGATCAGTGGGATGCCGACAATATTCCAACGATCGTCCGGTATCCCTCCGGGTTTGCCAGCGAGTTGGTTGAAGTTTACGGAACGGAGAATCTTCCCTACATCAGCCAGATGGGGATCGTTCCGCACCGGCCCGAGTATAACCGGAATCTCTTTCAGATCTGGGGGCTTTTTGACGTTTGGAATCCGCACCAAAATGCAACAGAGTTGCCCGGGGACATCGCAGAATTTCGGATCGTCCCGGTTTCCGGAAGGGCTCTCGCGGGTTTTTGGTACACACTTTATCAGGATTACTCCAGTTATTACCAGCCGATGTATGTCGCCAGCCCACCCAACGGAGGGCGGGACGACATACCCTACGCAGCCATCAAGGACTTGAATTCATTGCCGGGCCGGGAGTTCACGTTTTCGGCATCGCAGACCTACGAGGAGCCAACCACGATCCGGGGGGGATCACAGCCTACCCAGGCCGGAGATTTTCCCGGGCTGCTCTTGGTGGAGGAAGATGTGGTTGCGGCGGGGCGCGACCCGATCATTCCGGCAAAACCCAACCGAACCGCGGCAATGCAGCGGATCCTCAACGGGGTCATTGATCTGGTAATGCCGTACGACGTGCCCAATCCTCCCGGCTATTCCGACGATCCGGCAACGGGCAACCGCATCTACCCGGCGGGAACTTCTTTCACCGGATTCCATCCTGCGGCCTGGACTGCGGTTCCGCCACTCCCTCCTCCGCTTGGCGGGGGGACCGCACAGGTCGCGGTGAACCAGACACGCGTCTACGCAAATTATGGGATCAAGACCGCAAATCAAACCTATCTGTATCCTGACCCGAACAACCCTCTGACTTTTGAACTGCAGGCGCGGGTCAACGGCATCTGGAGAACGTATCAACGTTTCGAGGACTTCAACTTTCGTTCCGGCTTTTTCCTGAATAGAGCGGATAAGTTGATTGGCACCTCCCCGCAAGACATCCTCAATCGCCTGCTCGAAAGCACCTACCACAGCGCCCCATCGCCGAATCTGACGGAATGCTTTCACCCTTGGAGGGGACAGGGAGTCATCGACAACGGCGGCGGCACAGTGGATTCCTGGATCAAGTTTGATCCGCGCAGCAGGAGGTGGGGGGCATCTCGCGTCTTGCGCGATGCCCTGGGG
>JBMOHW010000154.1:0-5234 GCA_049317665.1 Terrimicrobiaceae bacterium | reverse complement strand
AATTTTTCGAACCTCCTAGAATTACTGTGAGATTCGCGTTGGCAAGCGAACTCAATTCTTTAGCGTACAGATTCAAGCGTATTAAGAGATCTCTTTGCTGCTCAACGCCCATAGAGAAGTCCAAATGGATGAAGAAATACCTTTGATTATGCAATTTAGAGGCTCGAAATCTCAAAGATTTTTTTGAAGTTGATTTCAGCATTGAACTCCGAGGCTATTCGTCTTTGAGCAATATTGATCATGGACTCAACTTTTTCAGGATTTTCCAGACAAAATTCGATTAATTTTTGTAGTGAATGGCCATCATTGGGGTCTGCTAATAAGCCGTCAACTTCATGATTGATCACTTGCTCACTACCGGTTCCTAAATTAGCAATACTTAGACATCCAGAAGCTCTCGCCTCTAGAAGTGAATAGGATGTTGCTTCAAAAGTGCTATTCAATACGAAGATCTTTGCACGGCCGTAAATAGCAGGTAAATCTCTTTGCGGTAATGCTCCACAAAAAACGACTTTTGCGCCAAGCTCTTTTGAGAGATTGGCAAGCGAGGTCATCTCGGGTCCATCACCAACTATATAAAGACTTAGACTTAGATTTGAACATACCTCGATTATTCTATTTACATTTTTCCAGGAGACCAGTCGCGTTACGGTCAAAACATCAATATCTCTTTTCTTAAATTTACGATCATTAAAGACTTCAAGAGATATCGAGTTATTGACGAGCTCGATACGAGTTGGTTGGACACCCCAAATCAGACATAATTCACGTAGCTGATTCGATGGCACAATTACTTTTTTTGCCCTTTGAAGCGATTTATTAAAAATAAACCTAAAAAGAGAATATTTAAGACCGAATTTCTGGCTTTGAAAATCCATAATATTGGAGTCTGTTATTAAGTTATTTGTTGCATGCTCCCAGACAATGTCGCCTGGTATTTTTAAGGTATAAGGTGATTTTGAAATTAAGCTCGCCAGATAAACTTCAACGAAGCAACCATTTGCAAGAATCTTGTATTTTTTATTTGAAATTCTCAATATTTGAATAATCATTCGTAAGTAACGCGAAAATATATTATATTTACGGCTAATAAGAATAACTCGATTATTTAAATTGACTGAATCCAGAGAAGGACCGCTTGTGTAACTTAAATTGATTGTATTTTGATTCGAAGAAGTATTCCAAAGCGCAAATGATTCGGCGAATTTCGCAGGCCCACCAATATCAGGAGGGTATATTCCCGTCACAAGACAAATATTGGCGTTCATATTGGAAATTTACTACAAAAGTGGCCAAAGTAGTCACATGTAATGTCTTAAACGTTAGAATTGAGCATGCGTAAAAAATTAGGTGTCGCACTGAGAACTTCAACAATATATAGAGCAACGAGAGTATTAACGGTTTCAGACCGAAGGAAAGTAGGTATTGTCTCACTATTCCAAATTCTTTTCGGGTTACTCGATTTAGCTGGAATCGCCTTAGTTGGAATTATGGGTGCACTGGCAATCAATGGCGTAAGTTCTAAAAAACCAGGAGATCGCGTTAATTCGATACTTGAATTCTTTCATTTAGCAGACTCTAACTTACAAAATCAATTCCTAATTATTGGTCTAGTCACTACGTTATTGTTGATAGGCAAAACAATTTTATCAGTTGTTTTCACACGAAGAATAGTTTTTTTCTTGAGTAGACGCGGGGCAATTGTATCAACTAATTTGGTCTCACGACTTTTGTCAAAGTCTCTCGTAACGATAAATTCTAAATCCGTAAATGAAATGTCCTATGCAATCACAAGTGGGGTCGAGTCTCTAACGCTTGGAATTTTAAGCACATTTATTGCCGTAGTTTCTGACGTTTCATTATTGTTCATTTTAGCCTGTGGGCTTTTTCTCGTCGACTCTACAATCGCCTTCAGCACTTTTTTCTTTTTTGGCACTATTGGATTCCTTCTATACCGATTCATGCACGTTTATGCCCATGCTTTAGGAAATGAATTGCAAGAACTATCTATCAAATCAAACCAGATGATCTTTGAAGTTTTAGTCTCTTACCGCGAAGCCGTTGTTTCGCACCGCAGAAGTTACTATGCAAAAAAAATAGGTGAAGTTCGAATGAGACTCGCAGATATCGCGGCGGAGATAGGATTTATGCCTAATGTGAGTAAATACGTTATCGAAATTGCGATGGTTATTGGTTCTCTAGTTATCGGGTTTATACAATTTTCGATTCATGACGTCTCACATGCTGTTGCAGTTCTAGCCGTGTTTATGGCTGCTACAACGCGTATCGCTCCGGCAATTTTAAGAATCCAGCAGTCTATGTTGAAGATACGTGGAAGTTTAGGTTCTGCGCAAAGCACATTAAATCTTATTGACGAAATAGGTTATGAACAGGTTATTGAAGAAAAATCTCCAGAAATAGATTTCATACACGAAGGCTTTGTTCCAGAGGTCTCTTTAGAGAATGTCTCATTTAAGTATCCGGGAAAGAATAAATTGGCAGTTAGCGAAGTGAGTTTAGAAATAAAACAAGGTGAAGTCGTAGCGTTAGTTGGCCCATCCGGAGCTGGAAAGACAACGCTCATAGATTTAATTCTTGGAGTTTTAGATCCACTAAGCGGCAGAATTTTTCTTTCTGGCTTAATTCCGTCTGAAGCGGTCAAAAAATGGCCGGGAGCAATCGGATACGTACCTCAGGATGTCATTATGTCTAACACATCTATTCTTGGAAATGTTGCATTGGGCTACCCCCTAGAAGGCATTGCGGAGTCAGATGTGCTTCAGGCGATCCATGCTGCTCAATTATCAGAATTTGTTCAATCACTTTCAGGGGATTTAAATTCACATGTTGGTGATCATGGCCGGCTTATAAGTGGTGGTCAGCGTCAACGCCTGGGAATTGCAAGAGCCTTATTTTCAAAACCATTACTTTTGGTTCTAGACGAGGCAACTAGCGCATTAGATGGTGAAACAGAAGCTAATATTTCGAAAGCAATACAACTTATGAAAGGGAATGTAACGGTAGTCATGATCGCGCATCGACTATCAACCGTGCGACATGCGGATAAAGTGATTTACATGGCGGAAGGCAGAGTAATCGCCGAAGGAACTTTCGATTTTGTTAGGGCAGCCGTTCCAGATTTTGATAATCAAGCGCAATTGATGGGACTCTAATTTATCTTGGCCTGCGCCGACGCTCAGAAGAACTAGGCCGTGGTTTGCGCGATCCCCGTGAAGGACCCTTGTTCTCAACAACTGGGGTCACATAAGGAATCCCTGATGGTTCCTGAGCTCCAGTGATTCGCATTAAATCTTGATCTAGTGGCTTCACCCCAACGAATTTAGGCGTAACGCCAGCGCGCGAAGTTAGACCACCAACAGATTTCTGTTGCTTGGTTGTAGCAAGAGTTACAACAGCACCGGCCTCACCGGCACGTGCTGTTCGACCTGAGCGGTGCAAATAATCTTTGTGATCTGTGGGTGCATCAACGTGAACGGCGAGTGAGATTCCATCAACGTGAATACCGCGTGCTGCAACATCTGTAGCCACTAAAGCAGCATTTGGTAGCTGCTTGAAAAGTGCAAGAGTTCGAGTACGAACTGCTTGTGACTTACCGCCGTGCAGCGCTCCTACTGGGACACCGGCATGTGCAAGTTTGTCAGCTAGGCGATCCGCTCCGCGTTGAGTTTTAACAAAGAGAATAGTTTTTCCATTACGGGCAGCAATCTGATTTGTGATGTCATCTTTATCACCAGGATGCATAACCAATACATAGTGTTCCATTGTTGAAACTGACGCACGGTCATTTTGCAGTGAGTGTGTCTTTGGATTGTTTAGGTACTGGCGAACAAGAGCATCAACGCCACGATCGAGAGTTGCGGAAAAAAGTAGTCTTTGACCATTTGGCTTTGCTTGGTCAAGAATTTCTTTAACAACTGGCAAGAAGCCCATATCGGCCATTTGATCTGCTTCATCAAGAACCGTGATCTCTAGATCATCTAGTTGGACTTCGCCCTTGTTCAGTAAATCAATTAAACGCCCCGGCGTTGCCACAAGGATTGCTGTTGCTTTACGCATTGCGGTTATCTGCTTTGCATAGGGCATTCCACCTGCGATTACGACTGAGTCATGACCAATTGCGCGGGCAAGCGGTGTTAGAACTTCATCAATTTGCTGAGCAAGTTCACGAGTAGGAGTAAGAACCAACGCTAAAGGCTTATGTGGTTTAGCTGCTTTTCCGCTGATATTTGTAAGCAGGGCAAGGCCGAAAGCCAGTGTTTTACCTGATCCGGTTTGTCCGCGCCCAAGAATGTCATGTCCAGCTATTGCATCTGGAACTGTTGCAATTTGGATTGGGAATGGATGGGTAATGCCTTGTGCACTGAGCGCGTTTGCAAGTGCTGGTGAAATACCTAGATCACGAAATGTAGTTGTCACTTCGGTTAAAGGTGTTGCATCGATTAAGTTGGCATCAGCCAAGTTTGCTGAAATGTAATTATCATCAGCGCCAAAATCGACGGCTGCATTATTGTGAGTTTTATGTGCTTTGCGATCGTCACGAGCGTAAGCTGGTGATTCGTTGCGGCGATCACGAGCAGGTTTTGCTGGGCGTTCAGCGCGGTAATTAGATGCTGTTACGTCTGGTGCCGTTTTATGTTTAGCGAATGCCTGTTTTGATGGAGCACCCGGTTTGTATTTTTCACGTTTACCAGGAATAAAGTTTGGACGGCCATCTTCGGTGCGAGCAACACGCTCTTTAGCGGCATCGCGACGAGTCGTTGGGCGTGTATCTGGCTTCTTAAATTCTGGACGTGCCGTGCGCTCATTGCGAGCAGAAACAAATTTCTTCGCGCGAGATTCTGGCTTTACAGATTCTTCTTTTGCCTCTCTCGGCTTTGAAGAAGTTTTTTCCTGGTAGCGCTGCGCACGAAGCTTTGATCGCTCTGTTAAGCGAGCATCTTTCTTTGAAAGAGTTGATGTGTCGATATCTGAATAACGCTTTGTTGATGGCTTGCTTGCTGGTTTTGATGAAGCTGCTTTAAATGGCTTAGCCTCTGCGCCTTTACGTGCAGATTTCTCCGCACTTGTGTGGCGGGGCTTAGAAATAGGTGTTCCAGCAGATGACTTCTTGGCGCGGGGTTTGCCAGCTTTGGCAGAAGCTGCTCTGCGGGCTTTTCCAGGCGCGGTTGTACGTGGCTGTAGAGACATAGAAATGCATACCAATCGAGACGACA
>JBMOHW010000153.1:0-5272 GCA_049317665.1 Terrimicrobiaceae bacterium | reverse complement strand
TAACCAAGTCTCAGACTAACTCTTTACCTGGCTCGAAAAGGTGCGTCCGCTCACCCCCATTCGCCCCCTTGCACGAGTTCGACAACCAGCAGATCGTCGAGGTAATCCGCAAAGCGAGCCCGGATATCTTGCTGGTTGCCTTTGGTTGTCCGAAGCAGGAAAAGTGGATTTACATGCACTATCGGAACTTGGGTGTCCCTTGCTGCATCGGCATCGGCGCGACCGTGGATTTTTTGGCCGGCAAAGTTTCAAGGGCTCCCGCTTGGCTGGCAAGGATCGGCTTGGAGTGGGTTTATCGGATGCTTCAGGAACCACGTCGACTAGCGGGGCGCTACCTCAAGGATCTGCTTTTTCTTGTGCGGCAGACCTTGAGCGAAAGCCGGGCCATTGCGGCCCGCAGCCCCGGAGCAAAGACGGAGGCAGTGACAGGCACTGCGCCTGACGGACTGGAAATCATCAGCTGGTATGGAGCGCTGACATCTGCCCGTGTGGAAGATTTCCCCCTTCCTTCTTACGAGAAGTCTTTTGTCATTGACCTCTCAAGAGTGACGACGGTGGACAGCCGTGGCTTGGGAATGATGCTGCGTTTGATCCGGAAAGCATGGGGCGGCAATGTGGCCGGGTGCTTTTTGGCTCCGGCGCCTGCGGTGCAATTGGTGGTCAAGGTGACGCGGCTCGACCGGATATTGCCCATGGCCTCGACACTCGAAGAAGCGCGGCACCTCATTGCCAAGGATGAAGCGGCCGCCTGCCTCCGGCCGGTGGCCGACGAGGAAAGTGGAGTTTTACTCTTCACGATGCCTTCGCGCGTTTCCGCGGACGTGGCCGAGGATTTTGGACGGGCCGTCCGCGCGGAGTGGGACGGCCGGCCGACGATGAGAGAAATGGTTCTCGACATTGGCGAAACGGATTTCATCGACAGTTCCGGACTCGGGTTCCTGATCCGCTGCCACCGCATGACCACTCAGCGCGAAGGGAGCCGTCTCCGTCTGCTGAATCCGCGAGACAATGTTCTCAACGTCATCCGGATCGCCAAAATTCAGGATATGCTCCTGTCCGGAGAGCAGAAGTCCCGGCGCTAACAAGAACCGGACAGCGCAGGAAATCCGCGACCGGGGGCGAGGCTGGCAGGGTATTTTTCGCACTCGGAAAACCCGAGCCCTCCCGCGTCGCGGGGCGAGACAACAGGCTTCCAGCCAGTCGGGATCGGCCAGTAAATCCCGGTTTCGGGATCATCCCAACGCAGGATTCTTTCGTCTTTCGGAGAGTAGTAATCCGTGCACTTGTAATGGAAGTCGGCATGGTCGCTGACGACGAGGAACCCGTGGGCGCAGCCCGGCGGAGCCCAGAGGCGCTCGTGGCAGGCGCTCGTGAGGAGACGGCCATCCCAGACGCCAAACGTCGGCGAGCCTTCGCGCAAATCCACCACGGCGTCGAAGACGGCACCGCTCGAGACCCAGACAATTTTCCCCTGGGCTTTCCCGTTGACCTGATAATGCATGCCGCGAAGCACGTTTTTCGGCGACCTGCTGTGGTTGTCTTGGACAAAATCGTAGTCGAGTCCGATGTCGGCGAAGACCTTGCGGTTCCACGTTTCGAGGAAGAAACCACGATCGTCGCCGTAAAGCTTGGGTTGCAGGAGCATGGCTCCTTCGATTTTCAATGGTTCGGTTCTCATGGTTCGTGCCTTTCGATGATGCGCTTCAGGTAGAGGCCGTAAGACGACTTGCCAAAGCCCGCCGCAGTCTCCGTGAGCTGTTCCACGGTAAGCCACCCCTTATGGAAGGCGATTTCCTCCAGGCAGGCGATCTGGAGTCCCTGGCGGTTTTGGATCGCGCGCACGAAGTCGCCAGCTTCGAGCAACGACTCATGAGTGCCGGTGTCAAGCCAGGCCGTGCCGCGCCCGAAGCGTTTGACGCGAAGCGTTCCCTCCTCGAGGTAGAGCCGGTTCAGGTCGGTGATCTCGAGTTCCCCGCGTCGCGACGGCTTGAGCGCACGGGCGAGTGATGCAACTCTCTCGTCGTAGAAATAGAGGCCGGGGATGGCATACCGGCTTTTGGGATTGGCAGGTTTCTCCTCCAGCGAGATTGCGCGGCCCTCGGCATCAAACTCGACGACTCCGTAGTCCGAGGGATTCGTCACTTCGTAGGCAAAGATGGAAGCACCGTCCCTCCAGGAATCGGCATCCGCGAGGACTTGGGTGAGCTCGCTGCCGTAGAAAAGATTGTCCCCGAGAACCAGCGCCGCCGGGTTGCCGTCAAGAAAGGATTCCCCAAGAACGAACGCCTGCGCGAGGCCGTCGGGGCTGGGTTGCTCACAATACGAGAACGAAACGCCGAGGCGGGAGCCATCGCCGAGGAGGCGCCGGAACGAGGGGAGGTCGGTCGGGGTCGAGATGATCAGGATTTCCCGGATGCCCGCGAGGAAGAGCGTGCTCAGCGGGTAGTAAATCATCGGCTTGTCGTAGACAGGAAGCAACTGTTTGGAAACCGCCTGCGTGATCGGGTGGAGGCGCGTTCCAGAGCCTCCGGCGAGAATGATGCCTTTGCGTTTCTTCATGGGTTTGGCGGCAGAATTTCCTGGAGCATTCGATCGACGCCACTCTGCCAGTTCGGGAGGTTGAGGTCAAACACCGAGCGGAGCTTCGAAGTGTCCAGGCGGGAATTCAGCGGGCGGTGGGCGGGGGTGGGAAACGCGGTGGTGGGCACGGCTTCGATGGACTCGACTTTGAGCGGAACGCCGGCTTGGCGCGCGAAGTCGCATGCAAATGTCGCGTAGCCGTGCCACGAAGTCTCGCCACCACTGCAAAGGTGATAGATCCCGCAGAGCGAATTATCCCGGTGCCCCTGTCTGAGCGTGTGAGCCGTGACATCGGCAAGGAGATCGGCTCCGGTCGGGGCTCCGAATTGGTCGGCGATCACGGAAAGTTTCTCCCGCTCGGCGGCCAGTTTGAGGATCGTCCGCGCAAAATTTTTCCCCCGGGCGGAATAGACCCAGCTCGTCCGGAAGATGAAATGCCGGCAGCCGGAACTCTGGATCGCCATCTCACCGGCAAGCTTCGTTCGTCCGTAAACACTCAGCGGCCCGGTGGGATCCAACTCTGTCCAGGGCAGCGTCCCGCTTCCGTCAAAAACGTAGTCCGTCGAATAGTGGACGAGAAGGGCACCGCATTGAAGTGCAGCCTTCGCGAGGGCCTCCGGGCCGCGGGAGTTGAGGACTTCGGCTGCCTCGGGTTCCGACTCGGCCTTGTCGACGGCGGTGTGGGCGGCGGCGTTGACGATCACGTCCGGAGAAACCGCTCGCACAGTCTTCGCGATGCCTTCAAGGTTCCGGAGATCCCCGCAGAGCTCCAGGCTGGCGGAGCCGAGGGAGACGAGTTCGCCAAGGGGCGCAAGGCTGCGCTGAAGTTCCCAACCGACCTGCCCGGATTTTCCGAACAGGAGGATTTTCATGCCGCGCGTCCGGCGTAGTTTTTTTCGACCCACTCGCGGTAGGCTCCGGACTGGACGTTCGCCACCCAAGTCTGGTTCTCGAGATACCACTGCACGGTCTTGCGAATGCCGGTATCGAATGTCTCGGCCGGCCGCCACCCGAGCTCGCGTTCGATTTTTCCGGCGTCAATCGCGTAGCGTCGGTCGTGGCCCGGGCGGTCGGTGACGGTTGTAATTTGCGCGCGGTAGGATTGACCGTCCGCGCGGGGGCGGATTCCGTCGAGGAGATCACAAACCGTGTGGACGATTTCGATGTTGGGCTTTTCGTTCCATCCGCCGATATTGTAAACTTCGCCAACGGCTCCCGCCTCGAGAACCCTCCGAATCGCGCTGCAATGGTCACCGACGTAGAGCCAGTCACGGATTTGCTGTCCGTCCCCGTAGACAGGGAGCGGCTTGCCGGCCAGGGCGTTGACGATCATCAGTGGAATGAGCTTCTCCGGGAACTGGAGGGGGCCGTAGTTGTTCGAGCAATTCGTGGTGAGAATCGGAAGCCCGTAGGTGTGGTGGTAGGCGCGGACGAGGTGATCGCTTGCGGCTTTCGATGCCGAGTAGGGACTGTTCGGCTCGTAGCGGTGGGTTTCCGTGAATGCGGGGTCGGCTTTTTTCAGAGATCCATAGACTTCGTCGGTCGAGACGTGGAGGAAGCGGAAAGCCGCCTTCTCCGTTTCACCCAGCTCATTCCAATAACCGCGGACCGCTTCGAGCAATTCGAACGTGCCCACAATGTTGGTCTGGATGAAATCGCGCGGCCCGTGGATCGAGCGGTCCACGTGCGACTCCGCGGCGAAGTTCACCACCGCACGCGGACGGTGTTCTTTCAGGAGACCGCCGACGAGTTGGGCGTCGCCAATGTCGCCCTGCACGAAGATGTGGCGGGGGTCCCCTGCGATGGGTGCGAGGCTCTCCATGTTGCCGGCATAGGAAAGCTTGTCGAGGTTAACGACAACCGCTGCCTCCTCGCGGACCCAGTCCAGAACGAAATTCGCACCGATGAACCCGGCTCCGCCGGTAACAAGAATTTTCACGTGTCAATTTGGGTTGAACGGCAAATCCCGCGAGCGGAAGCCGACTCGGGTCATTCTTGCGCCTCTTCTAGAAAAGGCAAGACGCTTCAGAAATCGGCGTCGCCTACCGATAAACTCGACACCCTCCCAGCCAGGCCTGCGGTCTCTCAAAAATAAAATACGGAAAAATAAAAAACCGGTTGACGCAGTGAAACGGATAATACATGCAATTGGTTGTTGCTCAAAATTACCTTCATAGAAAAACAAAAAAGAAATGAAAAATATAAATATAAACAACTGGTTGTTGATCGGGGCTTTCTTGGCCACAGCATCCCAGGGATTCAGTCAATCAACATCATCGAGCTATTCATCGATTGTGACAGTCTCGGAGAATCCAAACTCGTTCACTTCGAGTCTCTCGGGGACATCGACGTTTGATTTCAACTCCCTCGCGACGGGGAAAAGACTGACGGACGTGACTTGGAGCGGCGTCGGAACCTTCGACCAACTCTACATCATCCCGGCAAATCAATACGGCGGAGCGCCAAGTATCGCCCAGCCCCGGGGATCCAACTACTCGGTCCAAGGAATCGGGAGCCCGGTCTCGAAGACGACATTGACATTGAACACGCCGAGTTCGTATTTCGGTTTCTATTGGTCAGCGGGAGACGCAGCGAATCAGCTGCAATTCTACAGGGGAAACTCGCTTGTTGGTCAGTTCACCACAGAGAGTCTCATGTCCAAACTTCCCTCGGACTACGACGGGAACCCGAT
>JBMOHW010000152.1:0-5278 GCA_049317665.1 Terrimicrobiaceae bacterium | reverse complement strand
CAACTCTAACTCTATGCCCCCGTCGGCAGGCGGGCGATCCTCACTGTCTCGGCCCGTTCGGCCCGATCCCCTATAATAGGGATCATCACCAGTGCCGCACGGCCGGCGCCGAAAGGAAGCCCCGTGCAGCGGCGACGAATTCGTCGATGCGCATGAGTCAATGGCACAGGAAGAACCCGCCGCGGTTGGCCCCGAGGAGGCTCCCTTCTCTCCGGTGAAGACGCGTCGGCAAAGGATGTCCGAGGAGAGCGCGAAAGAAAACGCCGGACCGCCGCCCAACGTGCAGCCCGGTCAAAAACAACAGCAGCAACAGCAAAAACCGAAGGGCGGAGCGGAGGGGGGAGCGCGGGCGTCGGAACGCGTCCGCGACGCAAGGGACAAGGGTCACGCCCTACGCGCCGCGTACGCCGCCTACGAGAAAGCTTCCAAAGAACCCTTCGAGAAACCCGAGGAAGGCAACTTCGAACAGAAAGTGGAACGGAACACGGACCTCATGGCGAGGACGGCGAAGCTCTTCAACTCCTTCCTGGCCCTGTTCGTCGAGGATCATACCACGACGGTTGAGACGGTCAAGATGCTCCGCGAGGTGGCGGATGACTACATCGCAAAAATCGGTCCCGAGGAGGAGCGCCGGAAACGCCAGCAGGACTTGGAGAACCGGTGCCGCAGCCTGGAGCAGCGCGTCGAGAAGCTCGAGACGGAGAAAGTGTCGAAGGCCGAAGTCGAGGCGGAGCAGGAGCGGATGAAGAAAGAGCTGGCCGCTGTTGACCTGAAGATCCGAAAGAGCTACGCGGACGCGACGAGGTGGAGAGCCACAAGTCAGCCAAACTCGGCACCCATCGGATACAGCCAGACGCCGACAGCAACGCCCATCGTGGACACTGTGGGCCCTGCGGGCGTCTTCCCGACGACCGTGTTCGAACTGAAGGTGGAGCTGGAGGCGCAGGAAAAGGCTGCCTGCGACGCACGGATCACGAACCTGCCGGGAAGCAGCAAGGAGATCAAAGACGTCGTAGAAGAGCTGAGGAAGACCGCGGGGAGTATGGACGCGTCGACTGAAAGGAGCAGGGCGGCGAGCGAAGCGGCTGATCTTCTCATGGGCGCGAGCATCGTCACGCAGTTCACCGGTAACCGACCGGGCACGACCACGTACACCGTGAGGTTCCGGAGCACGACGGAACAGCGGAGCTTCACCGCCGAACGTGTTCGGCGTGCCTTTGCCTCGAAGGGCGTGGGGATCACCTGGATGAGGACCGCGATGCAGATGAGACGTGGGCGCGCGATCGCTGCTTTGGAGAAGGAGGCTAAAAGCAAAGGACTTGCCACGGCGTGGGTGCAAGGGGCGAAGGGGAAAAGGCTTTATATTCAGAATGTGGAGGTCACCAAGGAGCAGATCGCGGCCAAACACCGCGAGCTGCACTCGGAGACGACGGAGCGGGTGAACCAGGCAGGATTGGGTGGATCCACCCAGCCCTCGGCCTAGGAACGCGCGCTCCGGACCCTGGAAAGAACACGCCACCTCCGGATCGGCTATTGGAACCTCGGGAAAGGATTCCGGAAAAAGGTTCTATTTTCGGAGGTGGCTGAGAAAATAGCCAGGTTTGACATTTTTGCTGTTTCCGAAACGAGTGCGGGGAAGGATGGAGAGACTATCGAGGACTTTATGAGAAGGAGGGGAGGAGACGTTAGAGATGGCGGCGACCCCCATGTTCGGATGCTGAGGGAAACGTTCGGAGTTGTGGCGGAGAAGAGGTCGGCGAAGCACAACGGCGGAGGGGTGGCGATCTTCGTCAGGAAGGGGGTCGAGCATGGGCTTGACCTCAAGACCCGCGAATACCCAGACCTAGACGCCGTAGTCATTACCACCCCGGACTTCACCTTCATCCCCGCCTACCTCCCACCCAGCGCGATCGCGGGACCCGATCTGCCGACGAAGGACGAGCTTTGGACCGGATATGGATCACTTTTATCGGAAGCCGGGCCAAGGATAATCACCATGCTCGACGCGAACGCGAAGATAGGGACGAAGGAATCTAGAGCGGACGCGACGGGTACGCAGCTTCCGGAGAGGAGAATACCGGTGCGGGAGGGCTATGCGGAGGCGATCACGGACAGAGATGGATTTCGGCTCCTCGGGCTGGCGCGAGAGTTCGAGATCGCGATCCTGAACGATCGGAAGGGCAAGGGCGGTTTCACGCGGATTCGCAACAACGAGCAGTCGATTCTTGACTATGGGCTCGTCAGCGTTCCGTTGTACGACCATGTCACCTCGTTCAAGGTTGGCGACAAGTTCTCGTGTTCGGATCATTGCCCGTTAGAGCTGGAGATATTGATTCCCGAGAAGATCGCTACTGAAGCGCCGGAAGAGCCGAAGGAGAAGGAGCGGAGGCCGATGAAACCGTGGAACCAGGGGATGACGGCCACCAGCAACGAGTTCATTGAGGAGAAGGTGTCCATGAAGCACCTCCAGGAGGCTGGTATCGAGACGGCGGATCAGGCAACGGACTGGTTGAGTGGCATCATGGCTGACGCGGGCAAAGTGGCTCGTCGAAAGGACAAAAGCCCATCGGTCTTCAAGCAATCCAGCGACACCATTTATCAGTTTGAAAGGTCGCCAGACCGCGAAGAGCTGGTACGGGAGCTCAAAAGGGTGCGACGGAATGCAGGGAGGACTAATGACCCCGAGACACGCGCGCTGCGCCTCGCCCACGCCGACGAGCTTGAAGGGAGAATCAGGCGGCTCAAAAAGGAACTGAGGCAGAAGACTTGGAGGGAGAACGCGGCCTTACTGAGAAAGCTGAGCGTTGAGCAGCCTCGGGAATTCTTTGCGGTAATCAAGCAGATGCAGACCCAACAGCCCGGGATCCCCATACCTTTCGACACCCGCGTGGCCTTCGTTCAAATGGTCGCATCGGCGGAGTACGTTACCCGGGTGCCGTGGGACGTTGATATCAGGGAACCACAGCAACGCCGCGCGAGGAAGGCCGGACCGGAGGAGCTCCTGATTCCGTTCGAGGCTAAGAGCGTGCAGAAGACGCTCCAGCGTAAACTCGGAAACGGTAAAGCCGCGGACCTTGACGGAAACGTGCCCGAGCAGATAAAATACGCGTCGGACGGGTTGTTCGAGGTGCTCACGTGGATTCTGAACCAGGCGCTCGCCGGGGACCCTCTGCCAGGATGGGGCGTCGTTAAGCTTACCCTGCTGCCGAAGAAGCCGCCGCGGACTGCGATTGAGAACTACCGGGGGATATCTATTGAACGGGCCATCGAGAAGGTGTTCTCCACGTTGTGGAGCGCCAGGCTCGTCCCGTGGGTCGAGGAAAACGACTTGTTGCCGGAAATGCAATTCGGTTTTCGGCCTAAACGATCGACGGAGGACGCGATCTTGGTATTGCAAGGGATCGCGCGGATCGCGAAGGCGAGGGGTTCGCCGCTCATTCTAATCTTTGTCGACTTCACAAAAGCATTCGATACGGTGGAGCGTGGGAGGCTGTGGAAGAAATTGCTGGAGATGGGGATCCCGGGGGAAGTGGTGGAAATGTTTAAGCACGCGTTCGGGCGGGTCAGCGGCAAGCTCCGGGGCGACACTCGCGGCGAGGAATCACCGCTCATCGATTACTTGACGGGCGTCAAACAGGGAGACCCGCTCTCTACGTTATTTTTCATCCTCTTCATCGCGGACCTTGACGACTTCCTTCGGCTCAATGACGGGAAGGGCTTTCGGATCGAGGAGGATGCGGAGCTCGTTATCGCCATTCTCGCGGTGTGGTTCGCCGACGATACGACGCTGGTCGCCACGTCGCCGGAGGCTGCGCAAAGGCTACTGGACCTCCTCTCGGCGTATTGCAGCCTCAACGGCCTAGAAGTCAACGTCCCGAAAACCAACTTCATGGCTGCGAGGGTGCCCTTGGACATGGAGCTCACGTACCGCGGGAAGAAATTGACCCGGGAGGACCTTGTTAAGTTCCTAGGCTTCTACATGACGCTCGCGGGAGGCAAACGCGCCCATCTCGAAGGACAACGCGCGAAGGCGACGAAGGCTCTGGGGATGTGGATGAACTTTTGCCGATGGCAACCCGGAATCCCTCCGGCAATCGCGATGCACCTTTTTGACGCGTTCGTGCGGGCAGTCGGCCAGTATGGGAGCCCTTTTGTGGTCCAGAAGGACACGGAAGCGGTCACTCGCGCTGGTCTTGCCGGACACAACGAACGCGACGAAACGACGCGTATGGCCCTCAGGAATGTGCTTGGGCTCCCGAAAGCTACTCCGATTGCCGCGATGTTCCTCATCACCGGGCAGGTGCCTCTATACGCCCATGACATGGAGGCTGTTTTGAGGCTCTGGATGAAGCTCGATTCGAAACCCAGGGACGTGCGTAACATCTTTGAGGTGTTGAAACGGGATTACGAATCGGGGAGAGACTCGGGGAACCTGGCGGCGGTCGTTCATTGGCTGCTGAAGGAAGTCGGCGGGGAGGAGGGCGACGAGATGTGGCGAGAGGAGCGGAGAGCATGGAACGCGGAAGGCATCAAAGGGCGAGTTCGACGGAAGGTGGCCGAAGCCCTGCATGCGGACTTGGTGGACATGTCTCGGGCGGCTTTCTTCCGTGCCTCGGGCATAGAACATGAGCCTAGCCGCGTGCTCGAGTTGCGAAACGTTCAGGACCGCCGCAACATGCTTCGGATCTTGCTGAGCGCGCACCCGCTGGCGGTTGAAACGGGACGGCATACGGGCCTGAGGCTTCACGAACGGACATGCCGCTGGGATCCTGATAAGGTCGAAGACGAGTGGCATTTTCTGTTTGACTGCCGGGCAAATGAGCGGGAACGCGACGGTCTTCGGGCTCGGATGGCCTGGACTGAAAAGCTTTGGACCATGGAGACGTGGATCTGGATGCTCTCGCCCAACGTGCTGCTAGGGGGAGGGGAGGAAGAAGAGAAGGCCAAGCGAGCCGTTCTACGGCTTGCAGCTGCCTTCGTTACCCAATCCTTGGCTAGGAGAGAACGTGGACCATCGCCACCGACGGGATCCGAGCCGCGAGTTGACCCCCTGATACTGGAGCTGACCCAAACGGACGCGCGCGAGGACGAGGACGATGGAGAAGATGCGGGGAGTGATGATGATAGATGAGGACGGAAACAGCAAGACTGACAGATATGGTGCATAATGTACCCACAGGGTTCGGGGCATCTAATCTATTGATTGATTGATTGATTGATTGATTCACCAAAGTGCCGCACGATTCCTTCAAACAGTTCGTGCTTGTGCCGCGGGCTC
>JBMOHW010000151.1:0-5284 GCA_049317665.1 Terrimicrobiaceae bacterium | reverse complement strand
CCAAGCTCCTCGTGGATCTTCTTGGCGTCCACATCGCCGACCACGACGAAGGTCAGGTTGTTTGGAACGTAGCGCGACTTGTAATACTTCATCACGTCGTCGCGCGTGAGCTTGTTGTAAACATCAAGATACCCGATCACCGGATGCCGGAACGGACTTTCGGAAAAGACCGTGCGGAGCATGAGCTGCGAGCTCTGGCGATCTGGATCATCAAATCCCATGGCAAACTCCCGGCGGATCACTTCCTGCTCCTTCGTATACTCCGCTTCGGGCATCGTCGCATTCATCATGGCATCGGCGAGAATGGCCACGGCATCTGACGCGCCGTCCTTCGGCACATCGATCCAGTAAACCGTGCGATCAAACGACGTGTAGGCATTGATGTAGCCGCCCTGTTCCTGCACCTCGCGCGCGATCGAGCCCGGAGGCCGCGAATCCGTGCCTTTGAAAAGCATGTGCTCGAGAATGTGTGAGAGCCCGGCTCCCATCTTTTCGCCCTCCTGAATGCTCCCCGTTCCGCACCAGGCCTGAACGCTCGCGACCGGCGCGCTGCGGTCCTCTTCGACAATCAATGTCAGGCCGTTCTCGTAGTTGAAAACTTTCGCATCGCTCGCTGGAAGGACCGGCGTGGTCTTGGCGGACGCGGGGGACAACGTGAGAGCAATGGCGGCGGACATCGGGAAAATAAACGACTTCATTCCACGGTTCCGACCTCGCCGGACGTGGAATCGTTCAAACGAATTTTGCTCGGCGCAAACGGAACAACAAAGGCTTCGTGGAAATCGTAGTGGCCGGAAAAGTCCCCCAAAGCGTCATCATCGGTTTTTCCAAAGACTCCGGCTTGGACAAGATTGAAGACCATATGGCCGATATCGTCACAAGCACGGACACCCCAATAATCCAAGACCGTCATGGCCATCGGACCGAATTGATCGAGCGCGTGGATTCGAAATCCCTCGACCAATTCGACAGCCCCCACGTGACCATTGGATTCCTTCTTCGCCTTCTTCCGGCGCTTGAGCGTGGCTTCGAGCGCATCGCGCAAAAATGCGTAAGCCTCGACATGGTATCTTCTGTCTTCTTTGGAAAGTGCCTCAACGGCTTCTTGGAATCCTATGGTCTGCATGTGTGTGATCAGCGTTTGGCCGCCGCGGGAACCGGCGTCTTCGCAGCTACCGAATCTCTCCAATGCATGGTGCCGAGGCCCAGCATGAAGATCAAAACGAATCCTGCGACAATCACCTGTTCCCGGCGTGTCAGCTCAAACATGTCCGCACATTATCGTGTTTCGCGCGGCGTGCAAGTGGACGCTTCGAGAGAAAGGAGCGAAACCCGGCCATCGCTTTGGCCGACAGCCAGGACGGGTTTCGACGGATGCCAGGCAAGCGCGGCGATCCCGGCATCACGCCGCATACGTTTGCGGAGAACCTGCTTCGCCTGAAACGTAAAAATCAGGAGAGCTCCCGTCCCGTCGCCCGTCGCGAGTTGATCGGTCGCGGGCGAGAACTCTGCCGCTATCACGTCTCCATCATGGCCGTCGAGTTGGATCGGAGTGACACCTTCCGGCCCGGTCACTCCCACGCACGGCCAAACCGTGACGACCGGACCACCACCTGTCGCGAGTCGTTTTCCATCAGACGAAAAATCCATCGCCAGCACCTTGGCTTCATAACCCTGAATGTGCAGCGGATAGTCGCGCGAAAAATCGTAGATATGAACACTCGGCGTTTGATCCGCCGTCACGAGCCAGCGACCACACGAGCTCCAGTCCACCGCCAGACTCGCGCCGCCCCAATCGAAACGCGCGTAAGGCTCCTGACCACCCAGCCTCCACATCCTCGCGCCACCCGCCCCGACGATAGCGATCTCAGACGAATTCGCGGGATTCCATGCGAAGTCCATGACGGCTGACGACACCGGCGGGAACGGACTCGTCGCTCTGTAGGACTTGTCAAAAACATGCAGGTCTTTCCCCTGCCCGGCCGCCAGCAGGAGACCATCGGGACTGGTCCGCACCCGGTCGATCAGACCACGTCCAGGAGCGCACTCCCGACCGACCGAAAAACGAATCTTTCCATCGAAACCACACGTCACAAGTTCCCCTTGAAACCACGCGGGCTTGCCGTTGCCGAGCCCATGTTCCGGACGTCGCTCATGGACCCGTCCGTCCTCCGCGATGATCAATGTTTCACCCGTCGAGGGCGTGATCGCTAGAAGCGCACCATCCGGCGACCAGGAGAGGTCGAGGATGTTATCCGACGCCATCAGCGGACCGAGCTCGGTCATACCAGGCAGGATTGGAATCCCTTCTCCAGTTCCGCGCGATCAAGGTTTCGTCCAATAAAGACAAGACTGTTCCGCCGTGGGCGCTTGCCCCACGGTCCGCCGTTGGCGGCATCAATGATCATGTGGACGCCCTGGAAGATCACGCGATCAGGATTTCCCTTGAGTGAAAAAACACCCTTCATCCGAAAAATGTCGGCCCCCTGTTCCCGAACGAGTGTGCTCAGCCAGTCGTTCAGCTTTTTGCCATCGCAATCGCCGTCATTCTGGATTCCGACGCTTGTGATTTGCTCATCATGTTCATGGTCGTGGTGCTCGTGGCCGTGCTCATCGACATGGGATTCCGGTTCGAGAAAATGCGGATCGACCTCCGTGGCGCGGTCGAGATTGAAGCCGCCGATATGGATGATCCGTGAGATTTCGATGGCGGCATTTGTCGTCCGGTGAATCTCGGTGAGCGCGTTCATGGCCCGGATCCGGCGCTCAAGCCTGTGGAGTTCCTCCGGTTCAACGAGGTCACATTTGTTCAGCAGCAACACATCGGCGAACGCGATTTGCTCACGAACCTCACTGCTGTCCTCGAGATGCGCGAGGACGTGCTTGGCATCAACAAGCGTCACGACCCCATTGACGTGAAGCTTGGACTTCAACTCGTCATCGACAAAAAACGTCTGCACCACCGGACCCGGATCCGCCAAACCGGTCGTCTCGATCAGGATGTGGTCAAACTTGTCCTTGCGCTTCATCAGGCTTCCGAGGATCCGGATCAAGTCACCCCGCACCGTGCAGCAGATGCACCCGTTGTTCATCTCGAAGAGCTCCTCATCAGCATTAATGACCAGCTCGTGATCAATCCCGATCTCCCCAAATTCGTTCTCGATCACGGCAATTCGAAGCCCGTGCTCCTCCGTGAGAATCCGATTGAGCAAGGTCGTCTTACCAGCACCAAGAAAACCGGTAAGAATCGTAACAGGCGTTGTGTCCATCCTGCTAAAAAAGGCACCCGCCGCAGTGATGCAAGAAACTTGTGCCAGATTTCAAAAATCCTCCCCGCGCGGAAAACGGGGGAATTGCTATTTCCGCCCGAGCCACTCGACCGAGAGGATCTGCTCGATGTCTTGTTCACCGCCCGCCTCGGGGATGTGTTCCCGGGATTTCTTCCAAGTCACACGACACTTCCGTCCAATAAATGAGTCCGGATCGTTGATGACTTCACTCACCGACGGGTCGGGCTTCAGGATAAACAACGAAACCTCCCCGCCGTTGGTCTTCATCGTCCAGTGGGGATAGTCGCCCCACGTGATGGCGGTGAATTTGCCTTCGGTGGTCCGGGTTGCGGTTTTGGCGGATCCTTTGCTTTTGGCCTTCAGCGCGGCGACGAAGGTGGCGGAGTCGGCCGTGAAGGCGTTGCCGCCGGACTGGTAATCTTCCGCGTGCAATACGGGTCCGGATTTGTCGTCGGACAGCCACTTGAAGATCGCTCCATCCGCGAAGTAGATCCGCTCGCGAACGACCTTGTTCGTGGGGTTGCCCGCGTCATCCAAAGCCCGGTAGGTGCTGAAGATAAAAAGCGATTCTTCATTCTCAAGATAGTATTCGTCCTCACCGTTGCCGGTATTGCCAGGCTGCACGACGATCTTGCGCACGCGTCCATCCTCCAGCCAGCCCGTGAGGTCATAGGTTTTTCCCTCCTTCTTGACCGTGGCGCTGACCTTCGTCAGGGAGTCAGCGGAATCGTTAATCTGCTTGTAAACCGCCCTGTGATGCGAGGTGTCTGCCTGGGCTTGAAGTTGGCCGGGAGCGGTGGCAAGAGCCATCGTTGCGAG
Source organism: Terrimicrobiaceae bacterium (assembly GCA_049317665.1). Lineage (GTDB taxonomy): Bacteria > Verrucomicrobiota > Verrucomicrobiia > Chthoniobacterales > Terrimicrobiaceae > JBBRHN01. The sequence goes on along the minus strand of JBMOHW010000151.1, from coordinate 1,175 downwards.
GAGAAAGAGAGGTTTCATGAGGCAGAAAGGATCCAATGGAGGGTTAGCCGACTTGCTGTGTATGGTCGGGCCATTCTCGACACAGGCGGGCGTCGTGTGTGGCCAGGCGACACCCCGCCTCGCTGGCAAGTTGGATCAGGTAAAAATCCTGCACGTCCCGATGACGCTCGGCTCGGGCCACAAACTCCTCCCGTGGGGAAGTGGAATTGATCAATACCGGGGCAGCACCGCCCAGAAAGCTTTCCAGCGTGTCCCAGGCAACTTTCGCGTCGAGGGGAGCCCTGCTCATGACATCGGGATTCATTGACAGGCGCAGGTAGGCGAGTCGCACCTCCGCGCATGTGCACAAGCCAGACTTTCGATGAGCACTCACCCATCGGCGAAATGGAATGTGAAACGGATGGGCCTCCGTCAACGCGCCGAAGAGCACATTGGCATCGAGTAAATACTTCATGAAATCTCGTCCAATGCCCGGTCAATGTCGGCCTGGAGCAGGACCTCCCCTACATAGGCCCTGCGCACAACCGGCATGCCGTCGCCCCGCCCGATCTTTCGCGAACGCCAGCCCCGTTGCGAACCGAATTTCTCACGAACAGCTTCCGCCACCAACTGGCCCAATGATGCCTTGCCCCGCCCTCCCCGGCGGGCGGACTCCTCGCGAAGCACCAAACCCACGTCGTCCGGCAAATCCAACGTCGTTCTCATGGAATATGCTTTTATGCTTTGGGCGTGCGTTTGTCAAACGCTGAGAGGCCCGCTGATCCTGTGCACCTGCCCGTCTCCCCCTCTTAAAAGCAGAAAAGGTAAATGGGGCTAAGACGGGTCAAGCACACCAATTATCAAACCTCATGAACCCAAACGAGCAACGGCACTCCGCGAGCCGGAGAGACGGGCATCCTCGACCGCATGGACAACCTCCATGTAGGCGACTCCATCCTCGAATGTCGGGTGCGGTCTTGGAGCGAACGGATCCCCCACCGCCTCGATAAAATCCCGCTCAACGCGCCATGGTCTGTCGAGCGCCGGCGGCATTTCCAGCAGGGTGAATGCCCCGTTCTTTTCCAGTCGGATTTCCTCGTTCAGGAAATCGATCTGCAACTCGCCATCGCTTCCACGCAGCGTCAATGCTTCGGATGGAGGTCCCTGATGAATGTTGCTGAAGTTCCATTTTGCGG
>JBMOHW010000150.1:0-5376 GCA_049317665.1 Terrimicrobiaceae bacterium | reverse complement strand
AGAGGCCCAGCGACGCGGCCCAATCGGCCTCGGTGAGTTCAAATCCCTCGATCGATGCGGCGTGGGGAAAGCGCACGCCCTTCATTCGAAAATAGGATTCCGTGTCCCGCTTGGCCTGCGGATAAAGTTGCCGGATCAGACGTAAAAATGGCTCAGCCAACTCGACCCGGTTCGCACCGAATACTCCCCAATAGACGGCCTGTAAATTGACATTTGTGTGATAGTCACCGAACCACGCAGGCACCTCCTCATGCACCCAGACGCCCTGCAATCCGGGCGACTGCCGGCCCGGCTCGATGGCGCTGGCGCAATAATAGAGAGAAACATAGAACCACCGTTCCAAGGTTGGATCACTCAGGAAAATCGCACTCCGTTTCCAAAAATCGCTCCACCATTGAGTGTGCTCGGCGTGGATCTTTTCGTAGCCTGTTTCCATGGCCGCACGTACGCGGTGCTCGGCTTCAGCAAGAGGATCGGCGGCATCCTGGGAGGTCACCAACGTGACAAAGATCTCCATTGCGGAACCCTCCACCGTGCGGAAAACTCCGGTCGCGCGGGAGCCTGCGGCGTGGCTCTCCGTCTCGCAATTTTTCGCCGCAAGAGCCGTGACTACGGAGTCGCCATTCTTGAAGGATTGTTTGAGCAAGACGACTCCGTCTCGCACGATCGGCTCCGCCCGGGGAAGGAAGCTGGATTCTCCGCGCGAGAGTTCCCAGGTCACGCTACCGACAGGGGCAACCTCCGGCGGAAAATTCCGGCGCAGGGTCGGATCGACGGCAAAGCCCGGACAGATATCCGTGGCCATCAAGCGCATGGCCACGACCTGAGCGGACCGCGAAACGAGGCTTTGCAATTTGATTTTTCCCCACGTGTGCAGGTCGGTGTCCATCCCATAGGGATAGAATTCCAGTTCGGACGTCGCCGTGGCGAGATCGCAGGTCAGCTGAGGGGAATGCGTTCCGGCCTGTTCGAAAAAATGAAGCCGTAGCGTCCCTCCGCCGGTGGCGTGAGATTTGGGCGAAACCTCTGGCTCCGAAAAAAGCCGGTTGAAGGCCGACTGATCCTTTGCCGCAAAAATCTGGCGCAGTTGCTCGAACGACTCGCCGCGGAAGGTGCTCTTGGTTCCGGGCACACGATCCCAGAGATCGCTTTTGCCCAAAGCGATGCCAAAGTCGGCGGGGTGACCGTAGATGAGAGCGCCGATGTCTCCGTTTCCGAGCGCGGCCCCCGCTTTCCAATCCGATGGCGGACCGCCAGGAGCGCCCCAGACCATGCGGTAGGCTTGCAGCCGCTTGAGCGGATCAGCCGTAAATCGGTTGTAGCTCGAGGTGAGGGTCCGATGAGTTCTGTTCCGTTGGTCGTTTTTCATGAAAGGAATTGATAGGGCAAATCTCGGCCAGTATTTGGCAAATTCCATCGCCGACTTCATCGAGGGCGATCAGCGTTCCTGTGTGTGGACGACCATTCACTGTGAGGCGTGTTTCGAATTCCGAGGCCTCGGTGGCGTGGTTGATGATTTGAATCTCAAAGACCTTATCGCGAAAGACCCGTCGAAGGCGTGCTGTCTTCCAACTCGACGGGAAAACCGGGTCGATGCGCAGTCCGTCAAACTCCGGCCGGACGCCCAGAAGGTAATGCGTCAGACCGCGAAGTGCCCACGGAACGGTTCCGGTTGTCCACCCTTTAAACGTGGCTCCCGGACGCGGGTGGTGCGGTCCTCGGAACATATTGGTGAAAGCATACGGTTCCAACCACGACTCCGAAGGCGTCAGTGCGGGATTGAAGGGCAGGATGGATGCCAGGCTGGTGAGGGCGGCATTGCCATCCCTGCGAAGGCAATCGGCGACAAATTGAAATCCTGTGACATGACAGTAGGAGCTGCCATTTTCTCCCCAGCCCGGTGGCATTGTGCTGATGCGGCCCAGACGCTTTTGATGACTGGTAAAAGGCGGATGGCAGACCAATAATCCATAGGACGTACGAAGCCGGTGATCCACACTCTTGGTCAGGAGTTCCCAGTGCTCGGGGTTGAGCCCGGCAAGGATTGCCCAACTTTGGGGTTCGGCGAAGATGGTTCCCTCCGCGTCGGCTTTTCCTCCAACAGAAGATCCGTCGTCGGCAAATCCGCGCAGATACCATTCCCCGTCCCACGCATGTTTCTCCAAATTCGTTTCAAGAGTTTTGGCGTCGGTGCGACATGTTTGGGCGATCGTGTATTCAGCGATCTGGTCGGCGATGGAGGCGGTTTCCTTCAGCGCAGCTACCAAGGCCATGCCCAGCCAAACACTCTCACCACGACCTTCGCGGCCAATATTCAACGAGTCGTTCCAATCTCCAAAATGCATTTTCGGCAACCCGTGGCTACCGAGATTTTTGCGGAACCAATCCAGCGCGCGGAGCAGGTGTTCCCAGACCGTCGCAGAACCTTCATCGCGGTAGGCAACTTGCTCGCGGAGAAAATCCGTGTCGCCGGTTTCGCGGAGATACTCGCCAATGGTCGCGGCGAGCCACACGCCGCCGTCGGCGTATTTGTGGTGATCATCCGGGCACCAACCGCGCATGGTGCTGCCGTCGCAATATTGATGTTGCAGGGTGGCAATGATGGACCGGCGGACCTGATCGGGAGCGTAGGCGCACAGGGCTTGTGCGTCCTGCAGGGTGTCGCGGAAACCCGTGAGGTAAACCCGCGTGAAATCGCCCAGAAACGAGAGCTGTTGTTTCGCCCAGATGTTGAAAAACCGGGTCCAAACCGGATCGGGCAATTCCACTTCTGAGCGGTCGAAGGATGCCGTGCGCTGCATGGCGGCGTGCATCCCCCGAGCAAAGGTTGCAGCATTCGTCCGATCTGCAAAACTCAGAGCCTCGGCCTCGTCGAAGCAGACTCCGGCCGCGAATTCACCCGCCCAATCCTCGCCGGCCTTTAGCTCTAAGCCATACTGGAAAGCCCCAATGAAGTCCTCTGCGGCAGCCCCAGTGTCCGTCAGGCGATGGCTTTTGACTCCTGCGGGCGCAGACAGGCTCGCATAAGGACCGCCGACAAACTCCCGTTTGCGCGTTTCGAAATGGTCGGGTGTCCGGCTGGCGGAAAACCATGCGTGGTTCCTCGCGCCCGGCCGTTCGCTGGATTGGTTCAGGGCGAGAAGCAAGCGGTCTCCCACCATGCGGCACACGCTGTAGTTTTCCACCGTCCCATACGGAGTCCATCCACCCAAATCGAATTCCACCGCCGGATAAACCACAATCCGACGGGGTGCATTGCTGGTGTTTGTGACCGTGATCGACCAGATTTCCGCAGGATAATCCACCGCTGCCGTGACGTGGAATTCGCAGCGGATCCCATCAAAACTGCAACCGAGCACCGTGTAACCCAAGCCATGCCGACAATGGTAATGCTCGAACGGCATCTGGACGGGATCCCATCCCGCCGTCCAAATCCGGCCAGAATCCAAATCCTTCAAAAAAACCAACCGGTCGCGAATCGGGATCGTGCGATGCCCCTCAATATCCCGATAGAGGCTGTAACCTCGCCCCCGTTGATCGACCGAGACCAGCATTTGGCTGTTCCATGCATAGTTGATCCATGGCCTCGGAGTGTCGAATTGCGTGAAGACAAACTCACGTCCGTTTTCGGAGAAAGATCCGAAGGCCTGCGTTGACTCGCTGTCGTTCATGGCAAAGTTTCGATGAGGAGAAACACGCCCCCGTTTGGAGCGAGTTCGAGCGGGCTGTTAACGGGAATCGTTTCGCCCTTTTGGATTCCTTCGAGATTTGGCTTCGTCCAGCGCACGCGTTCAGGGTCGAGGCCGAGGGCATCGTAGTCGATTTTGAGATCAACCGTTGCGGCCTCGTTGGCCCAGCTGGCGACCACCACCAGCGACTTCGCTTTGTTTTTGTAAGCCGTGGCCCGGATGTCCGGACGCCCTGTTTGGACCGGACTCCTGGAATCCCACCAGCCCAGCATCTGGGAATCCTGGATCTTGAAATCGTCCCAAAATTTCCAAAGCGCCACCGTCCGGAGCTCCGGCGGACGGTAGCCCATGCCGAAGAGCATTCCGCGAAAATAGTCCGGCTTGGTTCCGGAGCACCACAACATGTCGCTGGGCAATCCAAATGGTAACCCGGAGACTTCCACGAGCCAGTAGTCCGGTCCCAATAAGTAATTGAAGCCCTCGCCAATCCATAAGGTATCGAGGTAAGGGAAGTGTTCCATCACCTCATTAGCCGCGCTACTGCGCTTATCTAAATAAAGATAGCCATTCCCAAGATGCGCGTCCCGTCGTCCACCGCCGGGAATCAATTCGTGCATGATCCGCGTCAAACGACGCATCGTGTGACGGTTAAGGCCGATTCCATCGAAGTAGATCCCATTCAAACCCGTGTTGCGAAATAGCCAGGAGGCACCTTCGAGGTAAAAGTTATCATACCGTGTGCCGTTTTCGATCGTGAGTGCTGCATCGGTTTCCCCATTGAAAAGTGGTTGTCTCCATGCGGGCACATAGCCGGTTCCCAGATGCTCCATGAGCCACGGATAGCCTCCGCCCGATGTCGTTTTAACTGCCTTGTCCCCCAAAAAGGTCATGCCCTCCTCAGCGCCGAACAATTTCGGTTCAACGCTCCGCAGGGGCCAGATCTCGAACATGTGATTCGAGATTTCCCGCTGATTGTAATAGAGATTAACCCCCAACAAACCCTCGTCCTTGTGCTTTTGCACCAGTTCAGCCAACGCGTCCGTCGTGAGGAAGGGATAGTTGATATAGGGGTTCTGAGGAAAAGCATGATGCAGATGCCTGACCGTAATGCCCTCCATGGGATCGCCAACCCTCCATGCTACATTTTTGGGTTCAAGGGGCTTGAACGGAGTGATCAGCAGTCGGAAATTCAGTTCCAGCGTAGCGCCGGCAGAGATTTCGCGCGCTCCCGTAAAAGCGGTCAGTCGGACCACTTCTCCCTCCGTTTTCACGTTGCAGCCGCCCTGACCCTGGTTAGACCAACTTTGAGGAACGTCTCCTTGGTCGTCCCCTCCGCTGAGCTTGAGTTGAACGCCTGCGTCCACGCTCCCAAGCCAAGCCATGTTGTTCGGACGATTCGGGTCCCATTTCCAGTTCCAAGCCTTGGGCCGCCGACCACCGACCTTACCGAGCCCCATGAAATACGGAACCGCCGCTTCAATAAAGGTTGAGGTAAGACTGATGTCTTTGACCTTAAACGCACGTTTGGACGAGAGCGTCACGCGATAGTTCAGATAGCCATCAAACTCCAGCCGCGAGGAGACGGTTGCCGACAGGTCCTTTGCCTTCAAAAGGGTCTCGCGGTTCACGCCGATGGGATCCTCGGGAGTCACCTTCGTTTTGCTCGAATCCCATTTTGCTTCGGTGC
>JBMOHW010000149.1:0-5378 GCA_049317665.1 Terrimicrobiaceae bacterium | reverse complement strand
AGCGCACTCTGATCGAGCGTGGCATTGGGCGGCGAGAGGACGATTCCAAATACAACCCCCTGATCTTCTTTGGGAGCCAGTTCCTTCATGCTAAACATCCAGAAAATCGGCATGAGAAGGTTGACGACACTGGCCACGGCAATCACCAGAAACCGATTGGCCAACGTAATTCCCAAGAGCGTCGAATACTTCGATCTCAGAGCATCAAAGCGCTTGTTGATCCATCCTGCAAAGCCCTTCTCGTCGTCGCCGGATCGCAGGAGCCGGGACGACATCATGGGGGACAGCGTGAGGGCCACGATCCCGGAAATTACCACCGCCCCGGCGAGCGTGAATGCAAACTCACGGAACAATGCCCCGGTGAGACCGCCTTGGATGCCGATCGGAGTATAGACCGCCGCCAGCGTAATCGTCATGGCAACAATCGGACCGATGAGTTCCCGAGCCCCCTTTAACGCGGCATCGAAGGGGCTCAGGCCCTCGCGAATATGTCGCTCGACATTTTCCACCACGACGATGGCATCGTCGACAACCAGTCCAACGGCCAGCACGATCGCGAGCAGCGTGAGCAGGTTGATCGTGAACCCGAGAACCAACATTAAAAATACGGCACCAATCAGCGAGATCGGAATGGCGACGACTGGGACAAGAACCGCCCGAAGCGATCCCATGAAAAGATAGATGACGAGGATAACGATGAGGAGCGTCTCGATGAGCGTTTTGACCACCTCATTGATCGCATCCTTGATGTAGGCGGTCGAGTCGTAGGGAATCCCGAGTTTGATTCCCGAAGGCATCGCCTTTTCGATCTCGGGAAGCGCCTTGCGAACCGCCCGGATTACGTCCAGTGAGTTAGCGGTGGGCAGAACCCAGATCCCCATGAACGTTGCCGTCTGACCGTTGAACCGCACTTCCTCGTCGTAGTTCTCGGCCCCGAGGACAACGTCGGAAACCTCGCCCAAACGAACAATGGTGTCGCCGCTGCGCTTGATCACGAGGTCTTGGAACTCCTTGGCGGTTCGGAGGTCGGTGTTGGCTGTGAGGTTGACCGAGATCATCGAGCCTTTGGTCCGGCCTACCGCGGAAAGATAGTTGTTGGCTTGGAGAGCGGCATCGACATCGGTGGGCGATATGTTCAGCGCGGCCATGCGATCCGGCTTGAGCCAGATCCGCATCGCAAACGTCCGGTCGCCGAGAATGTCGGCCCGCTGAACACCGTTGATCGCCGAGAGCTTCGGCTGCACAACTCGCGTCAGGTAATCCGTGATCTGGTTCGCATCGAGTTCGTCGGAATAAAACCCGATATACATCGAGGCAAACTCGCTATCGGCGGTTTCGAGTTCGATAACGGTCGACTCGGCCTCGGGCGGGAGGTCGTTGCGAACTTGGGCAACCTTGGCCTGAATCTGCGTCAGAGCCGCATTCGCATCGTAATTGAGCTTCAGGTGGACCCTGATCGTGCTGAGTCCTTGGGAACTCGTGGAATCGATGTAATCGATCCCATCGGCACTCGCAATGACCCGCTCCAGCGGCGTGGTGATGTAGCCGCGGACGAGGTCGGCATTGGCCCCGATGTAAGCGGTTCGAACCGTGATCACAGCGACATCGCTTCGCGGATACTGGCGCACGGTCAAGACGTTGATCGACACCAAGCCGCCAAGGAGGATCAGCAGATTGACGACCAGTGCGAGGACCGGGCGGCGAACGAAGATATCCGTGAACTTCATGTCAGCGATCCTCGGGCTTCGGCGCGAGATCGTTTCCGGGCTGGACCTCGTTGTTCACCGCAACCGCGATGTTCGGGCGCAACTTGAAGGTTCCCGACGTCGCGACCTCGTCCCCAACTCGCAGGCCTGAAAGGATCTCAACGCGGTCGCCTCGCGATTCGCCGAGATGCACCACAGCCTGGCGAACACCGAGAAACGATTTTCCGCGCTTTTCGTCGTTCATTTGCTCCAACACGAAAACGGAATCCCCATACGGTGCGTAGCTGATCGCCGTGGCTGGCACGCTCAAGACCTTACGCTCGCCCGGAAGAAGGATCTCGACCTGCGCGAACATGCCGGGTCGCAACTCGCCGTTCGTATTTCGCAAGGTGGCCTGCACGAGAAAATTCCGGGTCGATTCCTCAACGACGGAATCCACGGCGGTGACGGTTCCATTAAACGACCCGCCGCTTGCTCCCGACGGTGTCACCCTCACCTCGGTTCCGGGCTTGACGCTCGCGAGATCCTGCTGGGGCAGGGAAAAGTCGACGTAGATCGGGTCGAGCGACTGTAGCTGAACAATCGGATCCCCCTGCTGTAGGTACTCGCCGGCATTCAATCGTCGGATCCCTGCCAAACCATCGAATGGCGCACGGATCGTCTTCTTGGCAATCACCGCTTGGATTTGCTCGAGGGCCGCTTGGGCTTGAAGGGCTTCGGCGGCGGCTTGATCGTAGTCGGACTGTGACGAGACTCGCTTGTCGAGCAGACCTTGAGAACGCTTGAGGTTGAGTTCGGCTAGCTTCCGGCGGGCCTCGGCGGCTCGCAACTGCGCCTGTTCCTCGCTGACATCCTGCTGCACCAGGATTGCGCCTTTTTTCACGGGCGCACCGGACTCAAACGTGATCGCATCGACCGTTCCGGCGAGGTCGGCTCGAAGCATCAACCCATTGACGGGCTTGAGCGTTCCGACCGACGTCAGCGTGGTCGGCCATTGATCCTCCGCCACAACGATCGTTGTGACGGTTTCGGGCGGGAGCTCGAACGACATGTGTCCGGCAATTGCCTGGCTGATTTGAAAAAACTTGATCAATCCCAGAGCGATCACCACAACAAAAACAATGCCAAGGACGATGACCCATCGCTTAAGACCGCCCGGCTTTCTTGTCTCGTCTGCTGGGTGTGATCCGTCTCGATTCATTAGTTAAGGAATTTGATTGTTAATGCTGTTAACAAGTTTTTCGCCGATGTCAACAACTCCCACCGCGAGCACCAAACGGATTACGGGGAAACAAGAAATCTGGACTCACCCACGCGAACGGCCTCCGAGAGATCTGGAGGCGTCGTGCTTTCCTCAATTCCGACCCATGCCCGCTTTCGAAAACCCTCGCCGGTGCGGAAGATAAGATCGTTCCATCCGTCCGCCCATGTGCAAAGAGCGCCCTCCGGCGTGACCTTCCACGTTCCTTCGCCGTTGATATTGCTGAAGGCCCGGCCCGAGGATTGGAGCGTGGCGTAAAGAAAATTTCCATCGGGTTCCTTGTTGAGCCTCCAGACTCCCACAAAGCCCGAGCGATCTCCCTCGACGCGTGTAGCGGGGGATTCGTTGGAAGGGTTGCCATCCAGAGGCCGCTCGGGGGAGAAGCCTTGATGGATAAATCTGCCTTCGCGGAGAAGGATGCGATCCGTCCAGCCATCATGGAAAAAAATTGTCACTCCCTCCGGTCCGGACCGCCAGAGTCCGCGCTCGCCTTGAGCCCCGGAGCTTCCCTTGGTCCAGGTTGAAACGGCTTGGCGATTCGGAAAGAGAACAATGTCGAACGATTGCCCCTGATCATCGTTCGCCGACCACGCTCCAAGGAAATCCGCCTGCGGCAGATCCGGACGAGACTCCGTGGCCAACGTGCGTGGCTCGACAGCGTGGGGCCGCATGGGCTCAGCAGGCTTGGGTGCCGGGCATCCAACCAACAGAGCCAGACAAGCAACTAAAAATACCGAACGGCGCATTCCCGAATCCTTTCGCCGCATCGAAGAACCGGCAATACCTTTCTCGCGGCAAATCCGCCGCACGACTTCGGGCTTGGCATTCCGGGCAAGCTGGGAGACGGTTCTCGTGTGCAAAGCCAAGTGATCGCCGGTGCCGAGGTTATGCAAATTTCCACCCCACTCGTCTCGACGGGTGTGACCACTGAAGGAGGACATCTCTGGCCAGCGCAATTCCGTGTGAGAGACCGGTGGATCGAGCCGCTGTCGATGGCTCCATGGAATTCTGAAAAGTTGGACAAATCACTTCCGCCGATCCTGCGAATTCTCCGCGGGGACTTCTTTTGCCTCCCATTTGGTGGAAATGCCACAGCACTTGGCAACGAGAAGTTTCCGGTTCATGGAGAGACTGCGAACCGACGGTGGAAATGCCATCCGGGTGCGCCGACGAATCTTCACTTGTCGATGCGGACGAGAGTGCGTCCGGGGCGCGTCGATAAATACGTGCACCTCGTGCCCGGTCATCCGGCGATCTACCAACGGCATGTTATCTCAGGGTTCTCCGGAGCTTTGCCGGTCGGGCACCACGCGATGCTCCATTTTGCTCAGCAGAAGAGCGCCCGGATCAGCCTAAGTCGGTTTGTTCACGGCCAGGTCTTTCCCGGAAAATTTGAGAATGCCGCAGAGGGCGGGTATTCGTGCCTGAAGCCCGGCTCCACTTTCTCGACGCTCCAATCCGTTCCACAGATCGATGGCAGGTCGACAGATCTCTCTGTCTATCCGTCCCGGGAGGGATTCGAAGACCTCGTCCTGATGGCTGCCGATACCACCCTTCCGTTTGCGTGGACCGCCGTCACGGTGGCATCCGAGGGTTGGGTCTGGGTGGCTCTGAAGGATCCTCGCGTGCTGCGGTCTACCATTTTCTGGATGTCGAATGGCGGCCGGCATTATTCCCCTTGGAGCGGGCGGCACCGCGGGGTAATCGGAGTCGAGGAGGTGACGGCCAATTTTCATTCTGGTGCCGCAGAGTCCGTGCGCGCGAATGCCCTCTCAAGAAAAGGCATCGCAACTGCCGTGCCGTTCGATCCTAACAAACCGACGACAGTAAACTACATCATGGCCATGGGAGCGGTTCCGCGGGGATTCGATATTGTGAAATCCATCCACCCCCTCGCCCGGGGAGCAGGCATCGAGATCGTCTCCGCATCGGGAAAAGAAGCGCGGATTGCTGTCGATCTTGGCTTCCTCTCAGGGAGCGAAACTCCAAAGTCTCGCTGACCGAGTCTCACCAACCCCCACCTCCGCCGCCTCCCCCACCCCCGCCGGACGAGCCTCCACCACCCCCGCCCGAGCTCGACCCGGAACTCGACCCGGGGGCCGTTGAGGCAGATGCGACGGCACCAACGAGAGCCCCAGTGACGCCGGCCGCAAACAATGTCGGCGTAAACACCGTTGAGCCCGCATCGCTCTGCCACGCAGGTTCATACCCCGAGGCGGTGAGGACATCCTCAAATTGCTCAGCCCACTGCTGGCTCACGTCCAAGGCCAGCGCATACGGAAGAAACCGTTCGAAGAGCTCGGGCGTGCGCTCGGGGGGATTTTCAAGATTCAGCCGATCCGCCTCCGCGACCGCAAGGTATTGACGGAATCCTGCAATGTGATCCCGGATTTTCTGTCCTTCGACAGACG
>JBMOHW010000148.1:0-5461 GCA_049317665.1 Terrimicrobiaceae bacterium | reverse complement strand
CAAATCCCGCCTTCGCCGTGAATGTCGCCTCGATATCAAATTCCTTCGTGCTGTGCAGCCAGGTTTCCGAGAGTTGATGCCGGACGCGAGCGGACCTCTTGGCCGTCACGAGTTCCATCGCTGGTGAGGTTTGCGAGAAAACGATCGCCTGATTCACCGAGATACGCGGCGTCAGGTTTAATGCTTGGTCGAACCGATCCTTCATCGCATTGGCGGCCTTCAATGCCCGGTCGAGCGGAGCCAACGTCGTGACCCAGATGACCCAGCATGCCACCGCCGTCACGACTGCCGCACCGCCAAAGGTCAACCAAAAGAGCCGCCCGTTCATAGGGCGCAGGACCGAGAAATTCTTCGCATGTCCCCACCCGATAGCCCATGCACGGCGAACCTTCAAGCGGGACTGGAAACGGTCAAGAGCCTCTTCTCCCGATTTCGTTTAACCGATAAACCGCAGTTTGAATCACCATGAAGGACATGAAGAGCATGAAGATAAATAGTCTGTGCGGAAGAGGGATGTCGAATCTGGCTCATTTAAAACGTGAGCGGGAAAGCGTTTTTTCGAGCCATTTCGGGCCGCCCCTCCTTCCTGCTCTTGGGTAATAACACTACAACACAAAACTCTTGAGCCCGTCTTTCAGCCGTTTGACGTTGAAATTGATGAGGAACCCTTGCCGGATGCCGGCCAGCTTCATGTAGGTGAGCAGTTGTGCCTCGTGGATGCCTAGCAGGTGCTCCACACTTTTGAGTTCGAGGATGATTTGGTTATCCACCAGGATATCGACGCGGTATCCGCAGTCCAAACGGAGGCCCTTGTATTCGACTGGCAGCGGATATTGTAGCGAGAAGGAAATGCCTTGGAGTTTGAGTTCTTGGGCGAGGCATTGTTCGTAAGTCGATTCCAAGAGCCCCGGACCGAGTGTGCGGTGAACCTCAATGGCGCACCCAATCACACGGTGAGACAAGTCGGAAAAATTCATTCCGGGACCTTAAACCATGGCAGAAGTCAAAAACACAATGTTTCTGATCTGTCACCATCCCTTCATGTCCTTCCTGCTCTTCATGGTAAATTCAAGATTTCTGATCTTTGAAGTGCGGGGTTTACGTCGATTGGCGGTCAGGGCTCGATGATCGGCAGCTCTGGAAGCAGCTTGCGGAAGTCAGACCCGTTCCTAGTGAGCAGTCCTTGAAAACGCGATGCAAATGCCCCAATGAGCACATCGGCAACAGGACGCCTGACGGATTCCTGGGCGCGGCGTTTCCGCACGTGCATGGACCAGGCGTCGCTGGCATTCTTGGTATCCTCCCAGAGCCAAGCCTCCCGACTTTCGACTCCCAGGCGTAAAAGAAATTCCTCCAGTGGTTTGACCTGTCCGGAGAATGCCGGTGCCAACTCGACGAAGGTCACAGGGCAGACGAGCAACCCCTCCGCGAGCATGCGTTCGAGCAGGAGTTCGGACTCTGTTGCGAATACTGGATCGTCGAGTCCGATATCCAAGAGCAGGCAGGTGTCAACGACCCAAGCCATCCTCCCCCTCGCGCAGCAAACCCATCCAGCCCTCCGTAGTCGAGGGCATGTTTTTATGAAAACGTTTCATGAAGCCTCGCGCAGAATTGGCATCACCAGTTTTTCTCTGTCGAACGATGGTGATACGGCACTCATCGGCGGAGACTTTTTCCCACAGGAGGGCCTGCCCACGGCGGAGATGGAGTTCCTTTCTGAGAGCGGCTGGAATGGAAACCTGACCGCGCTCGGTCAAAGTTGTTAGAGCGGCATTCATGCGAATAAAAGTATCATGTCGTGTTATCATGTCAATTTCCCTCACCGAAATCGGTCCCGAGCGGTTTTTTAGAATCCAATTGTGACGAATCTGTAACAATCCAGCCCTTTCGCTTTCCGGCCTCAGAGTCGAGGATTGGCAACACAGTGTCTATGCGCCTGCCGCGATTCCCACTTTACTCCGATTCCGCCGCTCCGCGCAAATGGTTGCCCGGTCGTCGGCTTCCGGTTGCCTGTGCCGCAGCGATCGCATTGCTTGCGGGGGCGGCGAATGCCGGGGACATCCTCCGCGGCGGTGCGACAACGTCTGCTCGCGAAAATTCCACCGCCCGGAACAATGCGGGCTCCGAAGCCGCCGCCGCCGCCAGAACCCGCGCCCAGGACCGCCTCTCGCGAACGACCAAAGCGATCAGCGATATGCGGCAACTTCAGGAAGCGGCCCGAGCCGCGGCGGGAGACGGCGGCGTTCCCAACGGTCTGGTCATCAACGGCCTCGAGCGCTATCAACCCGGCGACGCCAATTTCCGATGGGATGGAGCCGGAGCCCCGGTCCAAAGCGGAAATGACGTCACCATCACCCAAAACCTCCAGCAAGCCATCCTCCACTGGAAAACCTTCAACGTCGGAAAAAATACCCAAGTCAATTTCGACCAGTCCGCCGGCGGTGCCGACTCCGGAAAATGGATCGCCTTTAACAAAGTCCTCGGCTCCGTCGCCCCGTCCCAAATCCGCGGCAAAATCAAAGCCGACGGCCAAGTCTACATCATCAACCAGAGCGGCATCATTTTCGGCGCCGGCTCCCAAGTCAACGCCCGCACTCTGGTGGCCTCGACTCTCCCGATCAACGACAATCTGGTGAAGCAGGGTCTGCTTAACAACCCCGACGCTCAGTTTTTGTTCAGCGGTTTGACCGTGCCCGGGGGATCGGATGGAACGCTGGCGTTTGTCCCCCCCGCTCCTGTCACCCCGGATGGTCGCATCCGGGACGTGGTCGTCGAGACGGGTGCGAGCCTTACAGCTACCGTTACTCAGGATGGAAATGGCGGCCGCGTCATGCTCGTGGGTCCGAACGTCCAGAACAGTGGCGAGATCTCTACCCCGAACGGCCAAACCATTCTTGCGGCTGGTCTTCAAGTGGGAGTTCAGGCGCATGACGGAGACGACCCAAGCCTCCGGGGTCTCGACGTTTGGGTGGGAGCCGTCGGCGATTACGGTGGTGCGGTCGTCAATAATGGAATCGTCAGTGCGCCGACGGGGAGCATTTGGCTTGGAGGGAAACAAATTCGGCAAAGAGGTGTCGTTCAGGCGACGACCTCGGTCGCACTGAATGGACGAATCGACATCAAGGCGAGCTACGGAGCTGTTTCGAACGCAAACTACGACAACTCGGGGAATGCTGGTTTCGGTGGGCCGATTTTTCTCAATCAGTTTACCGGGGACGTCATTTTTGCTGAAAATAGTTCGACGTCAATCCTCCCTGAGTATTCGAGTGACAAAACGGTTCCGGGTTCCGCTCTCCCACAGCGATCCCATGTCGAACTCGACGGAGCTCGGGTTTATTTCGCTCCGGATTCCACTCTGCTCGTGCCAAACGGCCGGGTGACGATCCGCGCCGGGATTTGGCCATACAAGGACGCGGATGGCGACCGGACGACCCTTGTTACCAATCCTCTGACGGGGGCAACGACTCCTGAGCCAGGATTGGGAAACTATTTTTCCGGCCCGACACAAAATTTCCTCTTCTCGTCCGGTCAAGTCTATCTGGATCGGGGAGCCTCCTTGAGTGTGGCGGGCACCACCGAGGTTTTGGTCCCGTTGACCCAGAGCATTTTAGAAGTCCAGTTTCGCGGTGGCGAACTGGCCGACTCTCCACTCCAACGGGATGGAACCCTTCGCGGGAAGTCGCTGAATGTCGATATCCGCAAAACGGGCGAATATGACGGTCGCTACTGGGTGGGAACGCCCTTGGGCGACGTCGTTGGACTTGCGGGCTTGGTCGGGAAAAATGTTTCCCAACTCACGACGCGAGGTGGAGATATCTCGATTTCTGCCGGAACGTCGATCGTGACCCAACCTGGGTCGGAACTCGATGTGTCGGGCGGATACTTCCGACATGGAGGCGGAATGGTCCGCACATCGCGGGTGCGAATCGGCGGTCAGTTGGTAAAAATCGAAGACGCCACGCCTGACCGTGTCTACGATGAAATCTATTCGGGTCAATCCACGCAAACACACTCCAAATGGGGTGTCACCAGAACGTTCAAGAGTGCCCTTGCGCCGACAGGCGATTACAAGGAGGCTCCGTATGTTGAAGGGGCCGCTGCCGGATCTCTCACGCTGACGGCTCCGGGCATGGCCGTTGATGGCACCCTGCGAGGCACGACGATTCAGGGTCCGAGGCAACGGTCTGAAAACGTGGGACTCTCGAGCCTGAACCTCAACTTCCGCTCGCAGAAGCTCGACCTTGCGCTGGCGCAACCGTATCAAACCATCCGACCAACGCCGCCAGCGATTACCTTCGCCAGCCAGTCGTCTCAGGTTGCTGCAGGTTCTTTTGACTTCGCGTCGGATCCTTCGTCGCCGCTCCCAGCCTCCCGAGTTGCGGCGGTTACCCTCTCTCCGGAGCTCTACACGACCTCGGGATTTGGCGACATAACGATTGATAACACCGACGGATCCGTGACGGTCCCGGCGGACGTTACCGTGACGACCCAGCCGTCAGGTTCACTCTCGGTCACGGCGTCGACCATCTCGATCGCGGGGAAGATCCGGTCGCCGGGCGGTTCTCTCCAATTCAAAGCAACAAACCTGACGACGGAGCAACTGGCCACACCGAGTGCGGGACCTGCTCTGTTGGCAAATGCGAACGCGGGTGTTTTCTCGTTGGCCCCGGGTGCGGTCCTCAGCACGGCCGGATTCATCATTGACGATCGACCGAATGCGCGTGCCGCCGGGTTCGTTCCTCTCGTGATTGACGGCGGATCGGTCAGCATCGAATCCTTTTCGGCGCTCCTGGCGCCTTCGAGTTCGATTGACGTTTCTGGCGGAGTCGCCGCAAGCACCTCGGGAAGCATTTCCTACGGAGACGCTGGCAGCATTTCCATCAAAACCGGACTGGATCCGACAGCTCCCTCAGTATTGGGAGGCCAGTTGATTCTGGGCTCAACGCTTTCCGGGTATTCCGGAGCCAAAGGGGGGTCACTGGAGATCCAAGCCATGTTGATTCAAATCGGGACAGGGCGAGCATTGCCTAATGGCCCGGCAACCTTGACGTTCCCGGCATTTGGGGCCCGCCCGGAAACACTTCAGGTCGTGGAGCCGCTTGTGCTAGCCCCAGAGTTTTTCCAGCAAGGTGGCTTCACAAGCTACAGCCTCACCGGAATTGGAGCCGGCGAATACACGGCGAAAGGTCCGGACGGAGAACTTGTCTTCCCTCCGGCCGTTTATGTCGAGCCAGGGACGTCGATCACGCCGGTTGCGGAAAGTCTCCGTGCGGTCAAGTTCCCCGGGCGCGGTGGCGACTTGAGTGTGACGAGAGTTCTTCTTCCGGAAGGCCAGAGAAAAGCGGTTAGCCTCTCGATGCAGGCCCTGGGATCCGACGACCTCTTCACGCTGGATCGATTGGAGGCCAGAGCCGACATCGTTATTGGTCAGGGGGCCTCGATTCAAACCGATGCGGGTGCG
>JBMOHW010000147.1:0-5583 GCA_049317665.1 Terrimicrobiaceae bacterium | reverse complement strand
AATGTAAAAAGACGCATTTGATTTATGAGCGCTTACTCATCGTCGGACTCTTCGAGAGCACTGAAGGCTCCTCTGTTCCTGACTCGGCGTTGAACCACTGGCTTGTGGGTAACGACGACTTCTTGCCAGACTTGCTTTTGGTTGGCTAGATTGGCACGAGCTTCAGCACGCTTAGCCTTGATCATATACATGAAGTCTAGCCAAGGCTGGAGGTTCTGGCGATACTCGCGGTGCTCAGCGAAGACTTTGCCGTTGTATTCGTAGAACTCTGCATCAGTCATTGCAACGAGCCTGTTGACGTAGGCTTGTCGTTGAGCTGCAACGCGCATGTCCTCTTCATACATTATGTCACCCCACCAGCGATCACCAGTAACCCACTTGCGACCTGACTGATTCTTGTAGAGCTTTTGCATACCGGCTTTGTAGTGCTTGTTGAATAGGAATTTGTAAGAAGCGATGGCCACGAATTTCGTGAGCACATCTACTACGTGATCCACACGCTTGTTGAATTTCTTGTCGGCCTCCAATTTGAGGGCCTGTTGAGTGTTGTCGGGCATTACCCAGGGGGAGGTCATGAATTTGGCTTTGGGATCGTGGACGAAGCCACGCTTACGGAGAGATACACTGACTGGAACGAGAGATAGAGAAGGCATTTGATTCGGATTTGTTATTGTCTTAGAGTTTGAACCTAATGTAGACTTCCTGAAATTCACGAGATCCATTTTGGACGAAACTTTTTCAAAATGGATCTATCGGCAGCAAAACTTTGGGGCTTAGCAAGTAATAGAAAATGCCTGTCTGTTCAGCCTTTACAAAGCAATCAACCCCCTGCACGTCTCGTATCTATACTCACGAAAGAACCCTTTGTGGAAGACATCTCCATATGATCTCAACTCCAGAACTAGAATACCGCTTCAACCGAGAACAAGAAACTCTCCGAGCTAACTGGCGAGGTCTCCAAGAAGGAACACATGTAAGAGTCGGAACTCGCATTGTGCCTGTTGGACAACCTCTTCCTGCCGGAGCTCGTGAACGCCCTCCACCTCCCCCACCAGTTGTTCGTCCTATCTGTATTGCTGTTAAAACAGATGGCGTCCGATGTGACAAACACGCAAACCACGATGACAACCGATGCAACCTACACCATGCTGTGGTTCTTCGTCAACAGCAAACCGAAATCCTCCACCGAGCTATGCGCGAAGTCAAGCTGATCTACAACACCCACCGAAATAACCCTCGTGTGGCTAGAGCTACAGTGGATGAAGCAATGCCAAGACTCATTGAAGGATTGACTGAACACCACCAACAAAGACTTCGTGCTCAAGCAGACCAGTATCTAATGCGACCTATGGTGAACAGCCTTAGGATGCTGATTGAGGTAGCCAACGCTACGTTTGAGCAAGCAGATGCTCACGTTCAAACATGGGTCATTGATGGAATGATTCCAATGAGGCTGGTTCCTGAGTTCCACCAGCAAATCCAAAGAGCAATTCAGATGAGGGAATGGCAACAGGTTCACAGACCTGTCTTCCGACCGGACCAGCGTGAAGCACAACTGGCAGCAGACTCGCAGAACGTCCACACACGCGAAATCACCCAGCAGATGAAAGACTCCATGAACATCCTTCTTGCAGTTGAGGTGCCCAAGGATCAAACAGGAAGCATCAGAGAAATGAGAGTAGGCTGGTTAGAGAAGGGCTACTCTGAATACGAGATTGATGTAGTCTATCGCGATGTAGTCAACTGGTGGAACAAGGACACGATCTACAGCCAGGACGACAAGCTCTACCGAAGACTACTTCGTGGGCTGTGGTGGACCATCAAGCAATACAAGGCAGATCTTCGAGCAGAGCTAGAGAAGAGACTGTGGGAGGAGTTGAGAGATGGAGCTATCCCTTACTCAGTCTGCACTCAAGGACATGTAGCTCGTCTTAGCAACGTGATGATCGGATTTCACGATGCGTTTGTGCCTCCGGTTCCAGTAGGCGAGATCTTACAGCAGAAGATGGCTGCTATCTACGGGATGGATGTATCACAGGATGAGCAACTAAGTCTCGCCAAATCCGTTTTAGCAGAACTCAAGGTCCCAGCGGACCAGCATGACAACTGGCTGTCTGCATTTTGAAGACCCAACGTCTTCCTTTTAAAACCTCTTTTTACATACAATGAGGTTCAAGACCCTTAGACGATCACGTAATCCTGAGAAGAAGTGGGATGCGGTCTTTGAAAAGGAAGGAAAGGAAAAGGTGGTTTCGTTTGGAGCCAAAGGCTACAGTGATTTTACAAAGCACAAGGATGTGACTCGTAAAGCACGGTATATTAAACGTCATTCTGGAATGGGTGAGCACTGGAACAAGCCTGATACTCCTGGAGCATTAAGTCGATGGATTCTTTGGAACAAGCCAACTTTGAAAGGAAGCCTTCGTGACTTCCGCAAGCGTTTTTCACTTTAAGATCATTGAGTCATAACAGTATGTCAGTTTGTATTCTTTGCAAGACTCCTCTACTAGATCCAGCTACCCATCGTGAATGTTTGCTTCGAGGACTTGAAGAAGGAGTTGTTCAAAGCAAGGCAGATTGGTTAAAGAAGTCAAAACCTAAGCCAAGAAAGGTGATTCGTAAAGTGTTGTTACAACTTTGTGATACAAATCTTCCAAAGTCAGTCTGCGATCCGAATCAAAGTAAAGTTTAGCAATTGTGTTGAAGAGATGAACATAAGTGAAAATAACAGCAGATACTATTGCAATTGTTTCGTCTTGCATTATTGAAGGGCAATATGTTGCGTTCGGGGAAGCCTACGCGACAAAACAACTCTTTGTGTTCCTCCTACACTCATATCATCTCCTTCTTGGATTCCCTCAATAGCCCTTAAAGCTTCGGCAACTCTCTGTGGTTGATCTGCAAACTGAAGAAGGAGTTGAGTTCGAATTGCATTACGACGAAGAGGGGGGCGAACTGTTCGTGTAGATCTCGCAATGGTTCCAGCTCCACCTTCAATGACAAAGTTATCTAAGTTATTACCCTGCATGAACTCTAACACATTTCCACCTAAGGCTGTTTTTCTATCTCTTAATGTCTTGATTTGTGCTTGCAAAGCTCGAATCTGGTCATCCAACCCAATCCATTCTCTTAGTGTCTCGCGGATATGCGTCGTGTCTTCGTTCTCCATGTCTTTCTCCGTGTGCGTCTGTGAAAACCTCCTGTTGTTGGAGAAGCAACAGGAATCGTTGCTTGTTGATATTGTGTGGGCATCGTGGGCATCGGAGGGGCAGTAGGCATAGCAGGAATTGAACTTCGTGCTTTGTTCATCATGTCTGAAGCTTTAGCTGCTGCTTCTTGTGTCTGCTTTGCGAGACTCTCAAATCCTTGTTTCATAGAAGAAGAAACTGTATCAGCAAGTTGTGAGATCTGATTCAAAGCATTTGCAATATCATTTCCAAGTTTAATGCGTTTTTCATCAATCCTAGCAACTGCTCGATTTCCTTCAAGGAATGTGTTAGCAAGCATATCTCCAATTGGAGGAGGTATCATACGAATATACGATTCAATAGCTGCTACAAAGTCTTGACGACTTAACGAGATAATTGCAAAAATAGGCCATACAATCATACCAAATATTGCAGCCATTGCAATACCTACCATAGCAGTGTAGGGAAGGGGGATCATACCAATTGCTGCGGGTAGAATAGATTGAACTGATTTCACTAATGTCTTACCTCCAGCAAGGATCACATCTAATGATGCGCTTAAAATGCTTCCAAATAAGGGGATCTTCTCAAGATAACTTATGAAAAAGACTACCATAAAGATACCTTGAAGCATTGTTCTCGCATAAGGTGATGTGACTGCAGTTAAAAACCATCGTAGACGAGGACCTAAGAAGTCTTCTTTATCAGGAATGATCGGAGGAGCAACTGGTTCAGGTTCAGCGCCTCCACGATGTTTTTTGAATTTTTCAAGTTTCTGTTTATAACTGGACTTGCGTTTCAATCCAGAGACAATGATATCAAGACGCTCATCAAAATCTTCTGGAATGGGAATTTTATGTTTTTCAAGAGTGTCTCTAAGACCCATTGTATATGACCTCTAAAATTTCCAGCGCTTGTCGCATTCCAAGCAGGTCACGAAGGTTGTCATAGGTTCATCAGCAGAACGCGTCTGTAGTTGGTAGTAGTCGCAACGTGTCTTCTTCTTACACGAGGAGCAGTGCATGAAGATACTCGCTGTAGACTTCTTGGAATACATTGCCTTCTCTTTGTCAATGATCTTCTGTATCATCTCCTTCCATCGTTTAGGATTGAGATCTACCGCAGTTGAATCTACAAACTCAGTTGCACCCAAATTTGCTGCCATCTCACGATAGGGATACAATGACACTGCCCTGCTACGATACATATCTACAAAGACAGTATTGTTCCAATCAATGTCTACAAACCACTTCTGGGCATCATTTACGCAGCGATTCAAGATTGCCGTTTCAATCTCTTCACTCTCAAACTTCTCACGAACACGATCACGTAAAGGGTGATCTACGAATACATTGGATGCATGAAGCATGTGAACAGTGATGTTAGGACGATCTTCACTTTCTTCAACCTCTTCAGGTTCATCTTGTGTTGGATCTCCTTGTCCATCATCTTCTTCATATTCCCCTTCATTCTCTTCATCATCTTCATTAAATGTGCAAGTCTGATAGAACTCATCATACTCAGTAGATTTCAGATCCATATACTTGCTTGCTTGACGATCGTAGTCATCGGGATTAGGATTGGCTGATTTAAGTACCGCAATGGACCCTTGAAAGGAATCATCGTGGAACGGCGGGGGCAACATATGTTGATTTGTCTGTTCATCTTCAACTTCCGAAGGAACCGCAAAGAATGCAAATGAATGTTCTTCTTGAACACACTTGCCTTGAAACTGAAGGGTTGGTTGCTTGAGTTTCTTGCGGAGCCATTCAAGAACATCTGCAGTCTTAGCGGGAATAGATGCTTCAGAGAGAACGCCTGCGATTGATATGAGAGTAGCTACAACCATTTTTGAAGCTTCAGTCTTGAGACTTCTTGGTTTCGTTTTGTTTAAATCTTACGTCCTGTCTTCTTGCGATTTCGTAGGTGATGTCCAGTCTTTCTGCGATTTCGTCGCTTACGACCTTTTCCAAGACGTGATGGGGAGTTAATCTTTGTAGATGGGTTCCAAGGTTTTTGTTGTTCTGATTCTCTCTTTTTGTTTTCTAACATCTTAGTCCAACGAGCATTTACAGGTTCCTTTTTAGGTGCCTCAGGTGTTGTCTCTGACTTTGGTTTCTCTTTGTTATAAAGTGGATTTGGGTTTGAAACAAACTCATCACCTGTTACATTTTCCCTTGATCGATTAACTATATCCTTAAATAAGTTACCTTTAGACTTTCGAGCCTGACTATTTGCAGATATCTTTCTAAGAGCATTGCTTTTAACTTTATTTCGTTTTTCAATAATACCTCTTTCAATATCTTCTAACTCTTGTAAAGCAGGGTTGACTGGGGGTGTAGGAAGATTAGAGATTGCTGCAGCTGTATTTTCAGGTGGTTTAGCATTGGTTATT
>JBMOHW010000146.1:0-5694 GCA_049317665.1 Terrimicrobiaceae bacterium | reverse complement strand
GCGCCAGCGGCTTTCGATTCTCGAAAACGCCCGGCAGTTCGGGGGCAGCGTGAAGTTGGAAAGCCGGATCGCCCGGACCCGCGCCGTTCTCGACCATGCGCTCGCCATTCAAGCCACCCCGACGACCGACGAGAGGATCGGCGACATCATGATCCGCGACGATGCCGAGGCCGGACAAGTCGTGATCAAGTTCCCGTCCGACCACACGCCCGAGCTGCGGAAGCGGATTCGCTCGGCCGGGTTCTGCACCAAAGGCCCGCGCAGGGCGTTCCGGCTGCGGAAGATCAGCGGGGGAGTGAACACGGCACTCGATGACGCCCGCAGCCTTGTGCGGGAAATCCTCGGTGAGGATTGATCGGGGCAATATCGCTCCTCCATTGCCCGTCAAGACGAGCTCCACAGGGCGATAAACGCGGAATCCGATGCGTCCCACCCATGGCTCGGCTGGCAAATCTTCGCTTCTCGCGTGATATTCACGGGATCGATTGGCTGAGATTCGCTCAACGCGTGATATTTCGGGGGTCGATTGACAGAACCCGTCCGACCTGATCCCGGAAGTCGCCGCCGAGGAGATCATCGGTGAACTCCAAGCTCTGTTCGCTCGCCACAATGCCGGGGCTGCCCTCAGCGCGAAGGCGGTGTTCAAGCCGACCAAGGAATTCCACACCGCCCGCCATACGCTTTATTCGGCGGACGAGAATATGGAAATCGACAAGGTGGTGCCGGTGGCTGCCAGCGTGAAGACGAAGCTCGGGCGGGGCGGGACGGGAGAGGAGTAGGTCAGCGAAGTGCTGGCAACGGACAGAAAGAGATGGCGCGGCCCCGGCAGGCATTCCCCCCAGAACAACCTGCGTGTCCCTTCACCCCATGAAGGGAGGGACGGAAACGCCGAGACGTTTTGCCTCGCTTGAGGCGGCGAGGAGAGCGCCGCCGTAGCCGTTGACCTGGATGTCGAAATGGGTGATGGGCATCCCGAGACATTTTCAAAAGGGCGTCCAGCATTTCGAATTGTGAGGCACCCGTGGCGACGATGACATTCGCCATCCCACGCTGGGCGAGCACATCGCGTAGTAGGCTGGCACCAAGCGGTGCCGCAACGTGCCCGTTGGCTTGTCTCGACTAAGACACGGTTGTTTTCATAGTAAAATTGAACGTTTGTTTTAGGAATGTTGCTTGCGCACTGCGACGCATTCGATCTCGTAATGCAGGGTGGTCAGGCAGTGGCTGATTGTGGTGCGGGCAGGGAAGGGGGCGCGAAAGTATTCTCGGTAAAGTATCTGATATTGAGGTCCATTGGCCGGATCCCGCAGATAGTTGCGCGTCTGAATGACATGCGCAAGATCGCTGCCGGAATCGTGCAGGATTTGGATCAGGTTTTCCATCGAGCGACGGAATTCCTCCTCGAAGGTTCCGGAAATGATTTTCCCGGTTTTATCCACGGAGGCCTGTCCGGAAACGAAGATGAGATCGCCGTAACGGACGGAGGGACTGAAGGGAAGGTGGGAGACGGGTGTGTCGAGGGACTTAGGATATTCGATGGATGGCATAATTCAAGTGTTGATGAGTTTTTGGAGTGCTTGGGAGAGTTGGATCTTGCGCTTCGGCTCCAGGCGCTGAATGGGGACGGCTATGCTGATGGCGGCGGTGGGAAACCCCTGTTTTTCAAGGCTGACTGCGAGACAGCAAACCCCTTCCACGGATTCCTGCATTTCTTCCGCGATACCGGTCTTCTTGGTTTTAAGGATGCGGCACTGCAACTCCTCCTGGCTTTTGATGGTATGTTGGGTCAGAGAACGGAAGCGGGTATCCGAGAGTAGGTGACTAAATTGCTTCTTGCCGAGTTGGGCGGCGGCGGCGCAGCCCAAGGCGGTGCAATAGTAGGGATCGGATCGTCCGGGGGTGAGAATAAACCGGAGCGCCCGCGTGGTTTCCAAAAAATCGAGATAGAAAACCTGGGTCCCGGAGAGGACGCCGAGGTTGACGGTTTCGTTAAATTCCTCGTGCAGGTGGCGCAGTAGCGGCCGGGCTTGGGATTTGAGTTCCGCGTAGGGATCCACAGCGGCCAGCAGGGCCGTGCGCGGGCCGACGAGATAGTCGCGTCTGTCCGTCGGGCGGGTGACGCAGCCCATTTCCTGCAATGCTCGCAGCAGGCGGTAGGCGGTGGGTTTGGAGAGTTTGAGGGCTTCGGAGACTTCCTGCAGCGAAGCGAGTTTTCCCGAGGCGGCGAGAAAGTCCAACAGCCCGAAAGCTTTCTCCATCGAGGAAGTGCCGGTGTCGTATTTCATGCTTCGTCGAGAGGGTAGATCGGACGCCGGAGTTTGCGGTATGGAAGCGCGAAGAGATTGCTGCTGCAAGGACCGGGAGTGCTGACTGTGTAGCTGGATCGGATGATGGGATCGTAGGCGCGACGATGTCCGACGGCGGCCTTGACCCCAATGACATTCAGCATCTCCGGATCAATGCCCTGGCTGCGCCATTGGCCCAGATCGAAGGGCGGCGTGGCACGGCTGGTTAGCAGGATCGTTAGATTGCGATGAGTCACCACGGCACAGGATTCCATTTCAATATGACTTCCCCGCATCGAGACTAGGTGGCTTTGCTTGTCCTCGAGATCGAAATGACCATCGGTCAGCCGCACGAGCGTTACTTCCAGATCAACCGGTCCGGGATCGAAGCTGGATCCCTTGCCACCCACGGAAATGCGGGCGGTTTGCCCTGGAGCAACCGTTTGAAGCGCGGCCACGGCTTGGGAATCATTGATAATGACCCCGCATTTTTCAAGCGAGGTTTCAAGAAGTGCCCTTAAAATGAAGGTGGCATCGCCGGGTGCTCCTCCGCCGATGTTGTCGGCCGGTTCGACTAGCAAAGCCGGGAATTGTTTTTCCTTCTCGATCTGCCGCACGGCTTCGGCCAGATCCCACTCACCAGATTTGAGTTCGCGGACGAGATGACGGGCCTCGCGGTAAAGCATTTCCAAAGATTGCGTGCAGCTTATTTCAGGCCGGTCGCTAACGATCCAGAAGGTGAGCCCTGTGTCAGGGGTGTCTGCATGGGCGAAGCCAGGCGCGATGCCGACTTCAAGATGCCCGGCGGAACGTTCCAAGGAGCGCGCCATCCGTTTCAGGGTCAACATCGGATCTTCGGACGTGCCAGTTGAGGGCGGCGCGAGAAGGAGGCGAGAGTGCCGGTAATAGGTGCGGAGCTTTAAGCTTTTCGCCCACATATTTCGCAAGTGCCGGGCTGCCCGCACCGCTGTTGCGCGGGCATCCGTGTGTGGGTTTTCTTGATAAGGGATCAAGGCGGTGGCGTGGCGGGCCATCTCTTCGCTGACATTGGCATGCAAATCGAGCACGACAAAGATGGGCAGACTGGCGGCTTCGGGGGTTTCCCGAATCCGTCGCAGCAATTCGCCTTCGACATCCGGCAGCTTCGCTGTCGCCATAGCCCCGTGCAAAACCAGGAAAATGGCGTCAAGCCTTTCACTAAACGCGTGCTGAAGACGGCACAGAAATTCCTTCCAAAAAGTTTCAAAAATTTCATCAGCCAGGTGCCCACAAGGAGCGGCTCTATAGACCACGCCGGGGATCACCTCCCAGCCGTAATCGCGGGCGGTTTGCAGAAATCCATCCACGGTGGAATCATCGCCGAGACACTTGAGGATCTCCCCGTCCCTGGCGATCCTGACGGGGCTCGTTTTTGCAAGCGGCTCCACAAACGTGTTCGTTTCGTGGAAAATTCCTGAAAGAAAAATGCGCTTTTGCATCAGACTTGCCACTCCTGCGCATGACAAGCCAAAGCGGTCTCGGATCGCGTGAGGGCATCGGTGATGTCCCCATCCGAGTGCTTGTGGCGAATAAACCACAAGCCGTGCTCAAAAAGAGCTTGGGAGGGGAGGGAGACAAAAGGCATGATGGGCTAGAAAGATTTTTGTTGTTTTGTAAAGTAAGAGCACTACTCCAGATTTGCACAATATAAAGGTTTAATTTACCATTTAATTGTCCCTGACAAATTCCGTTAATTTTGAATCTTATGCGCTCTTTTGCGGCCAAAATTACCTTCGTCATCCAATTCGTCCTTTCTCTCATGCCTGCTGTTGACAAACCCCTCCAAGAGCTCCGTGAACACTACGGCATCTTCCCGCGTCCGAGTGATTTTGATGCCTATTGGGAAAAGGCCTTGGCTGAACTCGAAGCGACCGCCCCCGCGGCGGCTCTCGAACCCACCAAGACCATCCACCCCCGCAACGCTGAGGCCTTCGACCTGTGGTTCACCGGCGTGGGCGGGACGAACCCGCAGAGCAGAATTTGCAACCACGGATCGTCCAGCGAGAATAATTTCATTCAATGGCTCACAAAGAGCATTGCAGCCGCATGGATGGCAGCGTGACGGATACAATATTGATGCTTTCCATGCCCCGCGCGGATGATAGACGGAATTCCAAATGTTTTCTTTTCGATCTCTTTATTTTGACGACCCTCCGGCCGTCGGCCGAGCAGTAGACATCTTTCCCCCGGACGGGCCGGAACAGGATATCGCCGTGTTTTTCATACATGGCGGAGGATGGACCGCAGGATCCCGTGCCGGCATGCACTGCCTCATGCGGGAATGCGGACGCCGCGGCCATGAATCGGCCACCACCGATTACCGACTGGTGCCCGGCAGTCTGTTCAATCAGATCGAAGACGTCCGCACCGGGCTGCGGCTTTTCATGGACGACCTTTCCTTCCGGGGGAAAACCTGCAGGATGCTTCTTCATGGCAGCTCGGCTGGAGGCCATCTCGCGCTCATGGCCGCTCTGCTCCCGTGGGAAGACCGGGACGACCTGCGGAAACACATTGTCGGCGTGGCCGTGCAAGCCCCCGCCCTCACTTTCGAGCCCTGGCCCGACATCCTTCCGCAAGCCTGGCAAGCCATGCAAAATGCTGTCGGGGCGTCTTATGGTGAAGCCCCGGAACTGTTTGTCCAAGCATCGCCTTTGCGCCATATCCATCCCGCGATGCCTCCCGTTCTGATCATGAACGCCCAGTATGAGGAAATGTTCCCGCTGGACCTCACGGAAGAATTCCAACGCCAAGCCCGTGCCGTCGGCGGACGAGTCACCATCAAGCAATACCCCCGAGCCGAACACGGCTTCCTCTACTCGCTGGACCGTTGGCAGCAGCGCCAGGCCTTTGAGGACATGATGGAATTTGCCCAGAGTCTTTGATGATCGCCGAATTGGGTTTGCCAACACGCCCCCGGTCAGCAGGCTTGTGGCTTTTCGTTACCACGTTATTTTCACACGCCCATGGCGCATCATGGGTTTCGGCGACTCGATCACCCACGGCGGATCCGAACTGAAAATGGGGGTTCTGATTTGCCGTCCAACCACGTGATCGTCTCGCGGCGCCGCTCCTCCAACCAAACCATGGGAAAGATTATGGATTGAGGATTGCCGAGAGGCGCCCGGTAGTTCGCAGAATTTCTGCGCGATTCGCATCCGAAGATTTCAGCTGACGAATGGACCGATAGTATTACTAGCGAACCGATTCATGGGCCGCATTCCTTTTGGATTTTGCAATCTCCGCGCCCGGTAGAACGGTGCCGCCGGGTTCGTTCTCCTCGTTCTATTGGGAAGCATTTACCCGACATCTGCGCCGGCATCCGATAAGATTCAACTCCGTGTTTCGGGGCTGCCCAATCCCAATCTCACGA
>JBMOHW010000145.1:0-5812 GCA_049317665.1 Terrimicrobiaceae bacterium | reverse complement strand
CTCGCTGAAGGTGTTTTGGAGAGCAAAATTCAAATCACCTATGGTGCGATAGATAAACAAAAATTTAGTCCGTCTGGAGAGGCTGCTGAGTTAGATACTCAGTTGTCGGACAATTATGTGCTTTTCTCCTCTGATTGTAAGAATCGAAAAAATCCAGAAAAAATCCTAGCCTTGATAGCTTTTATGCCCGACATTGAATTTGTGATTCATGGAAAATCTTGGAAACTTCAATATTCAAAGAAAATGTCAGACTTGCCAAACCTAAAGTATTTTGAATTTGACTTTAAAATTCAGCCGTATCTGATGCGAAGCGCATCCGCTTTTGTCAGCTTGTCCACATTGGAGGGTGGACCGTATCCACTTCTCGAAGCATTGGCTAGTGGCACGCCTGTGGTTGCATCGAGAACTGGTTTCTCTGAAGATTTTGTGGATGCATCAAATGGTTACATTGTTGAACACGATGACAATCTCAATAAGATTTCACTATGTATTCGGGGTGCGCTAGGACTGAAGGCACAGGTAAGAGGTTCTGATCTCACAAAGAAAGATTTGAGTTGGGGCAGGCTTGGAAATGATCTTTATGGCAGAATTTGAAGCCTTCTTGCTTCCTATGCAATAGGCTTTAGGGTATGAAAACACAAGTGTTTCTTTCATTTACAGAGCCAATCCGGCTTTTCTATTCCCCTCTGAGTAAATCTAAACTATGAGTTTTAACTAGATTACGGAGCCAGATATGCTTACTGACATTGAAATCATCGACAATTACCTAGATCAAGCAAGCACCTTAATGCTTGAATCAAAATCACTAACTTCTTTGCTTGACGCGGCAGGAGAATTGATTTCACGTAGTCTCATGTCCGGAGGGAAGTTGATGCTATGTGGGAATGGTGGCTCTGCAGCAGATGCACAGCACATAGCCGCTGAATTTGTAGGCCAATTCAAAAAACCTAGAGGACCGTTGCCGGCTATGGCGCTAACTACGGACTCATCTGTGTTGACAGCAATTGGTAATGATTTTGGTTTTGACCAAGTTTTCTCGAGGCAGGTTGAAGCACTAGCTTCTGCTGGAGATGTTTTAATCTGTTACTCCACTTCGGGGAAGAGTCAAAATGTAATTAATGCTTTAGCGGTTGCAAAAAGAATGGCTCTTGGAGTCATCGTTTTCAGCTCCATCAAGGCACCAGTGCTTGAAGATTTGATTGAATTACGAATTCCTAGTACCTCCACCCCACATGTTCAACAGGTTCACATAACTCTAAGTCATGTACTATGCGAAATAGTTGAAGAAAAGTTAGGAAGATTAAGGGAAGTTAAGAGTTAAATGCCATTTAGGACTCAAAAAGAATTAAATGATCTTCCATTGATTTGGACAAAAAATACTTCGCGGATAAAAAGATCCTTGCCGGTAGTTTTTTTTGATCGAGATGACACCTTAATAGTAGATTGCGGTCAATCAAATGAAATCCATGAGT
Source organism: Terrimicrobiaceae bacterium (assembly GCA_049317665.1). Classification (GTDB taxonomy): domain Bacteria; phylum Verrucomicrobiota; class Verrucomicrobiia; order Chthoniobacterales; family Terrimicrobiaceae; genus JBBRHN01. Next base: position 4,340 of record JBMOHW010000145.1, on the reverse strand, counting down.
TTGCGTGGACTCTTCAAGCAAAAGAGGTCTTAGTTGAACTTAGGGGGTTGCCAATCCAAATAGGCATTGCAACAAATCAAGCCGGTCTTTCAAACGGAAAATTCAGCTTGGATAAACTCACTGAATTCACAGAATATTTCATGCAGCAAATAGAAAAAATTGTTGGTGATATGTCAATAATCGTACTGGCTTGTCCTCACGATCTTCAGGTAGATTGCAAATGCAGAAAGCCGAAGCCTGGTTTATTTCAATATCTTCAAAATTTGAATCTCGGGGATCCTTTAGTTTTTTTTGGTAATGCGCAGTCTGATGTTATTGCGGCAAATGCCTTTGGCATACAAGGTATATTGATTACAGAATCCAATTTTGCCCTAAGTGTTCGCAGTTGGATTAGGAGTTATCTTTGATCATTGCTCGCGCTCCAATGCGCATAAGCTACGTCGGTGGGGGTTCGGATTACAAAGATTTCTTCACCGGTCACAAGGGGAATGTTGTAGGCACTACGATCAATCAATATGTTTATGTATTCCTAAATCAACTCTCAGAGATAGCTCCCGAAAACTTCAGGTTTACCTATAGAAAAACTGAGAGTGTTCAGAAGGTGACTGATTTTGATCATCCAGTTCTGAGGGAAACGCTTCAAATGTTGGGCGTCAACAAAAAGTTAAACATTGGTACATTCTCCGAACTTCCTTCAGGCGTAGGACTTGGGGGGTCCTCAGCATTTACGGTTGCGTTGATCAAGATTTTGAAAGCGTATTCAGGGAGCTATCCAAATGCACATGAACTAGCAGAACTTGCAATATTGGTTGAAAGGGAAATACTCAAGGAATCTGGTGGGGTCCAAGATCAGTACCATGCCGCGTTTGGAGGATTTAGACATTATTCCTTCCAAGAATCAGATGTCGCAGTCTCAGAGCCATTAATTTCTTCTCAATCCATGGAGTACATTTCGAGTCGTCAAATCCTTGTTTGGGTGGGTGAACCCAGACTGTCATCTAAGTTTGCCGCTGTCACGGAATCAAATTTGCAGAGACAACTAAAATATGTAACTGCTGCCTCTGAGCTGGCCTTGTCCACCGCTAACCTGCTTTCCAAATCTGTGTTACCACGAGAAAACTTCTTAGATTTGATCGATTCGGTCAGAGTTGGTTGGGATTTGAAGCAACAATATGCAGAGGAAAGTCATGAATCGGTTCACAAAATAATTGGCAAAGCATCAAGGGCAGGCGGAAAGGCCTTTAAACTTTGCGGGGCAGGTGGAACCGGATTTGTTTTAGTTCTTGCAGAAATTGAAGATATCCCGGAAATTATCAGCACACTTAATGGATTCTCCATAATTCATCCCCGAATAACGGAAACCGGTACATCAATTTTACATGAGGAATGGTAAATTGGAAAAGGTTCTTTATGTGGTTGGAGCAAATGGATTTATCGGCTCTCACATTAAAGGAATTAAACAAAGCCTTGACGTTACGTTTGCGAGTTCTGGTGACTGGGAAGTCCCACGTAGCCTTCCTATGGGTTCAACAGTTCTTTACCTTAGAGCAATATCTTCTCCTTATGCGGTAGCGATTAATCCTATTGAATCTGAGTTGATCAATGTCTATCGCACCTCAAGGTATATAAGTGACTGTCTCGAATTGGGGTACCGGGTTATATTTTCTAGTAGCGACACTGTCTACGGGAATCGATTAGAAGTAGCAGCGAAAGAATCCGACATTGTCTACCCTTTCGGACTATACGCTGAGCAAAAAAATAAAGTTGAATCACTCTTTCGGTCTAATCCAAAGTTTCTCAGCATTAGATTCTCTATAATTGTTGGGGAAAATAGCAAACTTAGGAAACTATTGCTCACGGGTGAGGTAATCGAGATATCTCATCCGGTATTTAGAAACCCTGTTGGAATAAATGATGTCAAAAGTTTGATCGAAAAGATTGCATTGATGGGAAATTGGGGAAGCGCGTTAGGGGCAAACTTTATCAACTGTGGAGGGGATTCCTTTATTTCGATGTGGGAACTAGCTCACATTGAAGCGCTTAGATTAGGAGTGAAAACTCCAGTGAATTCTATTCGAAACCCGATAGACTTGATATCGAGACCCGAGGCGGTTAATCTCGATTCAAGCTTTGCTGAATCCATAATCGGGAGAAAACTTCAATTCTGATAGGAAAACTTATGCCAAGAGCTTTGATTACCGGAGTCACGGGAATGGTTGGAAGTCATTTGACTGACTTCTTAATCGAAAATACCGACTGGGATATCTATGGAATGGCACGTTGGCGCTCGCCCTTGGATAACATTTTGCATCACTCCAAGTTGATCAATTCGGGTCAACGGCTTAGATTAATTTATGGTGATCTCACTGATGATTCAAGCCTGAGGGCGGCAATCAAGGAATCTCGTCCTGACTATGTTTTTCATTTAGCAGCACAGAGTTTTCCCTTAACTTCTTTTACTGCACCGATGCAAACTTTCGAGACAAATATAAATGGAACATTTAGGCTTTTAGATGCCATACGCGAATTTGCTCCCCATGCAAGAATTCACGTGTGCAGTTCCTCTGAAGTATTTGGTCGCGTACCAAGGGAGTTTATCCCTATCAAAGAAGACACTCCTTTTCATCCAGCATCCCCTTATGCAATTTCAAAAGTGGGAACAGACTTGGTCGGTAAGTTTTTCTCTGAGGCCTACGGTTTGCATGTGATTATTACCAGAATGTTCACTCACACTGGACCCCGAAGGGGGGACATTTTTGCTGAATCGACTTTTGCTAAACAAATTGCGATGATTGAAGCGGGCCTAATTGATCCTGTTATTCAAGTTGGAAATCTTAATTCATTGAGGACTTTTGCTGACGTTAGAGATGCGGTTCGGGCTTATTTCTTATGCTTAACTCGTGACATTCCGAGTGGGTCTGTCTTTAATATTGGTGGTACTCATACCAGTACAGTCGGAGAAATGTTAGACAACCTCATCGCACTTTCGTCACACAAAACTTTCAATGTGCAAGAAGATCCGAACCGAATGCGACCTATTGACGCGGATCTTCAGGTTCCAGACACTAGTGCATTTCGTAATCTAACCGGATGGCAGCCTGAGATTTCATTTGAAAAAACAATGAATGACTTGCTTGAATACTGGCGTGAAAGAGTTTCAACAGTCGGTTCTGCATTACAACGTTGATAAAAATGTTACAAAAGACTTTAGTTAACAACACGTTTCTTGTGAATAGATTCACGTTTGTCCTATTCTGTGACAAACCAGCAGGTGAATTTTGATATTTACATGGTTCGTATCTTTCATTAAATCTAGGGCAAATTCCTTAGCTTTAATCCAACCTCACAACTCCAATAGGTGTCATGAGATGCACAGCAACAATTCCGTATTCACCATCATTTATTGATGGATCAATAAAGTCAACCGTTGCTCCATTTAATCCACTGAGAATCTCTGTCTTAAACCAAGAGTCTGAAAGATGGTCAGTATCAGCGATCGTAATCTTCTCAATTGCGGCAATTGCTTTTCCATCTTTAGAAGGGTGATCAGCGGTTAACCATTGAATAAAGAATGGAAGTTCACGGGAGTCAGTAATTTCATTAACTCCGATTTGCTTCCACTTAAGATCGCTACCGTCAGGACGTGTGCGATGGCCTTCGATTGCACTACGTCCAAACTTTTCTTCAACCTTTGAGATGTCTTCAGTTGCAAAAACCCAAGTTAGCCATCCCCCACCTTCTTGTGCCTTCTTGCTGACAGCTTTACCCCAAGGGGTTTGCTCTGTTGCAGGGTGATCTAGCGGGCAGACAACTTCGATGTACTGACCATTTTGCAATGGCATTGTGAAGTTGCGAGTACCAAAGCGTGGGTGGACTCCGCCATCAACAAAGGTGCTGCCTAGGCGAGCGCCAAGGCGTTGAACGGTGTCGGCGAGCTGATCATGGGAAGTTACATATGAGACATGGTCTAGGCGCATATGCGAATCTTGCCCTATCCAATGGGGTGCTTTTGACCATTTTCACTCAGATCTGGCTTTTACCCATCCTGGAAACTGTAATAATTCACGCATGGATGCTCCTAAGACTTTAGTGGTCATTCCGACCTATAACGAGATTGAAAGCGTACCGCGCGTGATCTCAAAGGTTTCCAGGCTCTTGCCAGATGTTCATATGCTGATTGTTGATGATGGATCTCCTGATGGAACTGCTGATGCTGTTGAGGCTATGAACCAGGCAGAGCTCAAAGGGCGTATTTATGTGCTTCGTCGGACCGAAAAAGCTGGCTTGGGCGCGGCATACCTTGCCGGCTTTGAGTGGGGCTTTGCCCAAGGGTATGAAGC
>JBMOHW010000144.1:0-5872 GCA_049317665.1 Terrimicrobiaceae bacterium | reverse complement strand
AGGCGCAGCGGGAGGTCGCGGTAGCTGTGCGGCTCGGCGGCAAAAATGCGATGGTGGTGCGGGCAGTTCATCGCCTTCAAATAATAACGTTCACAAGTCGGCCCCTCGCTCTCGGACTTCAGCTCCATGGGCGGGAACATCGACTCCTCATAGTAGGGGAGGTGGCCACTCGTCTGATACATTTTTTCCCGTGCGAGGTGTGGCGTGCGCACGCGGACATAGCCCGCAGCAAACTCGGTTTCCTTCGCAAGCTTCTCGAGCTCTTCCACAATGGCCGTGCCTTTGGGAAGCCAAAGAGGAAGGCCCGGACCGACGAATTCGGCGTCCATCGCAAAGAGTCCCATCTCCTGGCCGATCTTTCGATGATCCCGCTTCTTGGCCTCCTCCAACATCGCGAAGTATTCGTCCATCGCGGTCTTGTTCTTGAAGGCCGTCCCGTAAATCCGCTGGAGCTGCGGATTGTTCTCGTCGCCCTTGTAGTAGGCACTGGCCACATGAGTCAGCTTGAACGCCCCGATGTTCCCCGTGCGCATCACATGCGGCCCGGCGCAGAGATCGGTAAAATCTCCGTTGCGGTAGAGAGTGATGGTCTCGCCGTCGGGAATGCGCTCGACGATATCGAGCTTGAATTTGCTGGCCTCCGGGCGGGCACCAAGCGCCGCGAGCCGTCCGTCCCGCGCCATGGCTATCGCTTCGTCGCGGCTGATCTCGACGCGCTCGAAGACATTGTTCGCCTTGGTTTCTTTCTTCATCTCGGCCTCAATGCGCTCGAAGTCCTCGGGGGAAATCCGATGCGCAAGCTCAACGTCGTAGTAAAACCCGTTTTCCACTGGAGGCCCGGCGGCAAATTGCGCCTCGGGCCAGATCTTGAGAATCGCCGTGGCAAGCACATGCGCGCAGGAGTGACGAATGCGTTCGAGTTCGGTCATGGGACGAAGCAGGCAAACACAGTCCGCGCAACGAGCCTAGAAAAAATCATTCGGCGAGGAAAATCGCCGCTTCGGGAACCAGCATGGGAATCCCATTCCGCACGGGATAGACGACCCGGCCGTCCTCGCGAATCAGCGCTTTCGACACCACTCCATCGAAGGATTTCAACTCCTCCTCCGTGGCCGCTCGAAGCTCCTGCCGCGTCATCGGGCAGCAGAGAAGAGAAAGAAATTCAGAATCGATCATGGGGAGTTTCGAACCGGCCGATTAAAGAGTCTCATTATCCCTCGGCCAAGGAAAAGATCGAAACGGCTCCGGCTGTGCTATTCGTTTGCCGAAGAGGAAGCAACAAAGCGGACCCCGGCCTTCGACTTGAGCTCGGAGACCGTAAAGGATTGGAAGCCGCGCTTCGAGAGTGTTTCTATGATTCGCGGCATCTCCGCGACCGATTCCGGGAAGCTCTCGTGCAAGCTGATGATCGCGCCCGGAGTGATTCCCGTCAGGATCAATCGCGTTACCTCGCCACTGGCCGGCTTGCGCCAGTCTCCCGAGTCGAACGAATGCATCAAGACCAACATGCCAAACTTTGCCGCCGCGGCGTCGATGTCGGGAGTGCTTTGGCTCGCGGGCGGTCGAAAGAATCGTGGCTTCACACCTGTCGTCTTCACGATGATGTCGTAGCCCGCCTGGATCTCTTTCGTGACCTCCTCGATCGGTAACTCCGCCATTTCAATGTTGGACCAACTCCGGTTCGCAATCTCGTGACCTTCGGCCACGATTTGCCTTGCGAGATCCGGATGCGCGCTCACATTTTTACCAACGACGGCAAATGTCGCCTTCATATTTGCCTGCTTCAACGCGGCGAGTAAAACGGGTGTTGATTCGGGCAGCGGGCCGTCATCGAAAACGAACGAAAATTGCTTTCCCGTCACAGGTAGCGCTGGCTGGACCCGATCGTTGATGATCGCTGGCGCTTCCTCAGCGCGGACGTAACCCGCCGTTATGAGAACGGTGATGGCTACGGCGGCTATGGCTGAGAATCGATACATCTAATTGGTATACAATAGGTTGTTAGATCGGCGTGAAGAATCTAGGCTTGATTTCTTGGGGTTCTTATTCAAAGACTAAACCTAAGAGCGGGAAAAATTCAAGCGATTTCTCAGAAAAGCGCTATATATTGTATGCTCTGAACGCATCGAGCAATGTAGCTCCCCGTGAGAAGGTTACGGATCAATCCTAGAAAAACCAGCAAAGTTACTCACAACACGCAACCGTTGTGTTGAAAAATCAGTGTTCAATGAGCACCATTAGAACGACGCCGGCAACCGCCGTGATCGCGCCAAGAACCGAGAGCGGTCGGAGACGCTCGCGGTCGATCCAGATCGCGAGTGGTATCATGGCAATGGGAGTCGTCGCGACGACGGCCGTGGAAATGGCCGATGGGAGTTCCATGAGCGACCATTGAAAACACGAAACGCCGAGAATGGGTCCGCACAGCGTCGTCGCAGCCAGCCAGAGGATTTTTTTCCCTTGGGATGCCGAAACCTTGGGGCGGGAATGGCTCTTGCCGATCATGTAGATGACCGCCCATACGACGAGAGCGGTAAAAAATCCACCGAGCACACGCTGGGCTGCCGCGCTCATGCCGTTCAAGACAAACCCGTCCACTGTAGCGACCTCGAAGGCCTTACGGCTGATGACGGCACCAAGACCCTGACCGCAGCCGGCGGTGAGGCCGCAGAGGATCCCGACAACCCGTGATCCCTGCCCACCACCTGGTGGCCGGGCAAGAAGCGCCATCGCGACACCAGCCAGGATAATCCCTCCCGCAAAAAGCTGAATGCCAGACAGCGTCGTCCCGAGCCAGACCCGTTCGAGCAAAGCGCTCCAGAGCGGCGCGGTGCAGAGATTGAGCAGTATTGTCAGCCGGGCACCGATGCGGACGTAGGCCAGAAAAAGAGCGATATCGCCCAGCCCGAAGCCAACGATCCCGCTGAAGAATAGCCAGCCAAAGGTCTCCGTTCGGATTGACTCCCGGAAGAAAACAACCGTGACCACGCCCATGACGGCCGTGGCAAAGAAAAGCCGAAGCAGATTCGCCCGCTGCCCGCCGAGGTAACGGGCCGAGCGCTCTCCAGCAATGCCGGACACCGAGAAAAGAAGGACCGTCAGGAGGGCGGCAAACATGGAGCCGATGCCGCGGGTCCGTCTTCCGGCTTACTGCGCAGCTGTCGGCGTCGGAGTGGGAGATGCGGCAGGGTTGACTCCTTGGTTCACCAATTCCGCAGCGATGATGTCCAAGGCCGAGGACGAGTTGAGGCCGTCGCCGTTGGCACTCCGGGTCAAATCAAAATTCAGGCTGGCCCGGACGCGACTCTGACCCGCAAACCCGTAGGTAAATGTCGTCGTTCCGTTCGACGTTGTTCCATTGGAGGTCGTCGTGCCGTTGGAGGTTGTGCCGTTCGAAGTCGTTTCATTAGACGTTGTGCTGTTTCCACTCGCCGTGGTGCTCTGGGCGCCGAAGGCGGCGAAGACCCCGTTGAGGTTGCGGGCGGCGTCCACCGAATTCCCGCCGCCGACACGCACGCCGGCCCGGAGTTCTCCGACAACTTGGAATGAAATCGTATCTGCAGCGCTGCCCGACGCACTCGTCGATGCGAGGACGGCATATTCGTTGCCATTCGCTTCACTCAGCAACGTCGTGTAGGTGCCCGAGAGGAGCGACGATGTCGAATAGAGGAGAAATGTGTCGGGATCTGTCAGCACCATCATGCTGGAAAAAGTTCCTGCGACTGGGTCAACGACCAGATAACCGTATTCGACGAAGGAGTAATTCACCGAAGACGGGATGTTATTGAAGGAAAGGTTGTAAATCAGGACCTCGGCGCGGGAGGACGACGCCGGGACGAGAAACGCCACGACCAGCGCGAGGCGGCAAATTTGGGAACGAAACATGTCGGGACGTTAGCAACAGCGGGGCGGAAAGTCCAACGCGAACACTCAAGTCGGGAAGAGATCCGAGGCGAGAAAGGGACGCCGACGGGGCTCGCCAATCAGGTATCCCTGCGCGTATTCCACGCCGATTTCCTTCAGGTAATCGTAGACGGACTGGCTCTCGATATGCTCGGCCACCATCGGGATTTTTAATGCCGAAGAAAGAGCCCGGACAGCGTGGACGACGGCTTGGTTGAAGGGGTCGCCCTCCAACTCGCAAATGAACGTTCCATCGATCTTGATCAAATCAATCGGAAGCGATTTGAGGTAATTCAGCGACGATGTGCCGGCGCCGAAATCGTCGAGGGCAAACCGGAAGCCGAGGGCCTTGAGCGCGGACATCGTCGAGATCGCAGCCGGGAGGTTCGAGATGACTTCGTTTTCGGTCAGCTCGAAGATGATCCGGCTGGGTTCGACTCCGTGGGCACTGAGCAATGTCCCGACGAATTCGGAAAAATCGACCGCTGCAAACGAACTCCCGGAAATGTTCACCGAAAGACACGTGTCGGTTTCTCCCCCGAGAACCTCCACCGCGTTCGCAATGACGAACCGGTCGAGTCGAGCAGCCTGGCCGCTTCGTTGGACCGATGTCATAAAGGCCGCCGGGTGGACGGCCTCGATCTCGGGATCGATCGTTAAGCCGCACAAGCACCTCGTGGCAAAGGATCTTTCTCTCGGAAAAAGAGACGACGGGTTGAAAGTAGAGCTGGAGCGACTTGTCAGCCATGGCGTTTTTGATACGCGTCGACCAATCGGTATCCGCAACAAGTGTTGCCAGAGACATGTCGTCTTCGCTATGGAGTTCGACCCGGTTGCGACCGCGGGCCTTCGCCGCGTAGCAGGCCGCATCGGCCAGGGCAATGATATCCGTGGCAGACCGCTGACCATCGATCGGAGTCACCCCAATCGAGGCGCCAATACGGAATGACCGCCCGCTTTCGGCAAAGACCAAATTTTCCACCTGCTCCCGCAAGTCTTCACCAATCCGCATCGCGTCGTTAACCGAGCAGTCCGGCAGAATGATGACAAACTCGTCGCCCCCGAACCTCACGAGCACATCGCTGTCCCGAACGCCCGAGCGCAGGATGTCAGCAACGGAAAGGAGCAGGCGATCGCCCGCATCGTGACCGAGCGTGTCATTCACGACCTTGAAGTTGTCGAGATCGATATATAGGAGGGCACCCGGGAGGCCTTCCCGCGCGATATCGAGTGCCTCACCCACAGCAGCCGGGAGGCGTCGCCTGTTAAAGAGCTTTGTGAGGGGATCGTGGTCGGCCAGGAACTCGAGGTCGAATTCCAGGCGCCGACGCTCGGCGATATCCTTCACAGCGGCCTCCGCGACGGCGAGATGCACGTCCAGGAGTCCCGGATGATACGGTTTGGCGATGTAATCATCGGCCCCCGCATCGAGGATTTCCTTCAAGTCGTCCGGACGGTTGTTCCCGGTGCCCGCCAATACGTAGAAAAACCTCCCGAACGGCTGTTGACGGAGCAGTCGGCTGAACTCCAAGCCGCTCATGCCCGGAAGCTGAATGTCCAGAACGATCAAGGGGAAAAACCGGCTTCGGAGGAGAGCCGCCCCGTCCTCGGCGGATTCGCAACCATGCACATCATGTCCGCGCGAACGAATCATGCGCTCCAAGAGCAACCGCGTCGGTCGGTCGTCTTCGATCACCAGCACCGGCATGGCCCCGCCTGTGAGATCCACCGGATCGGCCAGCTCTAATGCGCCCGCCTCAGCATTTGCATTCATCTCGTCATCATCCTCTACGCGGCATCCGAAAATAGCAAGTAGCGTGAATCCGCTCCCAATTCTCGCCCCCAAGCGCGAAAACATTCCGCTTTCCGCATTTGACCCCGGCATCCCGGATCATGTAGTGTCTCCCTCCCACATTGGTGAGGTGGCTGAGTGGTCGAAAGCAGCGCTTTGCTAAAGCGCCGTAGTCCA
>JBMOHW010000143.1:0-5904 GCA_049317665.1 Terrimicrobiaceae bacterium | reverse complement strand
ACTTTTGGTGTTTGCGGATTTGGTACTTGGACATTGTTAGCTCAAGACTATGTTGGTCAAGAGCAGTATGTTATTACACCAGGAAACGGTTTTGATGGTGACTCCAATGGTCCACAAGCAGCTTTCCGTGCTTTGATGGTTGCCGGTGTACCTATTTATCCAGATCCTTATTGCCCAGAGGGTACTGTCTATTTCATTAACTCAAACTACTTGAGCTTGTATATCCATGACCAAGGTAGCTTCGTGTTTACTGGATTTGAAAGCACTCTACCAAACTGGCAGATTGGTTATGTTGGCGCAGTCTTGATGATCGCTGAATTAGTGAGCACCAAGCCAAAGTCAATGACCCGTGTATCTGGTTACAACTCTATTTCAATATAAGGAGAACTAACCATGGCACTTGCTTTAAATAAGATCCTGATTGCAACAGCAAATGCAAACACAGCTGGTGCGTATTTTCAAGGGGTAGCTAACATTTCAGCAACTACGGCTGGTAATGTGATTCCTGCTGGAACTTACTATGTGTTTGGTACGGCCAATGTGGTAATTCAAGCGATGTCAAACTTTAACACCTCAACTAATGTGGCAACATTCTCCAATGTGTATTCCACTAATTCCGGTGGTTTAGTTATTTCTGACAATGTGAGTGTGCGCTTATTGGCAACAACCAATGCTAATGTTCAACTTATTACTGTAAATGGTGGCCAAGATGTTTCTGGCACTTTTAATGTTTAAGGAGAACGGTAATGGCTAATTCAAATGCAGTAGGTACTCTTTACCTCGATAGTTTTGGTAATGCGCGTGTTGCAATTGCTGTAGCACAAACAATAAACACTACAGGTAATGGAGCTGTCACTAGCGTTGAAATGCCTTTATTGGGTGGTGGTTTAACAAACGGTGGAGCAGTAGCAAATTCGGGAAGTATTATTCTCCGTAGAATTGTTGCTACTAGCCCTACAGGTAACATTTCACTTGCCAATATTTCGATTACGACAAGCAATGATGGCAATATTTCAAATGCCGTTGTAGCTAATGTGGTACTCAGTAATTTGACAGCAGCTGGCCGTTACCAAGACTTAACAATAGCAGCTCCTTATAATGCAAATACCGCTATTACTGGATCTACTACACAAGCCTTATTTGTTAATGTCAATACCGCTTCAGGCAATTCAAATACTGTGAATTTTGCAGTATATGGTGATGTAGTGAGTTTTTAATGGCTAATATCTTCGTAACCAATAAATCACAGCAAGACCTTAGAGATGGCTTCGCTGGTGTGTTTTATGACTTCAAACCTGGCTCTACAGTCGAAGTTCCAGAGGAGGTTGTAAAACACATATTTGGTTACGGAGATACCAATAAAGAACCGTATTTGGCTCGGCTTGGTTGGATTAAAACCCACAATGAATTATCAGATGGAATGAAAAAATTATCTGAATGGGAATTTTCCGATCAACCCCCTAGAAAGAACCAATCGTTATCCCCGTTGGTGGAAAGAGTACCTCTCCCTGCTTCCAAGCGGGGTGGGGGAAAAATCCTTTCGGTGGCAGCATGATCTATGGAGATTAAATGGCAACTCTGTCATCTTACATTACGGATGTCCGATATTTACTCCATGATGCAAATGCAAACTTTTACACAGACAACCAATTAACCGATTACATTAACAGTGCTCGGGATCGGGTTGTTCGTGATACCGGTTGCTTGCGTGAAATCGTTGTTACCCAAACACCGTGTCAAGTAGCCCCTAGCGCAGTATTAAATGGCGCTACTCCAGCATACCCAACCGCTTGGGCAGCAAACACAGCTGTTACTTTAAACAGTTTTATCTTTAGTAATATTTTTATTTACCAAGTCACTACGGCTGGAACGACCAGTGATACCGCGCCCCCGTATCCAGACGGCAGTGCCAACAATTACAGCAATTACCCACCAACAACCCAATTTACCAATGGTACGGCAGGGTTAACTTATGTCGGTAATTGCGAAACCATTAGCTATGCAGCACTCACCAATCTGATGGGTTCTAGTCCGCTATCGCCAAGTTCTGGCAATACAGTCTTAGACATCATCAACATGAATTTGTATTGGGGCAATACCAGAGTGCCGATGGATTACTTAGCCTGGTCAGACTTTAATACTCGTTTGCGTTTTTGGCAAAATTACATTGGCAGACCGCTTGCTTTTAGTATCTATGGCCAAGGTCAAATTTATGTTGGACCAGTGCCCGATCAAATTTATCAAGTTGAGTTAGATTGCGTGGTTTTACCTAATCCTTTGGTGTTATCAAGTTCAAGCACCACGGATACGATTACCGATCCGTACACAAGTTGCGTCAAATTTTATGCTGCGTATCTAGCCAAGTTTTATGAACAAAGTTTTGGAGAATCCGAAATCTTTAAACAAGAGTACCTTAAACAAGCTACCTCGGTTCTTAATACGACATTTACGAGAAGGATTCCTAGTGTTTATAGTGGGATGTTGTAATGGCCGCAGCCGAACAAAAAAAGTCCTACGAAGTTGTCAAAGAGTTTAAAGGACTCAACACCAAAGCCAACCGAACAGCTATCGGTAAAGACGAGTTTTCGTGGGTTGAGAATGCCCAACCGGTAGGCTATGCCAACTTAAAAATTGTGCCGACTTATTCCAATGTAACGGTTGCCAATGTAGCGGTTACTTTTAGCAATACGGTCACTTATTTAACTACAATTAATATTGGGGTTAAAGATTATGTTGTAGCGTTTTTATCAGACGGATCAGCACAGTATTACGACATTATTGCGGGTACAAAAGGAAATGTAGCGCCTGCTGGCACATTTTCGGGTACAGGCATGATGAGTACCCAATGGTACAACGACCGAATGCTGATTCTTGACCCAACTAAGGGTTATTACTCATGGGATAGCAATAATGTGGTTAGCATTGGTTCAGTCGGTTCAATTGGGGTTGTTAACCAAGGAGCGGGCTATACCTCTGCTCCAACCGTTGTTATTTCGGCTGCAACCCAAGTTGGTGGGGCAAATGCCAATGCGGTATCGACTTTAACCACAGGGGCAAACACCGTATCCACCGTTACGGTATCCAATGCCGGTACAGGCTATACCAATGCTGCCAATACTACGGTTACTTTTTTAGGGGGTGGCGGGTCTGGTGCGTCAGCCGTAGCCAGTTTGGTCACATTTGCCACAGGAACGGTATCTGTAGCGGTTGTGGATGGGGGTGCAGGGTACACTAACGCAGCCAATACCACCATTACATTCTCAGGCGGTGGGGGATCAAACGCAGCTGCTCAAGCCATTGTGCGGGGTAATGTGGTCACTCAGGTCATTATGACCAATGTAGGGAGTGGATACACCAATACGGCAAACCTGATTGTCACCATTTCAGGGGGTGGGGCAAGCAATAATGCCGTTTTACAAGGATTTGTGTCTACCGAGCAAAACTGCGGTATAGCAAGTTTTTCGGGTCGGGTATGGATCTCCCAAGGCAGAACCGTTTATTACAGCGCTGCAGGCTCATTTAGCGACTTTACGAGCGTTTCTGCAGGGTCAGTTACCCTGACAGATTCCACTTTGCACGGAAATATCCAATATTTGCTCTCCGCCAATAACTTTTTATACATTTTTGGCGATGATTCCATCAATGTATTTTCTGATGTTAGGGTTACTACTAGTGGTTTAACCTTGTTTACCAATACCAATGTGAGCGCTTCGGTAGGGTCTAAGCGCCCAAATGCCATTTTTCCGTATTTCCGTTCCGTCTTATTTATGAACGATTACGGGGTATATGCCTTGGTTGGATCGACTACTTCTAAGCTATCAGACAGCTTAGATGGTATTTTCCCCAATATTGACTTTGATAGCCCAATTTATGGCGGTCAAGTTCTCATTAATAACATTTTGTGCGCTGCATTTAATTTCCGGTATTTTGATGACACTTTTACCGATTCGTATCGGTATGTCCAAGCCATCTTTTTTGAGAAAAAATGGTTTATTACAAGCCAAAACGATAGCCTGGCTTACATCACTTCTGTACCCGTAGGAGGAAAAATTAGTCTGTATGGCACGGCCACAAACCAACTCTACAAACTGTATAACAATTCTTCGTCTGCCATCACCAGCCGAGTGCAAACGGCTTTGATGCCCATGGGTGACCCCATCCGTACCAAGCAAGCCCTCAAAATGGGGATTGAAGCAACAAGTGCCAATAGCGCAATTATTTTGTCTGCCACGATTGACAGCGAAGTGGGATCAAGTTCACCCTACACCTTGCAAAGTTTAGTGTCTTGGCAAAATATAAATTTGCAAACCATTTCATGGGTGAATGCCTCTAATGTCACGATTGGCTGGATTGGTAGCGGTTATAACCTATACAAAACCGATGCCTCGCAGTATGGAAAATACCTCGGAATTACAGTAACATCAAGCAGTCCATCATTTAACTATAACGGCTTCGAATTTGAACATGAATTGAGAGTGAGGTTCTAAAATGCCAGTACCAAATGTCTTTGGCGCAGCGACTACAGCGATACCGCTAACACAACTTGATGCCAACTTTAATACCGTAGCAACCCTTGGTAACGCATCCATTGGATTAGGAAATACCACGACTACAGTTGGTAATTTAACATTAGCTAATCCTACAATTGTTAACGCAAGCAATGGTAGTTATGCCAATGTCACCATCACTACTATTCAAGAGCCATCTAATGTGACAGCTACGGCCGCTAATGCCACAATTAATTTTGATGTTCTTAATAACGCAGTTCAATATTTCACTAGCAATGCTGCTGGTAACTGGACTGTTAATTTTAGAGGCACATCAAGTGTCACTTACAATAATGCGTTTGCCAACAATACGGCAGTTTCATGCACTTTAGTCACTACACAAGGTGGTACTGCTTATTACAATTCTGTTGTACAAGTGGATGGAAGTTCTGTAACTCCTAAATGGCAAGGCGGCACAGCCCCAACAAGCGGTAATGCCTCTGGCCTTGATTCTTATACTTATGTAATTATTAAAACAGGCAGCAATGCTTACACCGTATTAGCATCTCAAACCCAATTCAAATAGGATTTAGTTAATGCCACGCTTATCTAAAATTGGTGCAGCAGCCCTAGCAGCCTTTGGTTGGACAGGGCTACAGGCTGTTGATGCAAGTTACCTTGTAGTCGCTGGTGGTGGTGGTGGTGGAGGTGCATCTACTGGAGGAAACGCTGGCGCTGGTGGTGGCGGCGGTGGATTTAGAACTGGTACAACCACACTTAATCCCACTCTTAGTTATACAGTTACCGTAGGTGCTGGTGGTGCAGGCGGTGCTGGTGGTAGTGTGTCAACAGGTTACAACGCAACCAACGGCTCTGCTTCTGTATTTAATACTATTAGTTCTGCTGGCGGTGGTTTTGGCGCTTGTTTAAACGCAACATCATACCCGCCTGGTACTCGTGTTGGTGGAAGTGGTGGTAGCGGCGGCGGTTCTCTTGCGGTAAATTCAGGTGGTGCTGGCAATACCCCATCTACATCTCCGTCTCAAGGAAATAATGCTGGAACATCTCTTGATGATGGTGGTTCAGGCGGTGGTGGAGCAAGTGCGGTTGGTGGCAATGCAACTGGTACAAGCGGTGGTAATGGTGGCGCTGGAACTGCATCTTCAATAAGCGGTATTTCAGTAACTTATGCAGGTGGTGGTGGCGGTGCAGGCAGACCAGCTTTAGGTGGAACTAACGGAACAGGCGGCGCAGGTGGTGGTGGTACTGCAAGCACAGCAAATCCAGGCAATTCAGGTACAGCTAATTTAGGCGGTGGTGGAGCTGGTAACACAGACGGTGGAAACAATATAACGGCTGGATACATTGGCGGTAACGGTGGCTCAGGCATAGTCATCATCTCCTACACATCTGCAAC
>JBMOHW010000142.1:0-5914 GCA_049317665.1 Terrimicrobiaceae bacterium | reverse complement strand
AAAACAATCTCGTATTCCCCAATCGAAAAATCCTCGCCTGCGAGAAGCGGATGATCCGTCCGACCGTCGGAGTTCGTGCTCACCTGCAAAATCAATTTCTCACCCGCGGCACTCCGTCGATAGAGCGCGACCCCGAGCCCAGCGGCTGGCCGACCGGATACGAGATCCAGAACATGCGTGGTCAACTTTCCCATCTGCTACCTAATCATAGTGCCCTTGTAGAGATCAACAAGGCTGGAAAACAGACGAGCGTCCGAGCCTCCAACCACCCGGATAAATCTGTGAATTTCGGAAATTTTGTTTAGGTTCTGTTGTAGACCACCCCGGCCTCCGAAATGCTGAACTTCATTATCCGCCGCCTCCTGATCAGCGTGGTGCTACTTTTCGTAATCAGCTTGGTCTCATTCTTCATGATCACGCTGGCTCCCGGAAGCCCCTACCCGTGGGGCGAGCTGAACCCGAAAATTACACCCCAGGTCAAAGAGATGTTCCGGAAAAAATTTCATCTCGATCGCCCATTACCCGAGCAATATCTACTCAACATGCGCGACCTTTTCTCGGGGCGCCTGAAGAGTATCAAGGACGACCGGCCGGTCATTGATCGCATTTTGGAGCGCCTCCCCGCCACGCTCAGGCTGAACATCGCGTCGATCATCCTGTCGCTAACGTTCGGTCTCCTGCTCGGAATCTACTGTGCGCGACATGCCGGAAAGCCTCCAGATACGGCGGCATCTCTGGTCGCGTTCGTTTTTATTGCTGTCCCAACATTCTGGATTGCGAATCTGGCGCTCATTGGGCTGGTCAAATTTACCTCCGTGCCGGTGCTGGGAACTCAATCTTATGGCATCGATTTTCCGAATGCTTTTTCCGTCGGTCTCGACCAGATCTGGCACATCGCTCTCCCGGCGGTCGTTCTGTCGCTCGGGGGCATCGCGGTCCAGTCCCGCTACATCCGCGCGAGCATGCTGGAGACGCTCCAGGAGGGATATATTCGGACCGCACGAGCGAAGGGGCTCGAGGAAGACATCATTTTTTATAAACACGCGCTGCGAAATTCGATTCGGCCGCTCATCACTGGAATCGGTGGGTTATTGCCCGCCCTCATTGGCGGGGCGGTGATCGTCGAGACGATTTTCGCCTATCCGGGAATGGGGCGCTTGGGCTACGAAGCGGTCTTGGAACGCGACTATCCGACCCTCGTCGCGTTGAACTTCATCGTGGCTCTGCTCGTGTTGCTCGGAAACCTCGTCTCCGACGTGCTTTATGCCGTTGTCGATCCGCGTGTGCGGCTCGAATAGGCCTCATCAAGCCGACGCCAGCGCGGTATCCAGAACATCGAGCAAGAAATCCACATCTTCACAATGGAGGCACATGGGAGGTTTGATTCGAAGCACGTTGCCGTGGAGCCCTCCTTTCCCGACGAGCGCGCCGAGCTCGCGACACCGCTCAAACACATGAAGACAGGCCTCTTTGGCTGGCGTCTTGGCTTCGCGGTCCGTCACGAGTTCGCATCCCACCATCAGGCCTTTGCCACGCACTTGCCCGATGAGTGAATGCTTCTCCTGAAGCGCCCGCAACCCGGCGATGAGGCGCGCTCCCTGCTTGGCGGCATTCGCTTGAATGCCCTCGCTTTCAATGACCTCAAGCACCGCAAGTCCCTGTGCGCAGGCAACGGGGTTTCCGCCGAATGTGTTGAAATGAATCCGCTCGGCGAGGCAACGGGCGATCTCGGGCGTGGTCACAACCGCAGCCAGCGGGCAGCCATTGCCAATTCCCTTGGCCATCGTAACAATATCCGGGACGACACCTTGGGTCTCAAATCCCCAGAAGTGCGAACCCGTTCGGCCGAATCCGGTCTGCACCTCATCGGCAATACAAAGTCCGCCCGCCGCACGGACATGGCGATAGGCCTCGGCCAGATAACCATCGGGACACACGACCGTGCCACCCACACCTTGAATGCTCTCGGCAATAAAGCCCGCGACTTTCCCGGGCGTCGCAAATTGGATGATCTGCGCAATTTCGCCGGCGTAGGCCGGGCCGGAATCCGCCGTCGTCCAACGTCCGCGGTAAAGATCGGGCGCCACAGCGTGATGAACTCCGAAGCTATGCGGCGTGTTGAATTTCCACGTGTGATGGGAAGTGAGTGCCATCGTGGACTGGCTGCCGCCATGGTAGCCGTTCCGGAGCGCGATGATGTCGAAGTTTCCCGTAAAAGCGCGGGCCATCAGGAGCGCAAGATCGTTGGCCTCCGATCCGGAATTCACAAAATAACAGACCTTCAAATCCCCGGGCATCTTGGCTGCGAGGGCCTCGGCATAGAGCGCGATATTCGGATGCAGGTAAATCGTCGTCGCATGTTGAAGCGTCTCGTTTTGCCTGTGGACCGCAGCGGTCACATGCGGATGACAATGTCCGACACTCACCGTAACAATTCCGCCGAAGGCGTCCAGATACCGCCTCCCCGTCTCATCGTAGAGATACTGCCCGCGGCCTTCGACGATCATCAGCGGCTCGCGGTAGTAGTGGAAAAGCGCCGGGTTGACAAACTCCCGGCGCCGGCCCAGGACCTCGGCTTTTGATGGGCCGGAATACGGCGTTGGCGAGTGATCGAATGCGGGCAGGGTCTTCATGTTCGTTGGGCGGCTTTCTTGAGTATCAGGTAGAGAAAGAATGCGATGCCGAACCCGGAAAACCATGAGAAACTGTAGAGCACCTGGAATACTGCCGGGACGCTCGATCCGGGAAGAACGCCGATCTGCACAAGAAACCCCGGGATGTGAGGCAGAATGGCGACGGGCAAGGCGACAAGGGCGGGCCATTGAAAGTCTCCGTAGATCCCCGTCCTCGTATAGAGAGCCTTCACATCGAGAACCTGACGTTGAACAAAGAAATAATCCGCGATCATGATCCCGCCGATGGGGCCGAGCAACGCGCTATAACCGATCAACCATTTGAAAATATACCCACTTGGATCTGCAACAAGCTTCCACGGCATCAAAAGGATTCCGAGGCACCCCGCGATGAGGCCTCCCATTCGGAATGAGATCTGCGAGGGATTCAGGTTCGAAAAGTCATTGGCCGGAGAAACAATGTTCGCCGCGATATTGGTCGTCAGGGTTGCAACAATGAGGGCGATGAGTCCGGGGATTGCAACGAGCGGGTGGTCGAAACGGGCGAGCAACGCCACCGGATCCCAGATCGGCTCGCCAAAAACCACAATCGTCGCACTCGTCGTCGCCACACCAATTAACGCATAGAGAGCCATTGTTCCCGGCAGTCCGATAACCTGCCCCAGAACCTGCTCACGTTGGCTTCGCGCAAACCTTGAGAAATCTGGAATGTTCAGCGAGAGCGTCGCCCAAAATCCCACCATGGCCGTAAGCCCCGGAATGAATGTTGCCCAAAATTCCGGTGCGTTCGCAAACTTCGACGGCTGCGAGAGGATCGGGCCAAACCCATCCGCTGCCAGATACGCCCATGCCAATAGCCCGAAACCGACAACAAGCAGGAATGGCGCGCCCAGATTTTCCAGCCACCGGATGCAGTCGATCCCCTTGATCACCACGGCCATATTCATGGCCCAGAAGATGAGAAAACATGCAGCCTCCCCGGCTGAGATTCCCAACCATCCCATCGGCACCCGCGCCATCGGGTCAAAGCCAAGGATGATGGCTGAGATGGAATAGATGGCGCTTCCTCCAATCCAGGTTTGAATTCCAAACCATCCGCAGGCGACCAATGCCCGCATCAGAGCGGGAATGTTTGCACCGAATACCCCGAACGAAGCGCGAAGAAGAACGGGAAATGGAATTCCGTATGCCGTGCCAGCCCGGGCATTTAGCGCCATCGGGATGAGCACAATCAGGTTCCCAAGCAAAACAGTCATCACTGACTGCCACCAGTTCATTCCTTGGGCAATCAATCCGCTCGCGAGTTGATAAGTCGGAATACAAACCGCCATTCCCACCCAAAGCGCAGCGATGTCCCACTTGCCCCACTTCCGGTCCCCCATCGCCACCGGAGCCAGGTCGGAATTCCATAACGACGGATCGTAGTCTGCAGGGCACTTCACGGGATTTGTCTGCATCAGAGTCTTCTGGCCTGCAAGATGAGCACTTCCCGTGCCGCGAGGGATTCAGCAGCCAAACGAATTGCCACTCCAAAGGACAGCCTAACCGCACCTGGCAGTGCGAAATTTCTCCCGTCGCCTACTGTCATCCGCCGAGGAGCAAAGGCGGTCCGACAGGCTCAGGCTTGGAGTTTGCTCAGGCGGTTCACTCTCCCACGCCTCCACATGAGCCACCCGGCTCCTGTTAGCACCACCATAACTGCTGTCGACGGCTCGGGGACGCTGGCAACGCGGAAACCCGTGCCGAGGTCCTCGTCCGTAGGAGAGCCGAAGTAGCGGTATGACGAAACCAAGAAGCTGCTGTCACCCGCCGAATAGCCCCCGCGGACGCGCCGATACCCACCAAACACGGCGTCATACCACTCAAAAACATTGCCCCCTTGATCATATGTCCCATAGAAGCTCGCCGAGTTGGTCCCGTAGGCACCTCCGTCGGTCAGGAGGCCCGGCAGGCTGTTCTGGCTTCTCGCGTAATCGCCATCGTAGTAGTTCGCCGAGTTTGACACACCAATCGTATTGCCAGCGATGGAATTGCTCTTTGTCGGATACAGCCAATAGCTATCCGTGTCTCCTCCTTGGGCCACAGGCTGGTAATAGGCCGCCTTATACCACTCACTCTCGCTCGGAATCCAATACGTTGTGGCCGCTCCCGTGTTCGGGTTCACCGTGTTCTTCGTCGGCCCGGGCCCGGGAGCCCCGGTGAGCGTGTAGGCTCCGTTTTCAGTCGTGGCGTTCCCCTGAGCTCCCGTTGGCTGCCCATTGGCCATCCAGTTGGCAAATCGTGTCGCATCGAACCAACTCACGTATGTCACGGGACGATTCCCGCTCCCAAGCACTGAATAGGTATAGCTCCCGCTGCTCCCACTGCGAGAAATCCCGGCGATACTCGAGTCTGAGGCCAATTGCGTATTGTAGAGACTGAACGTGTCGGTCGCCGCCACAGCGTTCAGGAATGCCGTATATTGGAACAAATTCACCTCCTTCGTCGCAATGTTGTAAACGTAGGATACTGCACCGTAGCCTGTCGAATCGTTCGCGTTCCCTGCATCCCCTACCGTCGTCAATTCGATGCTGATCTCTGCGTTTGCCAGCGCGTTCCCCAGCACTAGGACTCCCAGTGCTGCCAATAGTTGCAATTTGTATTTCATCGGCGCGAGACTAGGTGTCTGCAAATGCTTCGATATGGGGTCTTCACCCCATAGAATTGACACAGGTTACGAAAACCCGAGGGGCCTAGCAGCGAACTCTCTATCCCATTGAAGAGGTCGAGGCCATAATCGCGATGGGCGCTGGCTACTTCGTGGCGCGTTTGGCGTGGGATGCGTCAATTTCCTTTTGCGCGAAATCCTGCAGAGCAAAAAAAATGCCCGGCATCTTGTTTCCAAGACACCGGGCATAATACTGGCAACGACCTACTCTCGCACAACCTATAGATGCACTACCATCGGCTCTGCAGCGTTTCACTTCCGTGTTCGGAATGGGAACGGGTGGGACCGCTGCGCTGGATCACCAGATTTCGAACGTGCACTCCTGCAACATCCGCCTATCTGGCGACCCTCGTTATCAGAATTCAAAGAGCAACCGCGTCGAGTCCGGATTGGAATCCGGAATCGCACGATTCCCTGAAACCTGCAAATTAGGGGAAAGATTACAACCTCATCATGACAAGACTGTAAGATGGAGAAAAAAGCCGAACGAGCATTAGTATCGCTAAGCTGAACACATTACTGCGCTTATACCCGCGACCTATCAACGTGGTGGTCTTCCACGACTCTTCAGGGA
>JBMOHW010000141.1:0-5916 GCA_049317665.1 Terrimicrobiaceae bacterium | reverse complement strand
GCGCCCAGCTCCGCGCCGCCGAGCAGAAGGTCGACGACGTCAACGCCCTCATGCGCCAGTTCATCGAGAAGTATCCGAAGGATGACAAAGTCTTCTTCGCTTACGACTCGATTGCACAGAATGCTGTCAACACGGCGAAACCGGATGAGGCAACCGCGACTTACCTCGAGTTCGTTGAAAAATACGGAGATAACGCCAAGGCCGCCGACGCACTCGTCAAGGTATCCGCACTCCAAAGGGGTAAAGCCGAAAGTCTCGCAACAAACTATTCCTCACTCGATACTGACACGCAGGCGAAGTGGAAAGATGCCGTCCAAGAATCGCTCTCAACCATCGAGCAGCTTCTCGCAAAATACCCGGAGAGCGCGGACCTTGCCTCCGGCCTCCAGTCACTGCTCACTTCGCAGGAGATGCTTGTGCGTGCCCAGATTAAGGAACCCGCGGCCGTCGAGTCTTACTTCGCAGAACTCGCTTCGAAGGCCTCCTCGCCCGCGGCGAAGAGCAAGATTCTCTTCACCGAGGCGGCCTTTGTCTCCAAGACCGATAAGCCCCGGGCTCTCGCCAAGATGAACGAAGCCTACAACGCCGAGGTCGTTTACTCGCCAGCCGACATCGACATTTACGGCCTCGCCCTTCTCGATGACAAGAAGCCGGACGAGGCGGCGGCTGTTTTTCAGAAGCTCGCGAAGGATTATCCGATTCCGCCCGGAACCCCTTACAACCAAGCTCCAACGATTGTTCAAGAAGCCCAGGCAACGATTCTTTTCGGTCAGGGCCGCGTCGCGCAGGAGAAAAAACAAACGGCCGAGGCCGGCAAGCTATTCCAGCAGCTCAAGGCCCTCTACCCTTGGTCGCCGAAAGTCCTCGAGGCGGACTACGGTATCGCCGAGGCTCTTCGCACGGAAGGCAAGCCGGATGATGCCCAGGTCCTCCTGACCGGAATCATTCGCGCCCCGAACGCCACGGCCGACCTCCGGGCCAACTCGTTCCTTCTCCTCGGAAACATGATGCAGGACAAAATGAAGGCGACCGCGGATCCGAAAGAATCGACGAAGTTCCGCGATGCGGCGATCGACAGCTTTTTGAAAATCGCCCAGTTCTATGGCGGCGTTCCGGAGGCGGCCTCCGAGGGGCTCTGGCAGGGCGCCCAACTCCTCGAAACCCAAGTCGCCGAGAGCACCGATGCGAAGTTCAAAGCCCAGCAGACGAAGCGCGCGCGAGAAGCCTATCAACAGTTGGTCAAAGACTACCCGGCCAGCCCGCTCGTCGCGAAGGCGAAAGATCGTCTCTCCGCACTCGGCACGCCGTGACCCGCAAAGCTCGCGCGGCCGAGTTGCTCAAACGGCTTCCCGCCATTTACCCGGACGCCCATTGCGAGCTCGATTACTCGACGCCCCTCGAGCTTCTCGTCGCTACGATCCTCTCGGCCCAGTGCACGGACAAACGGGTCAATATTGTCACGGCGACACTTTTTTCACGCTGCCGCTCCGTCGAGGACTATGCAGAGATCCCGCTGGATGAACTCGAGTCCCTTGTTCACTCCACCGGGTTTTTCCGGAATAAGGCGAAGAACATTCAATCCATGGCCGCCACCCTGCTCCGAGATCACGCCGGTCAGGTCCCACAGTCCCTCGCCGCCCTTGCGGCCCTTCCCGGAGTTGGCCGAAAGACGGCGAATGTCGTTCTCGGAAATGCCTTCGGAATGAACGAAGGTGTCGTTGTCGACACCCACGTTGGTCGCCTCTCGAGCCGACTCGGGCTGACCTCTCACACCGACCCGATCCGGATCGAGCAGGACCTGATCAAGCTCTTCCCTCGCGAGCGCTGGAGCGATCTGAGTCACTGGCTGATCTTTCACGGTAGGCGCCGGTGCATGGCGCGCAAACCGGATTGCACGTCTTGCGAGCTCCAGGATATCTGCCCGAGCGCTGCGGTGTAGTGTCTCGTCGATATCGGAGTTTATGTTGCCGGGCGACGTTCTCTGGAATAGGTTTCGCGGCCAACACAGCACCGGATATGGACCTCTCGTTCTCAAAAATGAATGGCGCAGGAAACGACTTTGTCGTCGTGGATAACCGCGACCTCGCGCTCTCGTTGACCCGTGATCAAATTACCCGTCTCTGCGATCGCCATCGTGGGGTCGGCGCCGACGGACTTCTTGCCGTTGAGCCAGCTCGCGAGGGAGCGGATTTCCGTATGCGCTATTTCAACAGCGATGGCGGAGAGGCCGACATGTGCGGCAATGGCGCCCGATGCTTTGCGCGTTTCGCAGCCCGACTCCTACCGGCCCAACCGGGCATTCTTTCCTTTGAAACACCCGCGGGTATCATCCTCGCCCGGTTCGATTCGGGCGTCGTTACGATCAACATGAGCGTGCCGAAAGACCTGCGCGATCCCGAGGTTCTGAGTCTTGAGGGCGGCGAGCAGGAGGTCCACTCGATCAACACCGGCGTGCCCCATGCGGTTGTTTTCGTCGAGCGGGTCGAATCGATCAACGTCCGTGCCTTGGGTGCAGCCATCCGGTGGCATCAGGCATTCGCACCGAAGGGGACCAACGCCAACTTCGCAGAGATCACCGATGGAGGACTCGTCCTCCGGACCTATGAACGCGGCGTGGAAGACGAGACCCTTGCCTGTGGCACCGGCGTCTGCGCTGCAGCCCTGGTCCACCACCTCTCATCCGGCCAGCCCTCGCCGATTCCCGTCACAGTCCGCGGTGGCGATACGCTCACCGTTGCCTTTGTTCGAGGAGAGGAAGGCGGATTCTCCGAGGTCACCCTCACCGGACCCGCAGATTTTGTTTTCGAAGGCGTCTGTTCGCTGTAATCATCCCACCCATGTCATTCGCAGGAACCCATACCGCTCTCGTCACGCCGTTTCGCAACGGGGCATTCGACAGCCAGAGTTTTCGCTCACTGATCGAGGATCAAATCCGCGGAGGAGTCGAGGGAATCGTCCCCGTCGGAACCACCGGTGAGTCCCCCACCCTGAGCCATGAGGAACACAGCGAGGTCATCCGGACTGCGATTGAAGCTGCGGCCGGCCGATGCCTCGTCATTGCTGGCACGGGTTCGAATGCCACCTCGGAGGCGATCGACCTCACCAAGGACGCCGAACGCCTCGGGGCGGATGCCGCTCTTCTCGTCGCTCCCTATTACAACAAGCCGTCGCCCGAAGGACTCTACCGTCACTTCCGCGCCATTGCGGAATCGGTGAAAATCCCGATCATTCTCTACAGTATTCCAGGACGCTGCGGGATTGAGATCGGTGTGGAAACCACCGTTCGACTGGCCGCCGATTGCCCGAATATCGTCGCGATTAAAGAAGCTGGTGGATCGGTTGAACGCGTAAGCCAGCTCCGCCACGCCCTTCCACCGACCTTCGAGATCCTGTCGGGCGACGATTCGTTGACGATTCCGTTTCTGTCTGTCGGTTCTGTGGGAGTGATCAGTGTCGCATCGAATCTCATCCCGTCCGAGATAGCCACAATGGTTCGACTCTGGCGCTCGGGCGACATTTCCGGTGCCACCGAGCTCCATCGCCGCCTCTACCAACTTTTCAAAGATCTCTTCATCGAGCCCAATCCGGTCCCGATCAAATTTGCGTTGGCCCGGAAGACTACGATTCGGCCCGATGTCCGCCTTCCGCTTTGTGAAATGAGCGAGGCATCAGCCGCCCGGCTCATTCAGACTCTTGCCAACTGCGGATTATGAAAAAATCCCGTCTCATCATCAATGGGGCCAAGGGACGCATGGGCCATGCGCTGATCGCCTGCGCCCACGAAGACAAGGAACTCGTTGTGGCGCACGCTCTCGATGCGGGCGATGACCTTGAGTCGGCTCTCTCTGATGCCGACGCCGTGATTGATTTCACTCACGCCGCTGTGACCCTCGACATAGCGAAAGCCTGCGCCCGGGCGGGGAAGCCTCTTGTCATTGGCACAACGGGACAATCCGAGCCGGACCGGACCGGGATCCGCACCCTGGCCTCAACCATTCCGATCGTTTTCGCCCCAAATTTCTCGGTCGGAGTCAATACCCTCTTTTGGCTGACCCGGAAAGCCGCCGAGATCCTTGGCCCGGACTTCGACCTCGAAGTCATTGAGACCCACCATCGCCTCAAGAAGGATTCCCCCAGCGGAACCGCCCGGCGCCTCGCAGAAATTCTTACAGAAGTCCGCAACCTCTCCTATGAAACCGATGTCCGGCACGGACGCGAGGGAATGGTTGGCGAGCGGACATCTGCGGAAATCGGGATGCACGCGATCCGCGGAGGCGACGTGGTTGGCGATCACACCGTGCTCTTTGCCGGACTGGGGGAACGATTGGAACTCACCCACAAAGCCTCCAGCCGCGACACGTTTGCGAAAGGAGCCCTCCGAGCCACGAAATGGGCGCTTGCTCAGCCGCCCGGACTTTACGACATGCAGGATGTCTTGGGGCTCACCTAGCAACCTACTTCGAGGAATTTGCCCATGAGAGTCGCTATCGCATTGGGCTCGAACCTCGAAGACCGGCTTTTCCTGCTCCGCGAGGCAAGGGATCGCATCCGCCGCCTTCACGACATCGAAGCGCCCTTCCTTTGCTCGAAAGTCTACGAAACACGGCCCGTGGATTGCCCCCCCGGCTCTCCTTCGTTCTTGAATGCCGTCATCGAATTCTCTACTTCCCTGCCCCCTTTCGACCTTCTCGCCATCACGCAGCGGTGGGAATCGGATCTCGGGCGTCCGCCTGACCATTCCTTCCACGCGCCACGGACGATGGATTTCGATCTTCTTTACTATGGAAGCCTCCGCATATCGCACTATTCGCTGACTTTGCCGCATCCGCGTATCAGTGATAGACTTTTCGTCCTCACCCCACTTTGTGACATCAATCCGCTGCTGACCCTTGCCGGAGAAAATCGCACCATTAGCGAACTGCGCGATAACATTGGTGAGACTCGATTGAATGATATATGTTTTCATTCATATATCTGATAATGTGATATTTAAATATCGTTTTTACCTTTTACTATTTTGAACAGAAATGCAAATTTCCTCCGTGAGGCCAAGCAATCTGGTCGTAAAATTGCAGCCCTGACGGCCTATGACTATCCAACGGCGCGACTACTCGACACATGTGACCTTGATTTCCTTCTCGTCGGGGACTCGCTGGGAATGGTTGTTTTGGGGTATCCGGACACCACCCATGTTCGCATCGAACACATGCTCCACCACACGGAAGCCGTCGCACGGGGAGCAAAGCAAACGTGGATTGTTGCCGACCTTCCCGCTCAGAGCTACCTCACGCCCTCCTCCGCTCTGGCGAACTCCCGCCGCCTGATCGACGCCGGAGCGGACGCGGTGAAGATCGAAGGAGGGCGCGAGTGCCTACCGATGATCGAGGCGATCCGCGGCGCCGAGATTTCGCTCGTCGGGCATCTCGGAATGCTCCCTCAGCGGGTAGTTGAAGAGGGGGGATACCGAATCAAGGGAAAATCCGATCCCGAAGCCACCGGACTCCTCGAAGACGCCCAGGCCCTGGATGAGATGGGAGTGAGCGCCATCGTTCTGGAACTCGTCCATGCTCCCCTCGCGCAAACGTTAACAAGCCAGATTGCGGCACCGACGATCGGCATAGGAAGCGGCCCGGGCTGTGATGGTCAAATTCTGGTTCTCCACGACGTGATCGGTCTTTCGCCTTGGTTTCGCCCGCGCTTCGCACAAGCTCGCGCCGACGTCGCCAGTTCCATCCAGTCGGCCGTTCAGGGATTTGTTACCGAAGTCCGGACACCCTCCCCCTGACAGAAAAATCTCCGCTCGACTCAACAAAAGTATTGCACCGCAGCCGGAGTGGTGGAATATCTTCCCTCCCCCTCAAAAGGAGTCTTAGCTCAATTGGTTAGAGCGCCGCCCTGTCACGGCGGAGGTTGCGG
>JBMOHW010000140.1:0-5917 GCA_049317665.1 Terrimicrobiaceae bacterium | reverse complement strand
TTTTTCTACGAGAGTTCGCCCGTGGCATTCGCCGCGTATGCGATTTTTCTCTGCATCTGCATTCTGACGACGCTCGACAGCGGCTACATTGCGCTGCGGTGGTTCCTGCAATCGAACGCGAATACGAGCAACCACCCGATCTTCTCGCTCATTCCGAGCCGGCTTGTGACGTCGCCGATCCCGATTTTTCTGGTCGCCGGGTTGATTGCGCTGATCGGGGCGATGCTGCGGTTTGAGCTCGAGTTTTTCATGATCTTCTATGCCACGTTCTTTGTGGGCTACTCGACGCTGGCGATTGTGCGGTGCTACCTCGTGAGCCGGGCGAACGCGATTCCGCAGGTGAAAATGTTCTGCATTGGGAGCCTCGCGGTGGTAATCTTCAGTTTCGGGTATTTCCTCCGCTCCCCGTTTTTTCAGATCGTTGGGTCCCTTCTGCCGATTGGGTATGTCCTGTGGCTGCTCATCAAGCCCAATGCTTCCGAAGAGTTTTTGAGCGACAAGGAAGAGCTGGCGGCGACAGCGCCGATGAGCATTGCGCCGGTCACGGTGCAGACGTTCACGCATTTGGCGGACCCCGGGGCTGTCCAGCACAGTCTGGGCGGGCATTTTGAAGGCAAGTGGTTTGTGCACTCCTTCATTGCGACCTACGCGGACACGAACTCGGTCGGCAACGTTTATTTCGGAATGTATGCGATGTGGGTCGGGAAGACGCGGGAGTTGTTTTTCAACAACGTGATGCCGAAGTTCAACATCAAGGAGACGCCATTCTACATCCTCACGCGTTCGTTCGAGCATAAGTTTGTGCGGGAGACGAAGGAGTTTGAGACCGTGAGCGTGAGGATCCGCGTAGCGAGCTACAACCGGAAGTTTGCGACATTGGAGCACGAGATTTTTGACTCGACCGGTCAGCAATTGGGTCATGGAAAGCAGACGCTCCTCTTCGTTTCGTCTGCGGATTACAAGCTGCTCGACATCCCGCCCGATGTGTATTCGGCCTTCATTGCGCACACCTGACCAGCCGGGGATGCCTTCCGGAATTCGCTCTGGGGTTCTGCGGGCCGTCGCCGGGCTCGGGCTTATCGGGCTTTTTTTCGTGGGATGTGAGAAACCGGCGCCTCCGCCACCTGTGCCCACGCCAACACCTTCGCCGACGCCCACTCCGGTCCCGACGCCCACTCCGATTCCATCGATTCCCCGTCAATCGCTCTCGACCGCGCGACTTTTTAACGGCCTGGGATTGCAGAGCAAGGTTGTGGCTGAGCCGAGCACCGAGCTGGCATCGCAAGACCGGCGCGACATCGATGCCTACCGGGTCGAAGTGACCGTGCGCGCGCGGCTGCCCCGGGCCTCGACGACAGCCGAGGATTTCGCGAAGAACGACCCACAGCTTCCCGGGCTCTTCCGCGACCTGCCGTCGCTTTTGCGGTCCTCGGAGGTATCGCCAGCGTTCGGGCACCTCTACAAACTCAAGGTGGCTGAGGTCGAACGCGACCTCGGTCAGCTCGATCAGATTCTATCCCGGCACAACTTTTACGACTGCGAAACGATCCTCGAGTTGACCCATCCGACCACAAAACGTCGGGCGCTTCTGGCGATTGGCGACATGGATGTGAACGTCGATGGGTCCGACGGAGACCGCAATGTCTCGGTCGATGGGTCATCCCAATTCTTCCTGCCGCAGACGAGCTATCGCTGGCCAAAGCTCACCGAGCGGACGAATCCGTTTCTGACCGTCGAGGAGAAGCGGTTCGCCAAACTGAAAGCCGAGCAGGTGGCGGGAGGTGCCAGCAGTGCCCGGGCGGAAGAGATCCGCGAGGGAATCGATCTGGCCAAACGCCGGATCGTCGACCTCAAAAAATGGAGCTTTCTTGTCTCGGAAACCGACCCGTTCATTGTGCTGCCTGGGTTTCTTTTGCGGGACAAGACCAGCCCCTTCACCCCCGGGTTCGGCGACTACGTGATTGTCCTTTACCAAGGACGCGCTTATCCGGCGATCGTCGGCGACGCCGGACCCTCGCTTAAGATGGGGGAGGCGTCCCTGTTGATCTGCCGGGAACTGAATGGACGTTCTTCGGCGCTCTCCCGTCCGGTGAGTGACATTAAAGTCGCCTACGTGGTTTTCCCGGGGTCCGCTTCGGAATCGCCGGGGCCTCCGGATCTCGCTGCTTGGCGGGCTCGGTGCCAGGAGTTGGCGACGGAAATCGGTGGGCTCACGGTCGACCTTCACGAGTGGCCAAACCTCGTGAAGCCATGGCCGACACCGACGCCGACGCCAACACCGAGCCCGACTCCAGCACCCAGTGGAACTCCCGGCGCGACGCCTGCGGCTTCGCCGGACCAAGTGCCGATGCCGCCATTTGTCACGGAGCCTACGCCTCCTCAACCGGTGCCGGTTATTACTACACCCGGTGGGTAGAGCCGACTCCATGCCTCCAAGATCCACGGCTGTCATCTCAGCAATGGGCTGCATCAGCCCGATGGGCAGTAACGCGGCGGCGACGCGCCAATCGCTGCGCGACGGACGCGATGGCGTGCGCGAGGTGGATTTGTTTTCGACGGCGCGATTTCGATGTCACAGGGCCGGGCACGTGCCAGAGGATTTTGAGGGCCGGGCGGCAACGATCTGCCTCAAGTCTCGAGGATGGCCGAGGGCCGCGAAGCTTGTGTTAATCGCCATTTCCGAGGCATTGGATCGACGTCCGGATTTCCAACCCGATGTTGTCATCGCCGGAACGACCAGTGGAGGAATGGACTTTGGGGAACAGTTTTTCCGCGGTATCGAGTCCGGGCTTTCTGCGATTACGGCGCGTCAACTGACGCGGGGGTATGTCCCGCACCAGCCGGTCATCGACGTTTTGGAGCACTTTGGAATCGCGGCACCGATCCGTGTGATTTCCAATGCCTGTGCGTCCGGGACGAATGCTATCGGTGTGGCGGCGAATCTTGTGCGGCGGGGGCAAGCCGAGCGCGTGTTGGCGCTGGGCTTCGATGCGCTAGCCGAGTTGGTATTTGCCGGATTCGACGCTCTCCAAGCCTCGACCAGTGAGACTTGCCGACCGTTTGATTCCGGCCGGAGCGGATTGGTTCTCGGGGAGGGGGCGGCAGCGTTCTGCATCGAGCGGGGAGACGAGGTTCCGGATGATCTCATTCTTGCCGGTGTGGCCGGATACGGGTGTGCCAATGATAACTTTCACCTCACGAAGCCCGATCCCTCGGGAATTGGTCCGCGGCTATCGATGGAGCGTGCGCTTACAGACGCGGGCTGGGATGCCGGTTCGCTTGACTACCTCAATGCCCACGGGACCGGAACTCCATTTAACGATGCGAGCGAAGCCGAGGCCATTCGGGCGGTTTGTCCCGAGGTGCCTTTCAGCAGCACAAAAGCGATGACCGGTCATGCTTTGGGGGCGGCTGGAGCGATCGAAGCGGCGTTTTGCCTTCACGCCATGGGTGGGGAATTCCTTCCGCCAAACATTCACCTTCAGTCCCCGATGTCCGGGCTGAATATTGTTGCCAATGAGTCCCAGCCGGCGTCGGTGCGGCGGGTGATTTCCAACTCGTTTGGTTTCGGCGGGTCAAATGCGAGTATCCTTTTCGAAAAATGGCATCGTTGAATCGCAGGGAGGATTTTCCAATTTCGATACTGGGAATCGGCTGTGCGACGGCTCTAGGGGCCTCGGGTGCCGAGGTCGAGGCGAATGTTAGAGCCGGATGGCGACCGAGTCCGACTGAGTTGGAAATTCCCGGTCGGAGTGAGAAGGGGATGGTGCTGCCGGTTTCGGCATCTGATGGATTCGATCGGAAATTCCCCCGTTTGCGGCGATCGAGCCCCATCTCGCTGCTCGCCTGTGAAGCCGCGGTGCGGGCCTTTGAAGCGGTGCCCGGGGCCGATCCGCAGACGACCGCGTTGATCTTCGCAGCATCGAATGGGGCGGTGATTTATACCCGGAAGTTTTTTAAAGACGTCGTCGCGACGGGAAATGGGAGCCCGATATTTTTTCCGGAGACCGTTTACAATTCCCCGGCGAGTCACATCGCGTCCTTGCTGGGAACTGACGGAGAAGTTCTGACATTGGTGAGCGATGCGACGGCGGCCACCGATGCGCTCCGGACGGCCTCCGAGTTGATTGGAGCGGGCGCTGCCGAGAGATGCCTCGTCGTGGCGGCCGAGGAAATCGACTGGATCACGTGGGAGGCCTATCATCGATGGGGACTGGTGAGATCCGCCAACTCCTGTTCCGGAGCGATCTTGTCCGAGGGGGCGGTCGCCCTGATGGTCGGGCGTCCGCAGGCGGAGGTGCCCACAGTTGCGCGGATTCACCCCGGCGTAACGTATCACCGGAAGTTTCCCATGGGTGCCGCCCTCGGGATAGTCCTCAACGAGCTCTGCGAGGGGCTCAGCCCGCAGGGCGTTGTCGCATCGGTATCGGGCGCCCGGTGTGACCGGTCGGAGTGGCGGGCGCTTGAGAATCGGCTTCCCGGCATTCCGGTGCTGACGCCCAAACATCTCGGCGGCGAGGCCTTTTCCGTCTCCACTCTCCTCCAAACTGTCGTTGCCGCCGAGACCATCCGACGGGCCGCGGCAGACTGCGTGATCGTCCCGGTCACCGGCTGGAATGGCCATGTCGGGGGACTGGTCTTGACACCAGGTGCTCCGCACGGCTAGCTGGAAGTATGGCCGGAAAAACCGCGCCTTCGGCCCTCGGAGCGACCGCCGCTGTCGAAGACTATCTTGAACGGATTCTCGAATTGGTGAACACCAAAGGCTACGCCCGTGTCGTGGACATTGCCGAGCGCCTTGGGATCTCACAGGCAAGCGTCACGAACATGGTCCAGCGGCTCGATGCCGAGGGACTCATCAACTACGAAAAATACCGTGGCCTCACGCTCAGTGCCTCCGGGCGATCCTTGGCCCGGGATATCGCCCTGCGTCACGGCGTGCTTGCGGATTTCCTTGCACTTTTGGGCGTCGATGAGGAAACCATTCTCCACGATGTCGAAGGAATGGAACACCACATCAGCCCGCAAACGCTCGAGGCCATCCGGCGGCTCAATCAGTATCTGCGCGCCAACCCCAATGTCTCCGGCCTGATGGCCGCGACGCCACCCAAATGAACATCGAAGTCGTCCCTCACTCCGGATGGAATCGCAACGTGCGACTCGCCAATGGATCCGTCGAACTCATCATCACCCTCGATGTCGGACCACGCATCCTCAGCTACCGCACGCACACGGGAGAAAATGTTTTCAAGACGTTTGATGATCAACTCGGAAAAAGCGGCGAGGCCGAATGGATGATCCGTGGAGGACATCGATTCTGGATCGCGCCGGAGGACGAAAAGCTGTCGTATCACATCGACAACGAACGCACGGAGTTCCGCGTGGCCGACAACGAGATCGTCATCGACTCCGTCCAGACCGCGGTTCACCCGATCCGAAAATCCCTCGGCGTTTCCCTGCTTGGCGAGACCTCCGGAGTGAAGGTGACGCACACCGCTACGAACGAATCCCCGGGCCAGATCGAGATTGCGCCATGGGCGTTGAGCGTGATGCGGCCCGGCGGCATCGAGATCATTCCGCAGCCGGCCCTCGGCGAGCATCCCCGCGATCTTCTGCCAAACAGGGGCATGGTGCTCTGGCCCTACACCGACCTGTCCGACCCCCGCTGGCACTTGGGGCGCAGCTTTTTTACGTTGCGGCAGAGTGCCGGATTTCCGCCCACGAAGATCGGTTTGGCGCATCGGGAAAAGTGGGTGGCCTATGTTATTGAGGAGTCGATTTTCATCAAAGCTTTCGAGCACATTGAGGGGTTGGTTTATCCTGACGGCGGATGCAGTTTTGAGACATTCACAAACGACGAGATGCTTGAGATCGAGTCGCTTGGGCCATTAGTCCGGCTCGCTCCCGGTCGATCGGT
>JBMOHW010000139.1:0-5967 GCA_049317665.1 Terrimicrobiaceae bacterium | reverse complement strand
CCGCGAGCTTGAGTGCGAAGTAGGCTTTCACCGAGGCATTGATCTCGCTCGGACCGCCGACAAAGATATTCCATCCTCCATCCTGAGTCTGGCGACGCCGGATATGAGCCGCGCATTTTTTCTGGAGATCGTCGTCCACCCGCCCGGTCCAATGCATGTAAAGGATCGTGTCGCAGCAAAGCGTGGCATCGACAAACAACTCACCCTCCCAATGCCCGTCGGGCTTCTGAATCGAAAGCAGAAACTCCTGCGACCGGCTTACAGCCTCACCCACCGACGGGATCTCATCCGGAGTCGGATCAAAGGCAACGAGTTTCGGAACGGCACTCATGAGTCCGCGACCTTCGCTCAAACCAAGCCCGGGAGTCGAGCAGATGTTCGCGTGGTCGCGGGATTCCAGTGTCACGATTTCGTCCCATCAAAATTATATCTTGCCTACCTCGGACCGGAGGAATAAGTGACACACATCATGACTTCCCCAAAAGCGCACCTGTTGGCCGTCGGGATTCTTGCCCTCTCCACCACTTTCGCGCTGGCTCAGAAGCCCTCGCAGACTCCAGCGACTTCGCCCGAGGGGCTGACGACGGATACCGCTGTTAACGTGCTCGTCGACGAAGTTCCCGGATATGGCGGGATCGCTTTCGGCGCCGAGTTTCCCGAGGAAAAGTTCGAGCTCGAACAGGACCGCGGCAAGCTGAAGATTTATCAATCCAAAGAGGAACCTCCCCTCCTCGGCCCTGCGAATCTCGAGACGATTCTCTACTACGTGTTCGACGGCAAGCTTTACGGGGTCGCCTTCCACACCGATGACGGCCAAGACTCGCTCGCGCTCAAGAGCGTGCTCGTTTACGCCTTCGGCCAGGGCCAAGACTCCGAGGACGGCGGCCCATCGACCGTCTGGCTGGGAAAAAAGAACGGAGCCCTCTTCGAACTGAACACCTCGACGGGATACGGAAGTGCCTTCATCTTCGACCACAAACTTCACGACGCCAATCTCGCCGATCAAACAGAAACAGCCAAAGCCGCAGCAAAAACCCTGATCCAAGGAAAATAACCATGAACCCAAAACCTTCCTTCACCTCCCATCTCAAGGCCCTCCTGCTCGGCGGAGCCATTGCTCTCAGCGCCAACCAATCAGCCAAGGCCGTCCAGGCTCCCTCGGATAGCAAGAAGCTCTCGCCCGATGACCGCGTCGCCAAGATCCGCGAATCGCTCCAGGGCGGCGGCAACGAACTCAGCGCCTCCGGCCTTCGCCCAGGTGCCAGTGACGCCGATGTCATGTGGTGGCGGAATGCCTGGGGAAATGGCGGCTGGCACAATTGGCACAACGGCTGGCGCAATGGCGGCGGCTGGGGCAATTGGCACAACTGGTAGGCCATCGCCTCCATGATTCCATCGTCTCCCCGGGTCGACGTCGATAGCCCGGACGAGGCACCGACCGCCGAAGAATGGCTGCGCCTAGCGGTGATTCAGCCTTCTCCATTCTGCAATATCAATTGTGATTATTGCTACCTCCCGGGGCGCTCGGAAACTCATCGCATGTCGCCCGAGACGCTCCAGGCGGTCGTCTCGGCGATTTTCCGCACCGATCTGGTCCGGCAATCCATCACGTTCGTCTGGCACGCCGGCGAGCCTCTCGCGGTCCCGATCGACTGGTATGCCAGCGCGCTGGAAATCATTCGCGCAGAAGCTCCGGACGATCTCCAAATCATCCACTCATTCCAAAGCAACGGAATGCTCCTCAACGAGCGCTGGTGCGAGTTTATCAAATCCCACAAACTCTGCATCGGCCTGAGTATCGACGGACCGGCATTCATCCATGACGCGCATCGGAAAACCCGCCAGGGCAAAGGCTCGCACGAGCAGGCCATGCGCGGCGTCCGACTCCTCCACGAACACGGTATCGACTTTCATGTCATCGCCGTCGTCTCCCGCGAGTCGCTGGATTTTGCCGACGAGATTTTCGACTTCTTCGTGGAGAACGGTATCGTCCGATTCGGATTCAACGTCGAGGAACAGGAAGGCATCCACACGACCAGCTCGCTCGATGGCATCGCGGCAGACCGCGTCGAGGCCTTCTTCCGCCGCATGTTCGAACGCCAGAAAGCCACACGCGGCGAGGTCCGCATCCGGGAGTTTGATTTCGCCCTCCAACGAATCTTCGCCGGTCGCGATTCCGCCTCGACCGAATTTGTTTACGAAAACGAACAGGTCCGGCCCTTCGGCATCCTCAGCGTCGACTGGCAGGGAAATTTCTCCACGTTCTCACCGGAAATGCTGGGCGTCGAGACCGAGAAATACGGAACCTTCGCCTTCGGATCGCTCCAAGCCGGCGGACTCGAACAGACGCTCGAAAACGAAAAATTCCTCCGCGTGCTCGAAGACACAAAATCCGGAGTCGAACGCTGTCGCGCCGAATGTTCCTACTTCAAACTCTGCGGCGGCGGCGCCCCCGCGAACAAATTTTTCGAAAACGGAACCTTCGACTCCGCCGAAACAGCCTACTGCCGCCACGTCATCCAACTCCCCCTCTCCATCGTCCTCGACGACATCGAAGCCAGCCTCGCCAAGCAGTCCGGCGATGGTGTCGATGCGGCCAGAAATCATGGTGCCAGAAAATAGGTGCCCGCAACCCGCGATGGTCGGGACGCCTTTCTGCCTGTTCCACATGAAGCATTCATAAGCCGCTCGTCGGCCTGGCGAACGGATTAATGATCTCCAACCCTCCGATGTCCCTGAAGTCCACGTCGTTCCGCGTCACAAGTGGCAGACCGAATTCCAGGGCAGTCGCGGCAATAATCGCATCGCCGAGTTTCAACCTCTTCTGCTGGCGCAGGTGGATAGCCCGTTCGATCACCTCTTCATCCATCGGATACGCCGGGCATCGGCCCAGGTATCCGCGAATCGCGGATTCCTCAGCCGGAGTAATCCCCAAAAACCCGAGTGCCTCCACCCGCGTGACACTCGCGATGGCAGCCTCTGCATGCGCGGTCCACCGTGCGAGCCAACCGCCGTCCGCCCGACACGAGTAAATCACAATGTTCGTGTCCAGCAGCATGGCCTACTCCCGGCCGGGCTGCTGGACATCATCCCGCATCTCGCGCTGCCACGCCACGGGATCGGCAATGTCACGGAAAGGATTCAGTTTTTGCACTTGCTCTAACGCGGCCATTCGCTGCGCGATCATTTCCGGCGTTGCGGTAAGTTTCTGACGCGGCACTTTCGCGACACCTTGTTCGGCTTCCGCCGATTCGAGCTTGGCCTCGACCTTGATCTTGCCATGCCGCAACTCCGCCGGCAGCGGCAGATGTAGCGTGCCGTCGACGTCGGGTTCGAGGATGGCGGTGATCGTGCTCATGCCGACAGAAGATACCAGCATTCTCAAGGAAAGAAAAGCCTGCACGTCACAGCGTGGAAAAACCAGTCTGCCGAATAGAGCACCGCTGCAGGTTCTCGAACCCGGGGAGATCGACAGGATCTGGCGGTTGCTCGATCTAGAACCCGGCCAGCCGGGCTGAGGTCACCGTAACCGATAGGTCACAAGCCGAGTTTCTCGGCCAATTGCCCCGTGGTCAGGCACTCACCCCGCTCGAACTCCGCGTCGGCCTCGGCGACGGCGCGCTTGATGTCTTCGATCTCCGCCGAACTGAAATCCCCGGCCAACTGCTCCCCAAGGCTCGTAAAGAGGACGGTTTTGTCCTCACGCGACAGATCATTCGCCATCTCCAAGACATCCTGCACGCTCATGAAGGAATCATGCACCATACATGGCTCAGATGCAAGCCGTTCACTGGTCCGTCAAAGCGGCGTCCAGTCAACGGAGAGCCGATCATAGGGAATCACGCCAGCTTCAGATCCAGTTCGACGAAAGCGATCAGGTCCAGGGGGATTTTGTCCGACTGCAGCGTTTTATAAACGGCTCGCAGGTCCTCGGCCTTTTGCCAGATCTGATCGTTCGTCATCTTGATTGGGCTCGGTTTAGGGCTGGTGGAGACGCTTCACCCCACTGAGAAGCTTTTCGAAATCCTCGGGCGTGTATTCCTGTCCCCGAATGGCACGAAAGAATGCCGGCATTTTGTTCAGAATCTCCTCGTCCCGCAAGTCCTCGGGAATGTGTCCCCGGGCTATGGCCGCGAGGTCAACGAGCGTCTGCCGTTCTTCCGGGGTCAGCCTGAGAACATCAGAAACACGGGTTAAAAATCCCGCCTCATCCGGTGGAGGGAGGACCCCTCGTTCGATCTTGCTCCAGTTGCTGGGGTCAATCGCCGCGTCCCGGCAGAAACTCCGCAGAGTCTGGCTAGCCGCGATTCGACGGTCTTTGGCGAATTCTCCGAACTTTTGTGGTGTGGTGCTCATGGTTGTTTGTGGATCCCCGAAACCTTATCTGCGTGTGGTTTGTTTTCAACCACATTTTGAAATCGGTGGAATCGGAGGCGATTAAAAGCCTGATTCTAGCCGGGTGATAACCGAGCAGTGCTCGCACCGAGCTGCATGAGGAGGAGTTCATACTCGTCTGCTGGCATCTGGCGGAGGTCGTCTTCCCAGGATCGGGACTTGGCCAGCTTGGGCTCGATCCGCTTCACCTCATGGGCGAATTTGTCATTCAGGAATTTGTAGAGGAAGACCTGGGTGATGATCTTGAACTCGTTCCCATCATTCCCCAGCACGTAGCTGACACAGACCGCTTTGAGGTCGTCGATGAGGGTGATGGCCTTTTCTTTAAACTCTTGGGAGGTCATGCGGGCAGTGAGTCGGAAAAGGGATTGATGGCTTCGACGCTGCCGTAGACTTGACCGTGGTTCAGATCTTCCGTGTAAAGGATGGCTGCGCCGGCCTGCGCGGCGGCGGCGACGATCATGGCATCCCACAGCGAGAGTTGCCAGCGGGCACGGGTTTGCAGGCCGCTGAGAAACAGTTCGCGGGTATTGGCGATGATGTGCCAGTGCGCGAAATCGTCGATCAGCATGGCGGCAGCTTCGTCGGTCTGACCCGCGCGGGTGAAGTTGACAAAAAACTCCTGCAAAACCTGCACACTCACGGCGAAACGGGAGGGATGGCTCAGCGCCTCACCCACCAAAGCCAGGGCGTGGGTTCGCTTTTCGCCCGCATCGGTGTCGTAGGCATAAAGGAGTATGTTGGTATCGAGAAAGATCTCAGCGCGCATGGGCTTGGTCCCGGGAGAGGGGTTGGTTCCCGAGAGCGTAGCCCTTGCGAAGGCGTTGCAAAGCGGACCGAGCGGCAGCGGGCTCCACAGCGGTTGATTGGTTCAGAACCGACTCAAGACCCCGGATCACCAAATCACGCATGGTCGTTTGTTGTTTGGCGGCGGAAATTTTCACGCGTTCCAGGAGCGGGTCTGGCAGGTCAATGGTGGTTCTCATCGGTGAGTCATAAATGCATAAATATGCACGCAGCGCAAGCGGTTCAGATACAAGCCGTTCACTGGTTCGTCAAAGCGTCTTTCAGCAGAAGAAGAACCTGCCGGTTAACTGCCGAAGAAATCCGCCACTTGTTGAACCACGTCATCCGGCTCGGCACGATGCCATCAGCTTCGCCATGCACTCCTTCGGCTCGAATACCAGGTCGTTCCGGGGGAAGCGTCCATTGCGTCCTACGGCAACTCGGGTAGCCCCAGTTCCTTCAGGAAGGCATTGTGCTTCTTCAGCTCTTTTTCAATCTCGCCTTCGATGGCCACCAGCATCTTGTTCGTCGCCTCCAGGCTGATTTCTTCCTCGCCCACCGCCGTGCTGATGTAACGGGAGATGTTCAGGTTAAAGTCGTTCTTCGTAATTTCGTCCATCTCCACCCGGCGGGAGTAGCGGGGCTCTTCATTTCGAAATTGGTAGGTCACGATGATCTTGGCGATGTGCTCCTCGCTCAGTTGGTTCTGGCGTTTGCCTTTCACAAAGTGTTCGGCGGCGTTGATGAAGAGCACGTCGTCGGGCTTCTTGCACTTCTTGAGGACGA
>JBMOHW010000138.1:0-5979 GCA_049317665.1 Terrimicrobiaceae bacterium | reverse complement strand
TCGGCGGCGCACATCGCCGGATGCTCGGCGAGAAACCTCCAAAGGCCGGAGAACGAGAGTGCGTCTGCCATGTCAGGAATGGAGAAATTCCATTTTGAGTAGGCTTCCCGGGCGAGGGCCAGCACGGCATTCGGGCCAGCCTCGATTCCGCCATGGATGAGTCTGGTGAAATGGACACCCAAAAATGGAAACTTTGGGTCCGGGACCGGGTAGATCAGGTTCCTCACGAGGTGCGATGCGGCTTTTTTTAACTTAAAATACTCTCCGCGGAAGGGAACGATCCGAACCTTCTCGTCGACTCCCGCGAGTCGAGCGACGCGATCACAAAATAGTCCGGCAGAGTTCACGAGATACTCCGCTTCAATTTCCCCCGCCGTCGTCTCAATTCGCCAGCGCGAGTTTGTTTCGGCGAGGCCGATCACTCGCGCATCGGGAACAAATGTACCGCCCGCGTTGACGATATCTTCCAACAAGGCGCGACATACGGCATCGTAATCCACGATACCCTCCTGCGGCACATGCAGCGCTGCAATCCCGGCCGTGTGAGGTTCGATCTCACGAAGTTCCTCGAACCCGAGCCAGCGCAGTCCTTCCAATCCATTGGCCTTGCCCCGTTCCTGCAAGTCGCGAAGGCGAGGGATTTCCGTCTCGTCCGTGGCCACGACAACTTTTCCACAGATTTCATGCGGAATCGATTTTTCCGAACAATACTCGGTCATCATCCGAATTCCCGAGACGGCCAGACGCGCCTTGAGGGATCCGGGTTTGTAGTAGAGCCCGGCATGGAGGACTCCGCTGTTATGAGTGCTTTGATGCTGACCGGGTTTTGTCTCCTTCTCGATCAGCACGAGCCTGGACTCTGGCCGACGACGCAGAATTTCGCGGGCTGTGGCAAGCCCGACAATTCCGGCTCCGATAACTGCGATTTGATGCATTTTCAACTAAGCGTCGACGGTAATGGGGTCGGAGGTCGTCTTGCTGCGCTTGAGAACACCCGGGAGCCAGGTCCAGACAATATGCGTGGAAACGGCGTAGTTCCAG
Organism: Terrimicrobiaceae bacterium; assembly: GCA_049317665.1. Classification (GTDB taxonomy): domain Bacteria; phylum Verrucomicrobiota; class Verrucomicrobiia; order Chthoniobacterales; family Terrimicrobiaceae; genus JBBRHN01. Next base: position 4,938 of record JBMOHW010000138.1, on the reverse strand, counting down.
ACCGCTCCGATCAAGGCGCCGGTAAGACCCGCAATCCACCAAGGAATTTTTGAATCAAAAAGGTAGGAGGCGACTTGAAGGTTCCCGACGGCTCCGATGGAGCAAATGGCCATGTAGGCAAGAAGCCCGGCTACAAATCGTGCCCCGCGCAGGCGAACCGACCGAAACGTTACGGCATTATTCACGAAAAAGTTGGATGCCATGGCGATCAATGTCGCTACGGCTTGAGCGGTGAAAAACGGAAAACTCTGCCATCGGAAGAGGAAACCGAGGATCGTCAGATGCACGACGAGACCGGTCAGTCCGGTGAATAGATACAGGATAAACCGAACCGGCATAAACCGCCCGATCGACTTGTCGAGGAGGAGGTAGAGATACTCCAGCGCGACAACGACATCGAGCTTGCTTTCGCCGTGCTGACGCTCCCGGAATTCATAGGGAAATTCCCGAATCTGCAAGGGCCGCCCGATCGAGAGAACCAGATCCAACAAAATCTTAAATCCTTTCCCGGTCATCCGCCTGACGGCTTCCTCAAAAACCGAGCGTCGGAGAACAAAAAATCCACTCATCGGGTCCGAAAGCGGTGTGTGCAAAAATACTTTCCCAACGGCCGTTGCAACCCGGCTGATGATCTGTCGGTCTTTTGACCAGCCGCCCACGCCACCCGACTCCGCGTAGCGCGTCCCCACAACGAGTTCCAGACGCGGTTCGGTCACAAAGGCAGCGACCATTTGCGGAAGAATTCGCTCGTCGTGCTGGAGATCCGCATCCATCACCGCAAAAAAATCCGCCGCACTCGATCCCATGCCCTCCAGGCAGGCAGATGCCAATCCGCGCCGCCCGATCCGTCGAATGAAGCGCACACGCGGATTTTTTCTGGCGAGCGCCACAAGGACATCAGCTGTTCCATCATCCGAATCATCGTCTACAAAGACAACCTCCCACTCGAAGTCCGACATCACGGATTCCAACCGCTCCGTTAGGATCGGGATATTGCGGCTCTCACGGAGCGTCGGAACGATAACCGAGACCGATGGCCGCTCGCTCACAGGCTGCCCATCGGCTTGAAAAATGCAGGCAGGCTGCCGCCTCTGGTCAGCAGCGGGATTTTTCCACTGGACCATGCTGTTTTTCGAATGTTTGCCCGTGTCTTCAGGCCATTTTCCGGAGACTCCGCTCCGGACTTCCCGTTACTTCACCAGAAATTTCAATACCCAAGGCATCATCTTCCGGCCCCGCTCCAGCCAATGCTTAAGCCGTTCGATCCGCTCAAAAGCCGCTTCGCGCTCCACGGGCTCCAAATCGTCCGCAAGCGTCTCCATGCGATCAATTCGCTGTAACGCCCGCTCCATTCTGGGCTTGATCTCATCCCTCAAAAACGAAGTGGCAAAGCGACTCAACTCAAGATCGGCCACGTAGTGATCCCTCCGGTCACCCGGCACATACACGACCTTGACCGCCCCCACAGATCGCAGGAGCTTGAGCCCCTGGCTGGCCGCTCCCATGCTGATTCCCAGCCGCTCCATCAGCGTATCCATCGGGACTGGTCGGGACGACACGAATAGCAATCCGTAGATCTCCCCGACCGACTTCGGAAGCCCGATCAGCTTCAGAAAATTGATGAACATCTCGATCGCTTCGATCTCGATTTCATTCAACGAATTCGCGGAGGGACTCAGGGTTTTTACCGGCACAACGTCACTAATCTGAATAAATACTCAAAGAGTTCAATAAAAAATGAAGGATTTGATTCTTGAAGATTCAGACCTCAAGCAAGGTCGGCTGCGAGTGGATGGATCCGGAAGAGACGCCACGCGCCCGGCGGGAGATCATGGGCCGAAGAACATCCGGTGGAACACTGAGCCATCGCGCGTCTTCCGGACGAAGGCCGTCCACCAAATCGAGAAAAACATCGGGATCGCGTTCGAGGGCATTTTGGACCTGTCCCCGGGTGAGTTGGAGCGTGTTGCAGGTCGTGCGGGCGAGAATGTAATCGAGATCGCCGCGGAGGAGTTCGAGTTGTTCGTTACTGAGAAGCATGGATGTTCAGGTTCCTCCTTGTTGGACAGGAACGACCGGGAGCGGAAAGCGGAGGCGGAGTTGGCCATCGATCCGGACCTCGACCGTATAGACGCCGTGTTTCTGAAACTGGAGCCCGCCGAAAACGTGCACGTTCGTCGCGTGAGCATCCAGGGCCGGAAGGGAGAACTGAACCTCGCTCTGGGCAATCGGATTCTCATCATCGGGATTGAGGATCAGCGAGTGTTGATTGAACTGCCCGACTCCGCCGCACCATCGAGTCCACAGGCAAAGCTTGAAAAACCCGATCGGCATCACCGGGGCGGGAATGACTCCCACAATGCCGATGAGGGTTTGCTGCCCGCTGGCCTCTTGGCGGACGTCCTCGCAGAGAACGCAGGCTTGGAGGTCAGGCAGGATTTCCTCGGGCATAGGAGCATTACGCAGCAATTCGTCCGGTATGCACAGGATATTTTTCCCCAAGAAGCAGGCCCCTCCGACGGTCAATTTCTCCATTCGGACTTTTCTGTTTGCGGCCTCCCGAGGGCACCGCTACGATCCCCCCTTCAATGAGCATCGACCTTTCAGCAGTGGATACCTCCGTGATCTCGGCCCGTCTGGCCGCGCTGCGGAGGTTTCTTTGACGTTCCGGATCTGACCGAGAAACTCGCCGAGATCGAGGCGCGCATGGCGGCCCCCGATTTTTGGGACAAGCGCGAGACCGCGCAGCGCGATGTTGCGCAGGTCTCCCGCCTCCGTGGAAAAATCCAACCCCTCGAGGCCCTCGAAGCCCGCACGGCCGATCTAGACATGATGAAGGAGCTGACCCTCGAGGAGGCTCCAGAAAATCAAGCGAAGGCCGCTGCGGATCTCCAAACCGAATTTGAAGCCATTCAGCGGGATCTCGACAAATTTGAGATGGCCTCGCTACTTTCGGGTGAGTTTGACAACAGCCCGGGCTTCCTCACCATTCATGCTGGCGCCGGAGGAACGGAATCTTGCGATTGGGCCGACATGCTCCTCCGGATGTATCAGCGATGGATGGAGCGCCGGGGAATACAATCCGAAATCCTCGATATTCAGCTCGGCGACGAGGCCGGCGTGAAGTCAGCCACCCTGCGCGTCAGCGGGGAAAATGCCTACGGATATCTTCGCACCGAAATCGGAGTCCACCGCCTCGTCCGCATCTCGCCCTTCGATTCCAACAAGCGCCGCCATACATCGTTTGCCAGCGTCGATATCGTCCCGGAAATTGAGGATGCGCCGATAGAAATCAACCCGGCCGACATTGAACGTGACACCTTCCGCTCCGGCGGAAAAGGCGGACAGAACGTCAACAAGGTCGAGACCGCCGTCCGGCTTCGCCACGTTCCGACCGGCATCGTTGTCGCATGCCAGGCCGAGCGCAGTCAGGGCCGGAACTCCGAGTTGGCCATGGCCATGCTCAAGGCAAAACTCTTCCAACTCGAAGCCGATAAGAAGCGGGCGGAAATTGACCGTCAATACGGCGAAAAAGGCGATATCGCGTGGGGAAATCAGATCCGATCGTATGTTTTCCAGCCTTATCAAATGGTCAAAGACCTGCGCACCGGCGTGCAGTCCAGCGATGTTCAAGCAGTGATGGATGGCGAGATCGACTCGTTCATTGAGGGGAAGCTCCGCGGGCTGACCTACAAAAAGGGAGCGGACGAGTCGGAGGACGAGTAGTTTTTCGGATTTCGTTTGTGGCGGACGCAAGGAATTGAATTTGACGCCAAGATCGCGACGAGGCAAATTCCGTGACACAGATCATGAAACTCTGGACCTTCCCCGCGGCGTTCTCGTTGATGTTCATGACGGCCCTCCTTCCCCAGGCCTCGGCATTGGTGTTTTGGAATCTTGACAACGATGCCAACCGAACCGACCCCGGCGGGGGATTGCCATGGGACACGGTCGGTCGGGTTGCTGGGACGGATCTCTCGCTGGTCAGCTCGACCGGGTCCGCGATTCACCTCGGTGGCGGCTACATGCTGACCGCCAACCATGTGGTGCTCACCTCAAGTCAGCGGGTGACATTTGATGGAACGAATTCGTTTGAAGTGGATGATACGTTTACCAGCAACAATGGAACTGTTCTCGGCAAACAAGTCGCGACTGGCGTGGATTTGAAGGTCTTCAAGCTAAAGTCAACCCCCTCTGTAGGTTCTGTAACACTCTCATCTTCTGAAGATCTCGGCTCCTCCGCGACGTTGGTCGGCTACGGCGTGGGAAGAGGGGCCACGGCCCTTGGCAACAGCACCGTGGCTTGGGGCAACACGTCAACGCTCGATACCGTCGCCAAGCGGTGGGGAACAAATGTTCCCTTGGCAAAAATCTCCTCGACTCTCTACTCTGTTGCAGGGTCTGGCACGGGATCACCTCCCGGGCTCGGCAACTCCGAGGCGGCCCTCACGCTTATAGATTCCGGCTCGGCTATGTTCCAAAGTATTTCTGGGAGCTGGATGTTGATTGGGGTAGGTAGCGGAGTTGAGCAACTCGGCACGACGATTTTCGGCAATGATCGTTTGACCGGAACGAACGGAGACTTCAATTACCACGTTAGCATCTCCTCCTACCGCACGCAGATCCTCGGCATCATACCGGAGCCGACATCCATCAGTCTGCTTCTCGCGACGGCCGGTTGCGGCTTACTGATTCTTCGCCGGTCTCGCCGAAATTAATTCGCGTATTTGACCGAGCAACCGTAAGCCTCGGTCTTTGGAGTCGCGACTGGCTTGCCGGCGAGAACGTTTTCCAAGGCAGCGACGACGAAATTTTTCGCCCCGGCGATGTCGGCTGAATCGGTAGATTTTTTGTCGTCGATCGCCCCGTGGTAGAGAAGAACGCCGTCCGGTCCGACGACATACATTTCCGGTGTGCGCTTGGCTCCATACAATTGAC
>JBMOHW010000137.1:0-6004 GCA_049317665.1 Terrimicrobiaceae bacterium | reverse complement strand
GTGTCGCGGATTGGCTCCCCGCGGCCGAGTCGAATATCGTTGGCGGCGAGAAACATCACATCGCCGCCGAGTTCGCGGATTCCGGTTTCAAACGACACCCGTGTGCGCGTCGAGGATTTGGAAAACATCAGAGCCCAGCACTGGTGGCGGAGCGGATGGGCTTCGTGTCGGCCCCGCGAGGATTTCATGACAGCCGAATCGGCGACAATTCCGAGGATCTCGGCGGATGTCATCGACTCGATGGAAAGAAGGTTTTTCATAGGGCGGGGGCGGGTTCGGATGCCTCCTGAACACTCCGGAGGGCGATCCCAAATTTCTCAACGGCTTCGGCAATCTCGCCAGCATCGACATTCAATGGCGGAAGGAAACGGATCACATTGTCCCCGGCCGGAATCACCAGCAGGCCGTGAGCCATCGCGGCGAGAACGACTTGGAGAGCCGGAGACTTCTCGCCCTTCGGAAAATTTTCCGCCAATTGGACGCCGATCATCAAACCCAGCGATCGGACGTCCGATACAAACGGATGCCGGATTTCGCGCAGGGCATTGGAGAGTTGCTTGCCCCGCTCGCTAGCGTTTTCCAACAATCCGTCGCGGGTGATGACTTCCATGACCTTCAAGCCCGCCGCGCAACAGACCGGATTGCCGCCATACGTCGTCCCGTGGCTCCCGGCTCCCAGGAGGTCACATGTCGGACCCCGCGGGTCGCGCACTTTGTTCGAAGCCCAGAATGCACCGAGGGGAAATCCATTGGCGATTCCCTTTGCCCATGAAACTCCGTCCGGTTCGACCTTGGGCGCGATACTCCGCCAGCCGCACCAGTCGCCGGTTCTTCCGAGTCCGCATTGGATCTCGTCAAAAAGCAGCAACAGGCCTCGTTCGGTGCAAATCTTCCGCAGACCATTGAGGAAGGCCGCCGGGGCAAGGTGGATGCCGCCTTCGCCCTGAACGGGCTCGACGAGAATCGCGATGGTCTCCGGACCAACAGCCGCCTCGACGGCCTGCAGGTCGCCGAAGGGCAAATGCCGGAATCCCGGCAGAAGCGGGCCGAATCCTTTCTTTACCTTCTCCTGCGCGGTCGCCGAGATGCCGGCCATCGTGCGTCCGTGAAACGATCCCTCGAATGTCAGGATCTCAAACTTTCCCGACTCGCTTCCGAAGCGTCGCGCCAGTTTGATCAATCCTTCGTTGGCCTCGGCTCCGCTGTTACAGAAAAATATCTTCCCCGGCCCGGTCACCTCGACAAGCCGCCGTGCCAGTTCCGCCTGCGGTGCCGTGCGGTAGAGGTTCGAGGTGTGGACAAGTGTCCGGGCCTGCATGCCCACGGCTGCGGCGACCTCGGGGTGGGAATGTCCGAGCGAGCAGACAGCGATGCCTGCGCCGAAATCCAGATATTCGTTGCCATCAAAATCCCACACCCGGCTCCCCGCTCCCCGCGCAATGTCGAGATCGAAGCGCCCGTAGGTCGGGATAATATTGGCTCCGTATTTCGCAACGAGGGAATTCATCTGGGGAAAATAAGCAGAACTTTCGCGGATGATGAGCAAATTCTATGCCGCTGACGTGCTGTCGGAAGCCGAGATCGAGATGACGACGGCTGTTGTATTATCCCGGCCGGATCGCGAGACGGACTCTCGAACGAGGTTTTCCGCCGGGCTGCCCGGCCCCTCGATCAGTTCGGAAAGCTGTGAGTTGAAAACCGCATCGGTAACGCCATCGGTGCAGAGAAGAAAGCGGTCGCCGGGTTCAAACCCGACAGCGCCGATTTGCGGGTCGACAAACTGGTGCCCGGCACCGAGGGCCTTTTGCAGAACATTCCGCCGCGGGTGGGTCTTGGCCTCGCGCTCGTTGAGTTGACCGTTTCGAAACAACCATCCGACGTGTGTGTCATCGTGACTAAGCTGTTTGATCTCGCCGCTGGCGGGCAGGTAATAAATCCGGCTGTCGCCGACATGCGCGAAATACATCCAGCCCGGGCGGAACCAGCACAAGCTCAACGTCGCTCCCATCCCGGAGCATTCCTCGTAACAGGCGCCAAGGTAAACGAGGGCCTTGTGAATTTCCGCGAAGAGCGACTCAAGCACGTCCCCGAAGCCTTCGGAAATTCCTGAAGCACTTTGCTTGAAAAGGGGAGGGAGCATTTTGGTGATCTTCTCGATCGCAATCTGGCTTGCGAACTCCCCGGCCATGGCCCCACCCATCCCGTCGCTCACGGCGAAAACGTAGTCGGCATCGAGTTCGCCGGAGTCACCGATTTTTCCAAGGAACCGGACATCGTTCGGCTCGATCGCCAGGCCGAGAAATGCGTCCTCGTTGTTCTTTCGCACGCGGCCGACATCGGTGTGCCCGGACCACACGAGCGCCGGGCCTCGCTCAGGACGTGGGGGTAGCGGGGTCATTGAGAATCGTGGCAAATTCAAAATCGATCAGACAGAAGCGCCCGTCGCTCATGCGGTAGGTGACGTTGCGCATTTCGGCATCGTCGTGGCGAACTCCGAACGTCTCGAGCTCGGCAAAGAGTTCCTTGAGCCGCTCGTCATCGAGGTGGTCGACCCGGCTCCCGCAGCTCGTCGTGACCATGAGGAGATTCTCGGGATCGGCCTCCAGTAGGCGCGGGACAAAAGGGCACTGTCGCTGCTCGAGGAATTTCAAAACACGCACCTCGTTGGCGAAGCGCTCTTCCGCTTTTGGCCCGCGGAATTGCTTGTGGACGCGACCATCATAACCCATGCGGACGGTCGCCCGCAGGGTGTCCTTCACTTTCTGCATACCATTTCAGTCTGCCGCGGGGGCGGGATCGGGACAAGCACGGAAATCCCATTTGCTTGCCGGTCGATTTCATTCCGGGCAGGGTGCTGCGAATGCCCGAACCGGTTCGCTTCCAACATTACGAGGTCGCTCGCCGCGAGGACGGCTCTCTGGACGAATTGGGCCGGGGAGCGATGGGCGTCACCTACCGGGCCTTCGACACGAACCTCGAGTGCTACGTGGCCCTCAAGGTCATCAGTTCGGTTTACCTCGAGAGTGACATTGCCCGCCAGCGGTTCCTTCGCGAGGCGAGGGCGGCGGCGGCTCTGCGGCACCCGAATGTGGCCGTTGTCTTCCACCTCGGCGAGGAGGGCGGCGATTGTTTCTACGCGATGGAATTTGTCGAGGGCGAGACCCTGGAGGCGCGTATGAAACGGAGCGGAACGATCCCGGTCGCCGAAGCCCTCGAAATCACGCTCCAAGTCGCCCGTGCCCTCGGAGCCGCCGAGAAACAGGGGCTCGTCCACCGTGACCTGAAGCCGGCGAATCTCATGATCACAACGGAGGACGATGAGTCGATCAACGTGAAGGTGATTGACTTCGGGCTCGCAAAAAATGCAGCGGGCGGTGGGAACGATGACGCCGCGACGGTGACGCTCGCCGGGTTTCTCGGGACACCCCAATTTGCGAGTCCGGAGCAACTTGAGGAACGCGAAATCGATATCCGGTCGGATATCTATTCGCTAGGAATCACACTCTTTTACATGCTCGCCGGCCGTGCTCCATTCGGCGGATCCATCGCTCAAGTCATGAGTCAGCACCTTCAACGCGAGCCGCCCCTCGAGGTCCTCGCCGGTGTGCCGGCCAGCGTGGTCGCCCTGCTCCGGCGAATGCTTGCCAAGGACCCCTCCGAACGCCAGCAGACGGCGGCGGATCTGCGGGCGGAAGTCGAGGCGTGTCTCGCGACCGTGGGACCCGTGCTTCGGCCCTCGGCACCCACGCCAGTGCCCGCCGGGGATTTCGAAACGCAGTCGCTGGAGACGTTGGTTAATCCCGAGGTTGTTGCCGCACCGCCCTCACGGAGACCGGTTGGGATCGCTGTCCTTGCAATCCTGATTCTCGTATTAGCCGGAGCTTTCGCGATCTGGCGAGGCTTGGAAAATCCGCCGACTCCCGTGACCTCGACGTCGACTCCAAGTCCGACGCCGACTCCCGATCCGATCTCTCAAGGCCTCGCGGAGGCTGGTCGTCTCGCTGCGAGTGACCCCGTTGCGGGGCTTGCTACTCTGTTGGAATTGCGAAAAAGCAACCCGGCCCGGGGGGAACTGACTGAAAGAATCGACGCGGCAATCTCCGCACTTCGGAAATCTCCTCCACCCTCGGAGCAAGCCCGAGCGTTAATCCCCCTGCTCGGCCCGCTCGCCGCCGAAGGATCTGTCGGAGCGCAGGTTTTACTGGGAGAGCAAGTTCAGGAAAGCGATCCGTCGCGGGCGTTGAGTTTATTCGTTTCCGCAGCCGGGCAGGGGAATGTCGATGCCATGTTGCTGGCCGGCGACATGCTTGGCGACGGGCGAGGCGTGAGTGCGCCGGACCTCGCCGGGGCTGCTGTTTGGTTCCGGAAGGCCGCCGAGGCGGGCGACCCGCGGGGAGAGTATCTTTTTGCCGAATGCCAGCTTCGGGGAAAAGGCGTGAAGAAAGATGAAGCCGGCGCGGTGGAGTTGCTGACGGAGGCGTCCACAAAAAACGAGCCGCGGGCGATGAACCTTCTCGGAAGCCTTTTTCAGAGAGGCCTGCCCGGCGTTTTGCTTCCCGACCCCGGCGAGGCTTTCCGGTTGTTCTCGTCGGCGAAGGACGAGGGATTGCTCGATGCTCAGGGGAATCTGGGGATCCTCTATTTGAACGGTGAGGGTGTGGCGAAGAACGATCGCGTGGCACTCGATCTGTTCCGGGATGGAGCCGAGAATGGGAATCCGCTCTGCATGTATTTTTTTGCGCTTTGCCTTGAGAAGGGTCTTGGCCTCTCGCCCGATTCCGCAGCCGCGCAAGGATGGTATTCCCGCGCGGCGGAGGCTGGGAGCAAGCCTGCCCAAGAGTGGTGCCGGACCAACGGTGTGGGCTGGGGGAGTCAGTCGCCCAAGCGGCCCTGAGATTTGGGAAATTCGTCCGAACGCAAAATTCCAGTGGCGGCTGACCGGGTCGCCGCGTATAAGCGTCGGACTGCTCAACCCGCCCGATGAATATTCACGAATACCAAGCCAAGGAACTCCTCGATAAATTCGGTGTTGCAAACACCCCGGGAGGCGTCGCATCGACACCGGAAGAAGCAGAGCGAGTTGCCCGCTCGCTCGCCACGAACAACCTCGTTGTCAAAGCTCAGATCCATGCCGGAGGCCGCGGAAAGGGATCGTTCACGAATGGATTTCAGGGAGGGGTTCACCTTTGCAAGACGGCCAGCCAGGCCCGCGATATTGCCGGAAAAATGCTGGGGGAAACTCTCGTCACCCACCAGACCGGACCCGATGGACGCGTGGTTCGCAAGGTTCTTATCTCCCAATCCGTCGAAATCGCCCGCGAGCTTTATTTTGCGATTCTGATCGACCGGGCCATTTCCGCGCCAGTGATCGTGGCCAGCACCGAGGGTGGTGTGGATATCGAAGCCGTTGCCGAGCATTCGCCGGAGAAGATCATGAGAATGCCGATCGATCCCTTGCTCGGCCTCCAGCCCTACCAAACCCGCAAGCTGGCAAAGCTTCTGGGGATGGCTTCGGGCGAGATGCGACTGGCCTGTAAACTCTTCGCAAATCTCTACAAACTCTTCATCGCCTCCGATTGCTCAATGCTCGAGGTGAACCCGCTCGTCGTCACCAAAGGCGGCGACGTCATCGCTCTCGACGCGAAGTTCAACTTCGATGACAACGCGCTGTTCCGTCACCCGGAGATTCGGGCCTACCGCGATGTCGAGGAGGAGGATCCCCGCGAAGTCGAGGCCTCGAAGTCGAATCTGAGCTACATCGGCCTCGACGGAAACATCGCGTGCCTTGTCAATGGGGCAGGTCTCGCGATGGCGACGATGGACATCATCAAATACCACGGCGGAGAGCCTGCGAATTTTCTCGATGTCGGTGGTGGAGCGACGGAGCAACAGGTCACCGACGCGTTCAAGATCCTCATCTCTGACAAACGGGTGAAAGCGATCCTGGTCAACATCTTCGGCGGCATCATGAAGTGCGACATCATCGCCCAGGGCATCATCAACG
>JBMOHW010000136.1:0-6031 GCA_049317665.1 Terrimicrobiaceae bacterium | reverse complement strand
CGCATCATCGGAGGAGGCCAGAGCAAGGATGAGCGCTCGTTCGTCACGCGTCTCGATGCGGATGGCATGGACTGCTGCGTTTCGCCGGAGGAGGTGGCGGCTTGTGAGCTCGAGCTCGGCCAGTTCAACAGGATCAGCCTCCGGCGAGATCCAGAGCGGCACGGCGACCAAGTCGCGCGCAGGCATCGCCAGGATGAGTCGCGGAACGGCTGACAGCACCTTGTCGGACGGTGCCAACTCACAAGTCGGAGCACCTTTGGGCGGGAATTTCCAAAGTTCCCATTCTGCTGCTCCCGGACGCAGAACGGCCTCTGGAGGTTGCGTCTTCATTGCTCCTCCCAGCTCATGATTTGCCCGCCGCCGCCCTCCTCGGGAACGATGACAACAATGCGATGCTTTGTTCCGTAGCAAAACCCGGTGCTCTCGATGCGACGGACCGAGCCGGTAACATCAAAAAAATTCTCGAGAGCTTCGAGTTGGACTCCGTTGGCGCCGAGAACACCGGCGGCGTCATCAATGGATTCGAAGCGGACGTCATCTTCGTTACCCTCGATGGTATCGGGTCCGGCGCGCAACTCGAAAAGCGCGGCACACTGGCGTGGGGTGAGCTCGGCGAGAGATGTGAGGACCGGCTCGGTGGCATACTGAAGATTGATTTTTCCATTGTGCCACGTCGTGAAATAGTTCCGCCAATCCTCGCGCCCGGCGAGCACCGTGTCGAGTCCAAGCACGGCTTCCATCTCTCGGACGTGAACGAGCGGGCGATTCGCAGGGAATCCCGCGCGGCCCATTGCGGCATACTCTGCAGACTCGGCCCCGTGCAGATTCTTAAAATCATCCCCATCGATCCAATCGATCAACCCATCGATAGCGGCGTCGCGGAGATCCTGCTTCGTATCCCACGAGTCGAGGAGCCGCACGAAGATGTCGCGGTTGTTTTGCGCGAGCCAGAAGTTCGGGTTGATCTTGCCCGATTCGTTGGAAATTTTTACTTCGAAGCCCTCAGTTTCCGGCGTTCCCTTTTTGAGCAGGGGCTCGCCGAGTTTGATCGCGGGATTCAATCCCATGGCGACGCCGCTGAGCGCGAGTTGCCGGGCTTGGAACTTGCGTCCGGCTCGCGCTTCCTCGGCCGACCAATCGCCCACGACGCCGCTCACGAGCACGACGAGCCCGGCGAGAAACGCGATGCTCCAGAGCACCAGCGGCAGGGCGAGTCCGCGGGAATTCTTCTCCGGGTGTCTCATGGCGGCGTCGGGGTCGGCGTCGGCTTCTCGCTGGGAGGCGGTGCGGCTTGGAGCGGTGGAATCCAGAATTGGGCATCAACGGATTTCCCCGGCAGGTCGAGGTAGTCCATTTGGAGACGGACCGCCAGCGGGCGCCCTGTCCCTTCGGGCCATTCCTCGCGCCATTCGCCATTGAAGAAAAACGTCCACTTCACCCGCTCGACACGCGGGATCAATGGGATCCACGCCCCACTGGCCGACAGGCGATCGAGTTCGACGCCTTGCACGTTTTTCGGCACTCGGAGAATCGACATCGTCCGCGATCCGTCAGCCCGCGGACGCGCGGCAAGGATGAGCGATCCGCCGCCGAGGCTCGGAATTCCAAAAACCCCGGCGGCTTCCTCGAAAACCATCTCCGGCACCGGGGCTCCGGACTGTGAGCGGGTGATGCGCAGTTGGATCCGTCCTTCGCTCGGGAGGTTGAGAAAGGCATCCCTCGTCACGCGCACGAAGCTTTCCAGTCTTCGCACGGATGCCTGTTGTTCCAGGGTTGCCTTGGTCGCCTCCATCGCGGCCACGGCGATCGAGTAAACGGCGCCCGAGAGCATGGCGAGAATCCCAAGCGCGAGGATGACCTCGAGGAGCGTGAATCCGGATCGGGCGGCCGGGTGAAATTTTCTCCTCATGGTTTGTAGAGAATGATCTCTGCCGTTTCCTGTTTTTTCTGGCCCCAGTCGGCAAGGATCTTGAGTTTCCAGAGTCCGGTGACAGCGATGTTGTTGGTCGTTTTGGCCTCGTAGGGGATGAGGGTCTCCTCGATGCGCACGCCTTGGTTATCGCGGGCCTCGATGACCCGACGTCCACTCATCGGCGGGTCGGCGAGGCAGGCGGAAAGACGTGAGTCGAGCTGCATTCGGGCGAACGCGCGCTCGCGGGCTTCCAGTGCAGCCTGGACCGAGCTGTCGAGGGCGATCGCGAGCCCGAGCACGGAAATCGCGAAGACGCCCAGAGCGACGATCACCTCAAAGAGCGAGAAGCCCGTTGTTGGCTTGCGGTAGTCGCTATTCATCGGGAACGACGAGTGCGGTGAGCGGGTCAAATGTAAGCGTGACGGATTCCAATCCATCGCCGACCAGAAACGTCACCGGCTCGCAGATCCCGGCGCCATTGAATTCCCAGAATTCGCCTTTGTTGGGCTTTCGGAATTTCGACTCGGTCATCCGTCGGACTTGGAGTTTCCAACCCGGCGGAAGGTCGGCCTTCGGGATGGCGTCGAGGTCGGCAGAGAGGCCCTTCTCAGTGACAAAAAGCCGGCGCGACTCACTGCTCTCGAGGGCACTCGTCCGGGCGGCGGAGGCGGTTCGTGAGAGGGATTCGGTCGCCTCATCGGCCGGCGTCGTGCCAAAGCCTCCGGCGACCATCGGAATCGTCACCCCGAGCAGGATCGCAACCAACCCCAGCGCGAGGAGGATCTCCAGCAGAGTATAGCCGCCGGCCGACCGGGGGCTACTCGCCGTCGAGGTCGTCATCGCTCTCCTTGCGATCCGGACCGAGCGAGAAAAGATCGTAGCCTCCCGGGTTTTTCTTTCCGGGATTCCGATAAACGTATTCCTCTCCCCACGGATCGATGGGAACAGATTTCATGAGCTGTTTCCACTTCCGGGGTTTGGGATCCGTGGTGGGCGGTTGGACGAGGGCCTTGATGCCTTGCTCGGTTGTCGGCTTCCGGTAGTTGAGCATCTCGTAGGTTCCGAGTTGCGTCGAGATCGCCTGGACATCGCTCTTCACGCGTTGGATCTTCGCGACGTCGATGTTGCCGACGAGTAGGGTAATCGCCGATCCCACGAGAACGGCGATAATGCCCAGCACGAGCATGATCTCGAAGAGCGTATAGCCCGATGCGGAGCGTGCAGGACGGCGGAAATTTGGAGAGTTCACGATCCGGGAACCTACTCGCGACCTCGGCAATCGGCAAGCTTTCGTCGGGGCGGGCTCAGCCGAGCATGTCGGCGACCATCGCACGTTCGTCGGTGAGTTCTTTGTTGGTCGCTGCAATCTTGGACTTCGCGAATTCGTCCATCGCATACCCCGTGAGAATCTCGTAGCTCCCGGGAGATGTGGTTTTGACCGGCATTCCTGCCCAAACCTCCGGGTCGAACCCGTAGTGACCTCCGGATTTGACCGCGACGGAGTGGATCGCGCCGGGGGTGAACAAATCCCGCACGTGGTCCACCAGCGAACTCGCGGCAGAAGCGGCTGACGAAGCGCCCCGCGCTGCGATGATGGCCGCGCCACGCTTACCAACGGTCTCACAGAAGGCCCCTTCGAGCCAGGCGGCGTCCTGGATTACTTCCGTCGCAGGTTTGCCGTTGATAAGCGCGTGCCCGAACGCCGGAAACATCGTCGGGCTGTGGTTTCCGTAGATGAAAATATCCTTCACGTTGGTGGTTGGCACACCGGCTTTTTTGGCCAGTTGCGACTGGGCGCGATTTTGGTCGAGGCGGACCATGGCGGTGAACCTCTCGGCGGGGAGACGCCGGGCCTTGCTCGCAGCGATCATGCAGTTCGTATTCGCCGGGTTGCCCACGACCGCCACCCGGGCGTCGTCGGCGGCAACCTCGTCGATGATCTTACCCTGAGCCGTAAAGATTTTCCCGTTGTCCTTCAGCAAATCCGCACGCTCCATCCCGGGTCCGCGGGGCTTGGCCCCAACCAGCAGACACCAGTTCGCGTCCTGAAAGCCCACCTTCGGATCGTCCGTGAGAACCATACCGTGGAGCAACGGAAACGCGCAATCGTCGAGCTCCATCGCCACGCCCTCGAGAGCCTTCATCGCTTTTTCGACGGGCACTTCGATCAATTGCAGGATCACTGGCTGATCCGGGCCAAACATGGATCCGGAAGCAATGCGGGGGAGGAGGGCATATCCGATTTGACCGGCGGGACCGGTCACAGCGACTCTGATGGGTGATTTCATAGGCATTAGAAGAACTAATATCTCGATAGGTTGCTGCCAAGAGAAATCTTTGTTTCCAGCCGGATTTCGGGAACGCCCGCAGCCTGCGGGGTTCCTTCTTGCAATTCTGACGGTCGGTCGTCTGAATGACTCTTCACCCATGTCAAAAAAACTCGCTCTCCTCTTCTCCGGCCAAGGCGCACAATCAGTCGGGATGGGCCACGACCTCTGTGCCGAATTCCCTGTTGCCGCTGAACTCTTTCGTCAGGCCGATGAGATTCTCGGATACTCGCTCTCGAATGTTGCGTTTCAGGGACCTTCGGAAGAGCTCACGAAGACCTCGATTTGCCAGCCAGCGCTCTACGTGCACGGGTTGGCGTGCCTGGCGGTGGTGAAGGAGAAATTTCCCGGCCTCGATTTTCAAGCCGCTGCCGGATTGTCGCTCGGAGAGTTTACCGCCCATGCCGCAGCGGGCACGTTTGATTTTGCGACGGGACTTCGTCTGGTTGATCGGCGGGCCCGCGCGATGCAGGATGCCTGCGAGCGCACGGAAGGCGGGATGGCCGCGATCATCGGCGGCGATGAAGACCAAGTTCGCGCCCTTGCCTCCGCAGCCGACGTGGATGTGGCCAACCTGAATTCCCCCGGCCAAATCGTGCTCTCCGGCGAATCATCGAAGATCGCCCTCGCCGTATCGCTGGCCAAGGAATACGGCGCACGGAAAGCCGTCGAGCTCACCGTCGCCGGTGCCTTTCACTCGCGCCTGATGGAGACCGCCTACGAGACCCTAGGCAAGGCGCTGGACGAGACAGCCATCAACACGCCGAGCGTGCCCGTCGTCTGCAATGTTGACGCCGTGGCCGTTAGCGAAGCCAGTGAAATCCGGCGTTCCCTCGCCGACCAAGTGACCGGAAGCGTCTGTTGGTCGCAGAGTATCGAATACCTCATCGACCACCTTCATATCACCCACTTCCTCGAACTCGGCCCCGGCGCCGTGCTCGCAGGCCTCGTCGGACGCATCCGCAAGGGAACGCCCGTCGTTTCCGTTTCGAACGTCGCCAGCCTCGACGAAGCCTTAGCGGCTCTGGCCGGGAGTCAGTGAGGCTTCACAGGCTTCGCCTATCGAGCTGAATTGTAGAACAATTGGCAATGAAGCACCCGGCGGTTAACCAAGAAATTTATTCAACTTTGAAGTGCGACGGAAGGGATTATGACCGCATTCAACCGAACCAAAGATAATCCGCTGCCGCTCAAAACGCCTCCGGGCACGGCGCAGTTTACCATGCATACGGACACCAAAGACGGATTGCCGATTCTCGTCTGCACCGTGGGCAAGACCGTTCTTCATTACGACGCGCGTTGTATTCCAGAGCTTCACTCCATGCTCAAGACACACGGCGATTGGATGGACTTAGGAGGAGCAGACGAGCAAAAACCAGCCAAGGAAGGCACGGTTGAGGCATGGGGCCGCTCTCCAAAGAATCCTGTCGGAGGCTGGTATGGACTAAAAAAAGGGCTGCGTGGCCGCTTCGGCCTCTATGTTCCGCCGCTCATGGAAGCCCTCGGTTTGTGTGAGCTGGAACACAACCCGAAGAACAACCGAATCCGAGCGAAATAGCCGATCAAATGATGCCTCGGCTCCTCCCGCTCCCGAATCGCACGGTCGTTGGGGCGCTCATCGCGTTGACGCTGTTCGGTGCGCTGTCTGCCCTCGTCGGCTGTGTCCTCGCGGTGGGATTTAACGGCGCAGGTGTCCCGCTGGAGGTTCTTGTCCACAGTTCTTTTTCTTCCTTCCTCGTGCCCGGTCTTATCCTGGGTGTGGTCGTCGGGGGCACCCAACTGGCTGCTGCTT
>JBMOHW010000135.1:0-6112 GCA_049317665.1 Terrimicrobiaceae bacterium | reverse complement strand
CAGAACAATCGCGTCAGTATGGTGCAGGTCTTGGCTTACAAGGTCTACAGACACAGCTACAAGCAGCACAGCAGTTGGGTCAATTGGGTGGCGAGCAGATGAGCCAGCAGCAGGCAATCATCAATGCAATGCAGGCTGTGGGTCAGCAACGTCAAGCATTGAACCAACAACAGTTGTCGCAGCAATACCAAGACTTCTTAACGCAGAAACAGTATCCATATCAGCAGATTGCTTTCTTGCAGGAAATGTTGAAGGGTGTGCCGACACAAACAACAAAGTCTTTGTACGAAGCGCCTGAGTCTACAACGGCACAACTGGCTGGTTTAGGTTCAACCTTGTATGGTGCTAGTAAGTTCTTTGCGGGCGGTGGTCTTGCCGATCTAGGCATATACAATTTGTCTAAGGGGTAATCATGTTTGGTGAGATAAATGCAATCCGTGCGCTTGCTACTAAGTACAGCAAACCGCAACTAGCAAACTTGGTGCAGACAGGTCAGCTTGAGCCGCAGAAAGCGGTGCTTGCTGGCATGATGATTGACCGCATAGCCAAGTCAGCTATGGAGCCTCCGCAGACTACAGTTGCTCAAGATGTATTAGGTGCAGCTCCTACATCAGGTCAAATGCCGCCAGGGCAAATGCAGCAAGGGCAAATGCCTCCACAGATGCCACCACAAAATGCCGGTGTATCTGGTTTACCATCTGGCATAAATGATATGGCTGGGGGCGGGATAGTTGCGTTTGCAGACGGCGGTGATGTACCTAGATTTGCTGAACGCGGTTATGTTGACCCTAATTTATTTAAGTCAGTAATTGCTGCTGAAAGCGGTGGCAATCCAAATGCTGTCAGTCCTAAAGGCGCTAGAGGTTTAGCCCAGCTTATGCCGGGTACTGCGCGTGATCCTGGATTTGGCGTAGAAGGCGTTAGGGATGACAGTCCTAAAGAAAATGTACGTGTAGGTAGAGACTATTTAAATGCCCTGATTAAAAAATATGGCAACATAGATTATGCATTGGCTGCGTACAACATGGGGCCTGGCAACACAGATAAATGGATTGCTCGTGGCGCTAAGCCGGAAGAACTTCCAGCAGAAACTCGTGCATACATACCTAAAGTAAAAGCAGGTATGGCACAAATGGACGCTAAATCTCCTATGCCTGGTGGAGAGCAATTAGCTGGTATTGCAGATTTAATTCCATCTGCACAAGCAGCAGATACGCAACGCATACCTGCTGGCCCAGCCTCGCTCAGAGCGCAAGCCGCAAAAGCTGCTTCTGCTGAAGAAGAGGCATCTTATGATCCTATGACAGGTATGCGTATTTCTGGCCCAGAGCCTAAGCCTTACGATCCAACTGTAAAGCCTGGAACTATTGTTGAGCCAAATCCCATACGCGATATATTGCAAGGTAGGCCAAGAGCTGCTGGAGCGCAACCAGCTTTGCCTCCTATAGCTCCACCCAAAAAAGCGCAAGACACAACAGTTAATACTTTAAAACCTGAAAGTGCGGCGCCCGCAGCAGAAGAGAAGCCATCTATGGGGCCAGCTCGTTCTACTAATGCGGCTCAGTTGGGTAACTTCTACGGCGCATCTATGGAAGAGCCAAAAGAAAGAACCCTGCAAGATGTGATGAAAGATCAAGCAGAATCAGATCGAGCTTATGGTGTTGATACTAAGAAGATGTTTGATGACCTACGCTTGGACTACAAAAATTCTGCCGGAAACCTAAAAAATCGTGCAGACAAAGCGGCAGGCATGGCATTTATGATGTTTGGTGCTGGTCTAGCGGGCGCTAAGAGAGGCCGTGTTGGAGAAGCCGTAAGTAGATCTGGTCAGCAAGCTCTTACTTCGTACATGGGAGCAATGGAAAAGATCAACGATAACGAAGACAAGTTGCAGCAACGATTGCAAGATTTGTCTATTGCTGAGAACCAGTTTAATCGCGGTCGTTCTGACAAAGCATTGGCTGAAGTTCAATCAAGTAAGAAGGATATCCAAGCTATTCGTTTAGAAAATGCCAAGCTAGAAAATCAAGCCTTGATAAAAGCTGCGGAGTTTAGGGTTGATATATTTAAAAATGAAAACCCAGCTCAATATACTTTGCTTAAAAACATTGCAATTGAAAGCGGGAAAACTCCGGCTGAAATATTTATGATTGCGAATGGCGTAGCTAAAACTGGTGGCATGACTTTAAAAGATGCGCTTGAAGGCGTGCAAAGAAATATGAAATATGCAGGTATGACATTCCCTGAACAAATGCAGATTGCTAGGGAGGGTATAGGTGAAGGTGGTGGCGGATTACCTAAACCTAAAACAGCGGCTGATGCTGAAAAATTACCACCAGGTACACGTTACCAAGCGCCAGATGGATCAATAAGAACTAAGCAATAAGGAATCGCCATGGCAAAAGAATGGTGGGAAAACGACCCTGTTGCAACTGCCGCAAAAGGTGATCAGTGGTGGTCAAATGATCCTGTAGTTGGAAAATCTGGCAAAGAAAAAGAACGCACCTTTGGTGAATCAATTACTGATATCGGTGCTGGATTAAAGTCTGGCGCTGGATCACTGCTGCAATTGCCCGGTCAGATTTCTGGTGCTGTTTTTGGAGATTATGAAAAGCCAGGTCAAGAGACTGGCTTGACTGCTATCGGCAAAGAGATGCAGGCAGAAGCACAGGCCATGAAGTCTCCGGGTTTAAAAGCTCGCGAGGCTGAACGCTCTGTCAAAATATCAGAGGCAGAAAAGACTGGGCAAATTAACGCATTCTTTACTGCATTCTCTGAGACTGCCAAAGACCCTGGGCTGCTGCTTAACTTTATGGCAGAGCAAGCTCCGCAACTTATTCCTGCCCTTGGTGCTGCTAGGTTAATTAAACCTATAGCTGGTACGGCTGCGGCTGTGCGTGGAGCTGTAGGTACTGGTGCCGTACAACAAGGCGCAGACATAGCTGCTGGTACGTATGAACAGATGTACCAAACACTGGTGGACAAAGGTGTATCTGAAACAGAAGCGGCTGGTACTGCGCTGGGATACGCACGAGCTACCGGTGCTAGTGCTGCAGCCATATCTTTACTGGCACAACGCCTGCCAGGCGCACGGGCTATTGAAGAAGCATTCGCAGGTCAGGAAGGTAAGTTAGGCAGGATACTTGGCGGTGTACGTGGTGGTGCCGGTGAGGCGTTGAGTGAGACTGCCGAAGAGACGGGCGGCAAGTTTGCGCAGAACGTAGCACAGAGACAGGTTGATCCAAATGTGGAGCTAACAAGCGGCTTAGGTGAAGTTGCTGGTATGGCTGCACTTGGCGGCCTTGGGCTAGGTAGCGCTACAGGATTGGCACAAAGGCAAGCTGGTAAGCAAGAAGCCGCGCCAGAAGAAAAGCAAATGCCATCTCAGTTCGCAGCAGAAGGTGAGCCAGAACGCACCCGTCCGTTGATGATTGAGTTTAAAGAGCCTCCTCCAAAAATTACTGATGCAGAGATACCTGCGTTACTAAGCGGAGTGGAAGAGATTCCACCTGTCAGTCTGCCAGATGATACTGTTGCATTAACGAAAACAGATCTGCTTGAGTACACACAAGAGCAAAATGTAGAGACTGGACTGACTGAAGAACAAGTAGATGCTTTGCGCACTAGGGCAGAAGCTCCTCCTACAGTTGAAGGAGAGTACATATCCAAACCAATGATTGATGGAGAGTATGTATCTGATTTATCTGAAAAAGATCAATTAAAAAAAGATCTTGATTTATTAAGCGAAGAAGCTGCAGAACTTCTTAAAGGTCGTCCTTTTGAAAGTATTTTTACTGCATTACGCGGTCGTCTAGTAGCATCTGAGCTTAGTGAGCTTGGTGAGCCATCAAAGTTTTTTGGTCTGCGGGCATCAAAAAATGTTCGTGGGTACACAATATCTGACCTTATAGCTGATGGATATTTGGATATATGGCTACCTCCTGAATATCGAAAAGGTTCGATGGAAGGTGAAATGCAAATGGATCCTGATGCAGCTTTAAGTCGCGCTTTAGATTCAGAAGAGTTTATTAAAAAACTTTTAGCTGCTGGGCCAGCAAACGGAAACTATCTTACTTACGATACCAAAGAACAGTTGCGTCAAATTGGTCAGGACATTTCAAATTTACAAGATGCTTATAAGGAATACGTAGATGAAGACACCTTTGACAGTCTTGTCCAAGAAGCCGTTGATGAGCAAAGAAGAATTTATGAAGACTATACGGCAGCTATCCCCGAAACAGAGGTTGGAAGTATTGAGCCACCTCAGAGAGTCTTCGAGCAGCCGTCAGAAGAGCAAATAGCTGGTGAGCCGCCAACATTTACTGGGCAGCAAGAAGACATTACTGCCGCACCAGAAGATGAATATTACCCAGACAGGGAGGAATATCTTCGTGGAAAAGAATCTGGTTCTGGAACACTACAAGAAAAGTTTAAGCCATACGTAATCAACAAGAATGTTGAAGAAGAAAACATAGAGAAACAAGTAACTGGCAAGACAATGCTGGGTGCTGCGCAGTGGGCTGTTGATAATGCACCTAATAAGTTTGCTAAAGCTATAGCGCAGAAAGTGCTGAACCGTTTAAACGGCATGGCTAAACGCGGCATCAAACTTGATTTTGAAGTTGTAGGTGGATCAAATCGGCCTAAGAGCATGAAATCAGCTCGTGGTCAAACTACGTTTGGTTTTTTTGATGCAAAAGAAAACAAACCTGCGTTTATTAAAGTTACTTTAAATGGCGCGGCTGTTGTAGATGACCAATCTGGCTATCCTCCAGGAACTAGATACATAACAATTCTGCATGAATTAGTACACGCAGCAACTGTTGGTCAGACACAAGTTCTTCGCTCTGATGATCCAATAATAAAAGAGTTGCAAACTTTACATAACGCCGTTGTTAAATATTACAACGCGGAAGTTAAAGCTGGTCGCATGACTCCATTCATGCAAAGGTATTACAACAGCGAAATTAATATTCTTGATAATGCCGATGAATTACTTGCCTGGGGTTTGGCAGATAAGGACATGCAAGAATTCTTAAGCAACATTAAGATTGGCGACACTACAATTTTTAGTGAGCTGGTTGATCTTGTTCGTAGAATACTTAACATTACCAAGCCTTACCAAACTGCATTAGATGAATTGATTAGAACGGCTGAAGTAATACTTGACGAAAAAATAGAAATACTTGCAGATAAGATTACAGCTAAACAGTACAGTTTTGGAGTCAATCCTAAACAAGGCGAATCTATACAAGGCACATTATTTCAACAAGAAGGCGCGCCCAAAAAGACTGTCGGCCAAAAAGCTAAAGAAGCAGCTCAAAAGGTAGCTAAGAAAGCTGCTGGTCAACGCCAACTAGACGAAGAAGGATTTGAGGGTATCACTCCAGACATGATGGAGTTGGTTAAGAAACACTTCTTTGCTGAGAAGAAAACAATTGTTGATAAAGTCGAAGGATTACAGCAAGACTTCTGGATGAAGATGGCGCAAGGTGTGGCTGACCAATACCGTTCTATCAAAGAATACACCCAAGAAGGTTACATGCTTGCCCGCTTGTCTAAGACTGTGGATGGCGCGCTAGAGGGTATGCTGTTTAACGGGCATGTCAAACTTACAGACGGCGCGTTAGATATTAAACAGGGAACCAAAGGCTTGATGCAGGTCATGGAGCCTATAGGCAAAGAGGTTGATCGCTACATGATATGGGTAGCGTTGAGCCGTGATGCGCAGTTGCGATCACAGGGTAAGCAGGGATCTATTAGCCCAGAACTTGTATCAAAAAGAAAGCAATTTGTCGCTGGCACATTAAACGGAAAGTCTCGTTTAGAAGTATATGAACAAGTCCAAAAGGACATGAATGCTCTTAACAGATCAGTGCTAGATATTGCGCTCAAGCAAGGCATCATTGACCGTGTTGCGTACAAGAAATTCTCTCAAGATATTAACTACATCCCTTTTTACAAAGAGATGGAGAACGGTGATATCCAGGGAGCCGCTACTGCCAGCGGCCTAGCTAATCAATACTTCTCTAAACAATTAGAAGGTGGTGAAAAAGCATTTGGCGATTTGATGGAAAACACGTTGCGCAACTGGAGTCACATCCTATCTGCG
>JBMOHW010000134.1:0-6115 GCA_049317665.1 Terrimicrobiaceae bacterium | reverse complement strand
GCAACCTTACCGCCGTCGTCGGCGACAACTCGGCCGAGGGCGAACATTGCGCCGGCTACAACGGCGTATGGAGCCTGCATCATGCGGCGGGGACGCGCAGTGTGTTCGTGCCGGCCCTGGCAGGGCTGAACCTGGAACACATCATCACGGGCGAGCACCTCGACGGCGACAGCAAGCTGTTCTTCGAGCCGCGCAACGCGCCGATGAGCTTTAAGCAACTCAGTGAAAGCGAGGTGGAACTTTGCCAACCACCGACGCCGACCTTTCACATCGAGAGTTGGACGCGCTTCCGGTTGGCCGCGCCGCATTACCTGGACATGAGCTTCCGCTGCGTGGCGCACGAGCACTTGTTCACTCGGGGCTACCTAGCGCTGTTCTGGGCCAGCTACATCAACGCGCCGGCGGACAAGAGCATGTATTTCCTTGGTGACCTCGATGGGCAGAAGAACTTCTGGACGCAATTCTGTACGCAATGGCACAACGACCAGAGCACCGTGCGCCATCGTGATGACACGTTCGAGATGACGTTTGCACCAGGCGGCCGTGACACACTGTTCAAGAGCCTGTCCCGCTTCCGCTTTGACCAGCCATTCTACTACGGCAACTTCGACGATTTGGTGTGGCTGGTGATGTTTGACCGCGCGGAAGGCATCCGCTTCGCCCACTCGCCCAGCGGCGGCGGAGCGATCTCCGCGTTGCAAACGACGAATCCGGCGTGGGATTTTCAGTTCCTGATCGAGAAGCCGGAGGTGATGAAGGAATACAGTTTTAGCGTCCGCACTGTCCTGCGCCCTCGCTGTTCGCGTGAGGAACTGCTGGCGGAGTTCGAAAAGTGGAAGAGCGTCAAGCGAAGTCACTGATTTCCCGCACAAGCTTGCTTTTCAAGCCCGAAGAATGAATGCTGGGATGAAAGTTTGTGCAAAAACCAAAAGTAACTCTTACCAGCTTGGCCGATGAATTGGGTCTTTCGATCTGTACAGTTTCGAAGGTCCTGAACAAATCCTTCGACGGTTTTTCCTATGCGCCGGCGACGGTTCGGAGAGTGGACGCGCTTGCGAAAAAAAGAGGTTACATCCCGAACACTCACGCCCATTCCCTCCGCACCAAGCGAAGCATGACCGCGGGGTTGGTTGTACCAAGCGGAATCCCCTTTTTCACGGGAACTCTGGTCGAATCTATTGTTGGCACGCTTCGTGATAACGGCTACGAGACCCTTGTCGGGCATTCCACTACGGATCCGGACAAGGAGATGCATCTCCTCGAAAATGTCTTGGGAAGAGGTGTGGACGGTCTGCTTTGGATTCCTTATTCGGACAAACTCAGCCCCGAAGATTTCGGCGTTGGCGGGGATTTTCCCCTCGTTATCTTAGATCGTCCGGGCTGTAGCAACCGTTTCCCCGCTGTGATCACTGACAACCGTGCCGCAAGCCGCGAACTTGCGGTGGAACTTGCCTCGATGGGGGTGCGGGAAGTTGCCGTGCTGACTTCGGACTGTGGCGACCGGAGTATCGGTGAACGGGAAGCGGGAGTAGCCCAGGTTTTCAAATCGCGAGTCAAGCGCCATGTGTCATCCAATGAAATCGGAGCCGCAAAACTGGTCGCTGCCAAACTTCTGCCCCGGCTGGAGGGGCGCTCTCTTCTTTGCCTGACGCAGCCGCTTGCGATGGGGGCTCTTCAGGCCATGAGGGATTTGGCGCTGAGACCCGGCCTCGAGGTCGGTTTCGCATGCTTTGACAGCCTTCCCCTCTGCGAAATTTGGCATCCCTCGCTCTGCCGCGTCGAGCAGGATATTGAGGCGCTCGCCCGCGAGGGTGTCCGCCTGCTTCTTGATAAAATTCGCGATCCCAAGGCTCCCCAGCCGCTCGAAATCCGAATAGCAGGGCGCCTTGTAAGAGGCGATTCCGCGCTTCCGTCCTGCTCCAAAAGCTGAGAGCCGCCACCCATTTTGTCGGGAAACACCGAACCAGTGGGTCCAAAGGCGGCAAGGCCGAGTCGCCCCTCCTGCTCTCGTCGAACGCCAAGGGTTGTATCGTGTTGACGGTGTCCGCACCGCAAATCCGCAGCGCACCCTGACTGGGCGAGCAGTTCCCAGAAATGATAAAAACTGAAATGATTTTGAACAGGAGGAAACGGAGACAGAGGTTCAATCGTTTGTATCGGGAATCGATATCAGTTTCCCCTCACCTTTTGAGTGAGCGGCGTCATTCGCTCCCCGGTCTGAACCCCGGCCGACATTTTCGTATTTAATTCTTGACCGATCAGCCGCTCCTAGGAAAAATGTAAATGTTTATATCATATATGGTTCCCAAATCTCCAACACGCATCCCTGATTCCGAATTTTCACAGCGTCTGGACGCCACCGCCGGGAAGGCCCGAGCCATGGGTCTTGACGCCCTGATCGTGCACTCCAACGAAGCCGACTTCGCCAATGTTCGATACTTGTCCGATTACTGGCCGCTGTTTGAATCTGCGGGAGTTTTGGTTCTGCCGGACGGGCGCGCCGCGCTGCTCATCGGCCCGGAGAGCGAAACCTTTGCCCGCAACCGAACGAAACTTCCCGATGTTCGCAAAATGGTGGAATACCGCGAATCCGCCGAGCCGGATTATCCGGGAATCGCGGTGGAAACCTTCCTTTCTTTGTTTGAGTCCTTCGGCTTGAAATCCCCGAAGACCATCGGGCTGGCCGGATGGGCGGTGTTTCCGCTGCCCGTTTATCATGCTCTTCGGGAGGCGTTCCCGTCCGCTGAATTGGTCAAGGCGGACGACGCGCTATTTTCGCAGCGAATGATCAAGTCGGAGGCGGAGATTGCCTGTTTGAAAGCTGCTTTTGGCATTACAAAAAAGGCGACTGATGAGGTGATTTCCAAAATGCGGCCCGGATTGACGGAGTTGCAGATTGCTGGAATCGCGCAGAATGTGATCTACGCGGAGGGGGCCGAATACGAGGGGCTGCCGCAATATGTTCTCTCGGGAGAGTCCAGCGCGCACGCCATCGGTCGGGCCGGATACCGCCAGATCCAAACCGGAGATATCGTGCAACTCAATCTCAGCGCCCGCGTCCACGGGTATTCGCCAAGCATCGGGGTGCCGGTGGTTTTGGGACGGGCTTCGGAGGCGCAGCGCGAGTTGCTTGAGTTCGGATTGAAAGCCCACCATTATACACGCACTTTATTGGTCGCGGGAGTCTCGGCGGGCGAGGTGGCCCGACAATACGACGAATTTGTCCGCTCCGAGGGATACTCGCAGTATCAGCTTTACGGTCCCTGCCATGGCCTTGGCATGATCGAGGTTGAGCGGCCGTGGATCGAGTCGACCAGCACTTATGCGTTACAACCGGGAATGACCTTCCAGGTCGACACGTATTTTTACGCTCCGGAAGGCAGCGAGCTGGCCAAGAAAAACGGTTCGGTTTTTGGCCTGCGCTGGGAAAATGGTGTGCGAATTTCCGAAAACGGCCCGGCCGAGTGGCTCAGCCCGGAACTTGATCGGGTGGTGGAGGCGGGGCTGTGAAAACCGGTTCCAAAGTCTGGATTTTTCCCGATGGGGACATCCCGCCCCGGGATCCTTACGACCTCTCGCTTAAAAATGAAGGAACGCACGGCCATGAATCGCTGGTCATCCTGAACACCGGAGACGAACCGGCCAGGCTCAGGCTGTCTGTTTTCTTCACCGACCAGGAGCCATGGCAGATCGAGTTGCCGGAACTTGGTGCGCGGAGGGTCGTATGCCATCGCACGAACGAACCGCTCGGAGCGGAGAATCGCCAGATACCCCAAGTGCAATACTCCCTCGTGCTGGAAAGCAGCCAGCCGGTGGTGGCCCAACTCGGGCGCATGGACATCCGCCAGCCGAATCTCGCTTATTACACTGTGATGGGGCATCCTGCCTGAACATACGATCATGGCCTCGCTCGAAGTTTTGCTTGGTTTCGACATGGAAACCGATGTCGGTTCCTGGACGCCTTTCCATGAAGGGCTGCGCCATGCCACCCCCGGAATTCTGGATGTCTTCGCCAAGCACAATGCGAAGGGCACATTTTACTTCGTCGGACACTCCGCCCGGGAAGTTCCTGAGAGTGTGCTCAGCGTGCGGGACGCCGGGCACGAAGTCGGTACCCACAGTCTTTATCACGAGACCATCGGCGACCCTCTCTTTCCTATTCCGGGCATCCACCCCCTGTTGCCCTCGGAAGTTTTTCCCAGGTTGGAACAGAACACACGATGGATCGAAGAAATCTGCGGGGTCCGTCCTGTAAGTTTCCGCTGTCCCCGTTTGTTCGGTTCCACAGCCGTGTGCCTCGCGCTGGAGGAACTGAATTACCTTAGCGATGCATCCTACCCGATGTATTATTATCGTACCCGGCTGGAGCCCTACCATCCGTCGCCGGAGGATTGGACAAAGCCGGGAACCATGCGCCTGGTTCAGATTCCCAATTTCGCAAATCTCGCCATGGATAGTTCCGATGAGTTCGGACGCGACCGGGACCAGTGGCCGAAATTCCGCACGGAATCAGCCGTCGCGCTGCTGCGCCATATTGATGAGTATCTGGGCTTTCTCAAGGTCCGAGGAGTTCGGCGCAGAGTCCTTTCTTTTTATTTTCACCCGTGGGAGTTCCATCCGATGCCGGAGGGACTGATCCATTTCGGAGAAGGATCGGTTCTGCCGAATCCGTTCATCGTGAAAAACTGCGGGCAATACGCGCTGGAGCAATTCGATCTGTTGCTGGCTGGTCTGCGTGAGCGCGGTGCGACTTTCTGTACCGCGTCGGAAATCGCACTCGCCACCTGAAGCGCCGCCACAAATGAACCGATCCGGATTGATCAGAGAAGAGTTGGAGATTGATCACTACCGCTACCATGCCAGGCTTGATTCTGAAGGCCCTGCTTCCGACTGGATCCGCGTAAACGGTTCCCGAATTTCCACGGACTTCGAGCCGGGGCGGATCTTTGCCATTGGCAGCGAACAATTCACCAATTTCCTGGAATCCTGCGTGGGAATTTCCCGGTCCGAAGCGCCGACTGAGTGGCAATTTTCGCTGGATGCCTCCCTTGGCAGGTCAGGTTTTCTTGCCGACATCGGGTCGGAGCGGATCCACATTCGTGGCCGAACCGAGCGGGATTTGACCGATGCCATGCACTATCTGGAACGAGGGATGGCCGATCTGGGAGGGCCGTGGCTGCCTCCAGGCCTGATGGAAAAATTCCCGTCCCTGGTCACCCGCTTCACAGAATGCGTGTTCGTTCCGGGACATCAAACCGTCGAGAATCCCGGAGATTTTTCACCCCAATACCTCGGTTTGATGCGCCACTTCGGTGCGAATGCGCTCAAGATGAACGTGAGTCTGAACGACCTCTGGTTCTCCGAGACCCTGTCCGAGCTCAACACGCCGGATCTCGACCGGTCCCTGGATCATCTCCGGCGCCATGCCGATCATCTGATGGCTCATGGCATGGACCTCTTCCTGATTCTCAATGCCAAGGCGCTGCCATCCACCCATGCGGTGTTTTTGAATCACCCGGAAATTCTCGGCGCGCGCGAGGAAATTTTTCTCGAGGAACTTTCGGGTGCCGACCGCTGCGTACTCTGCGCCAGCCATCCTCTGACTCTCAAAGCCTATGGCGAGGCGGTCGAGAATCTTTTCCGCCGTATTCCCGAATTAGCCGGTGGCATCATGCTGGTGGGTGGAGAGGGGTTTCACCACTGCTTCATGCGTCCGGCCAATCCGGACAAATCTGGAACCAACTGTCCGCGGTGCCGGGGCAGGGACCCCCACTCCCATGTGGCGAAACTGGCAAGCACCATTGCCACTGCGATCAAGCGCGCCAGTTCCGAAAAACGGCTCATCGCGTGGCCGTATGGCGCATTCATCTGGTCAAAAGATGACCCCACCGAGTCCCGCTGGATCGGGGAGTTGGAAGGCGGAGCCGAGGTGCAAAGCAACTTTGACTGCGGCGACGCCGATCCGACCACGGGGGCGGGAGCGGTTCTCTTTGACTACAACATCAAGATTCCCGGCCCGAGTTCGAGCTTCGCAGCGCAAGCCGAACTGTGCCGCAACCGCAATATCCCCATCCTCGCCAAGACGGAAACCAACACCACACCGGATACGTTTTTT
>JBMOHW010000133.1:0-6154 GCA_049317665.1 Terrimicrobiaceae bacterium | reverse complement strand
CAAGGGCAAGGTCCGCAATATCGAATCGGGCATCAAGGCGATGTTCATCGACATCGGCTTCGAGAAAAATGCCTTCCTCCAGTTCTGGGACGCCATCCCCGCCGCGCTCGACAGCGGGATCGAGACGATCAACCGGGGCGAGGGCAAGAAAAAGAAGGGCCCGCGGGTCACGCACAAAGATGTGCCAAACATTTATCCGGTTGGAGCGGACATCCTCGTTCAAGTCAAGAAGGGGCCGATCAGTAACAAGGGGCCACGGATCACGACCGATATCAGCATGGCCGGGCGTTACCTCGTGCTCATGCCGTTCAACGACCAGTTCGGAATCTCGCGCAAGATTGAAGATCCCAAGGAACGCGAACGCCTCCGCAAAATCCTGAGCGAACTAGAGGTCCCGGAAGGCATGGGTGTCATCATGCGGACTGTCGGTGCCGGGCAACGTGCGCGGTATTTCGTTCGAGATCTCGGCCTCCTCCTTGAGCAGTGGTCGTCAATCCAGACCGGTCTCGTCGAGAAGAATGCCCCGGCCTGCCTTTTCGAGGAACCGGATCTCATTGATCGGACGGTTCGCGATTTTCTCACCGATGAAATCGATGCGGTCATCGTTGACGACGCGAAGGCCTGCGAACGGATGCAGCATTTGGTTGGTCAGGTTTCCCAACGGGCCAAAAAATCGATCCAGCACTACACCGGTGCCCAGCCGATTTTCGATTGCTTCGGCGTCCAAGCTCAGATCGATGCCGCGTTCCACCGACAAGTCTGGCTCCCATGCGGCGGCTACATCGTCATCGACGAGACCGAGGCGATGATCGCGGTTGACGTGAATACCGGGCGCAACAAGGGGATGAAGGATATGGAGAAAACGCTCCTCCAAACCAACCTCGAAGCGGCCGATGAGATCACCCGCCAACTCCGGCTCCGAAATATCGGCGGCCTCATCGTTGCGGACTTCATCGACATGAAGAGCCGCAAGGACCAGCAGGCGGTTTATCAACGCGTCAAGGAACGCCTCAAACGCGATAAGGCTCGCACACACGTCCTACCGATCTCCCAGCTCGGGCTCATGGAAATGACCCGCCAACGGGCCAACGAGAGCCTTGCGAGCGCGATCTTCATTCCCTGCCCGCATTGCAATGGCAAGAGCATGATCAAGAGCCCGATGACGATGAGCGTCGAGCTCCAGCGGGCCTTGCACTCAGTCATGCGCAAGAACCAGGACACGGTCCACGAAGTCAAGGTCACCGTGCACCCCGAGCTACTCAACCGGCTTCGCACCGAGGATGAGGACCATCTGGTCGAGATTGAACGCCGCTACGCCGGACGCCTCTCGTTCCGTGCCGACCCGACATTCCATCAGGAAAAATTCATCATCACGAACGCCCTCACCGGCGACGAACTCAAGGCCTAGCGAGCAGCGCAGCGGCAGCCTCGGGTGGCGGGAGGCCCCATTTTTTCCAGACGGCCAGATACTCTCGGCGTGGAAGCAAGACGTAGTGCGGGTCAGCGGATGAGCGGAGCCATCGGGTAAGGCCGACGATCCGACTCTCCGGCATGACCGTGCAGCCGGCGGAACGAGTTTCCGGGCCGCGTTGAATGTGGAAGAAAATCGCGCTCCCAGCGCCGGGCACGGGTGGGTCGGAGTTGTGACGGATCTCGATGAGCCAACGGTGGGGCGGGTCGTTGAGGCGCATGCGTTGTTTCGCAAACCACGGCGGGGGATTTGAGGGATCGACACGCACGTGGCGGTTGTATTCCGGAAGGTTGGGGTCATCGATCCAAGCATCCGCTGCCGTGATCGTGTGGATCGGATAGTCCGCTCCTTCGGGCAGGCGGTCGTCATAGGTGTAGATCGTGCCGATCCGGAACAGTCCTGCAGGTGCCCGTTTGTCGCGTTCTTGCTTGATCGGAATTTCAGGCATCGGCGGGGAGGCGGGATGTTCGCCGCGGCCCCACGCGAGACCATTTCGACCGTAGAGGACACGCCACGCGGACGAGACCGGCGTCCACTGGCCTCCGAATTTCTCATAAAGCTGCATCAAGCCGCTGGTGGAATTCCACGTCTCCGCGATCGAGACGATCATTTGTTGTTTCTCGGCGGCGCCGGCGGTCACCGCAGCCGCAAAAAGGAGGGCGGGAACGATGGCCTTCATTTGGTGATCAAGTGGGCGAGGGCGGAGGGCAGGACCTGAGGGCCGTTGCCCAAGAGACGACTGTCGATGTCCTCGAGGCGACGGATCAAGTCGATCACGTCGCGTCGGTCGTATGGTCCGCCCGCCGCGTCGCAAAAATGTGTCCGGCATCCAAAGGGACGCCCGTCGTAGATCCAACACCGGGAGGTGGCCGGGTCCAGCATCGGGCAACTTCCATCGGTTCGCAGCGGGGCGGACTTCCGCCCGCTGGCGCGGAGAGCTTTTTCAGCGACCAACGCCTCGCCGAGCGTGAGATGCGGGATTTTTCCAGTGAGACGGAATCGGCAACATTCCGTGCGGACCGTGCAGGATCGGGAGATCGCCCGGGTGGCAAGTTCACGGTAAATCTGCCGCACTTCCTCGGCGGCGGCGTTTTCCTTCACGATGTCCGGATTCCGGGCGGGCATGACCGTTCGAGCATGAATGCTGAGCCACCGGACCGCAACGATTTCCAGCTTTGTCCTTTCCTCCCGCCCGCTGATCGGTTTGGATGGAAGGAACGATCACCATGTCAACGGACTCCAAACTTTCTCCACGCTACAAACGGGTCGTCCTCAAACTCAGTGGCGAAGCCCTCCGCGAGCCAGGCAGTCGAGACAATATCTCTCCGCAAATTGTCACCTCGATTGCGGCCGAGATTGCCGAGGTCAAGAACATGGGCGTTGAACTCGCCATCGTCATCGGCGGCGGAAACATCTGGCGCGGCCTCGCCGCGAGCCATCGGGGAATGAACCGCACGACCGCCGACTACATGGGGATGCTGGCCACCGTCATCAACGGTCTCGCCCTGCTCAGCGCGATCGAGGACCTCGGCGTGCCGGTGCGGGTGCAAACAGCGATCGAAATGCACAACGTCGCCGAACCGTTCATCCTCCGGAAGGCGACGCGACACCTCGAACTCGGACGCGTGGTGATCTTCGTCGCTGGGACCGGAAATCCGTTCTTCTCGACCGACACAACCGCCGCACTCCGCGCCAACGAAATCGGTGCTCAGGTGATCCTGAAAGCCACCAAGGTCGACGGCGTCTATGATAGCGATCCGATGAAGAATCCGGACGCCAAGCGTTTCACCCATGTCAGCTACGGCGAGGCCCTGTCCCGGCGCTTGCAGGTGATGGACTCGACGGCATTCAGTCTTTGCATGGATAATCACATGCCGATTATTATTTTCGACATGAACAAACCCGACAACATCCGCCGCGCCATTGCCGGTGAGGAAGTTGGCACGCTCGTTTCGGATCGCCACGAAGCCATATGAGTGTCGAAGAGATCCAGTTCGAAGCCGAGGAGGGCATGGAAAAGTCCGTCGAGTTCATGATCCATGAATTCGCAGCCATCCGGACCGGCAAAGCGTCTCCTGCCCTCGTCGAGAACCTCGATGTCGAAGCCTACGGATCGAATATGAAGCTCAAGCAACTGGCTCTGATCTCGGCCCCGGAGCCGCGGTTGCTTGTCATTCAACCCTTCGATGCCGCCACGACACGCGATATCGAACGCGCGATCAACGAGTCACGCCTCGGGATCAATCCCATCGTCGACGGAAAACTCATCCGCATTCCGATTCCCGAACTCTCGGAAGAACGTCGTCGCGACCTCGCCAAAACGGTCAAGCAAATCGCCGAGGAAGCCCGGGTTCGTGTGCGCGGTGCTCGCCGCGCCGGAATGGATGATCTCAAGAAGCTCCAGAAGGAAAGCTCGATAACCGAAGATTCCTGCCGGGACGCGGAAGCGGACATTCAGAAGTTGACGGATCGCTTCGTGGCCGAGATCGATAAACACGTCGTCACGAAAGAGGCGGAATTGATGAAGATATGAGAATCCTAACACTCAGCGTCGCGCTTTTTGCTGCCTCATTTGTTCCGCACCTGCGGGCCGAAGTCGTTCGTCCGGCGCCGGAATTTCGCTGGATTGACGCGACCGGTGCTTCGAAGTCGTCGAAGGAATTCCGCGGACGTCCCGTCGTTGTGGTCATTGCCAAGTCGCCGCGTCAGTGGGCGTTCCGCTCCCAGGTCGGGCAGTTGCAATTGATGTATGAACGCCTCGCCGCCCAACGCATTGTTTGCGTGGCGGCCTTCTCGGGCCAGACGGGCGTCGTGAGATCGAACATCCCGTTTGTCACGGTCGCCGATGGCCCCCGCGTCGCCCTCGACTTTGATGCACCGGACGGCTTTGCCATCGCCGTGATCGGTCGGGACGGAAACCTCGATTACATGTCCGACCGCGTCACCCCGGTGCAGCGCATCGCGGACATCATGAATAATTCTTTCGCGGTCCAGGAAGCTCTCCGCCGCAGATAGGCCGACAAATCACCTCGTCTCGCGCACATAGGTCGCCAGAGCCAGTAGCGGGAAGTGATTCCGATACATGTCGTATTTGAGGTAAAAAACGCACGGAAACCCAGTGCCCGTCGTGTAGTCCTCGGTCCACGAACCGTCGGGATTTTGGCTCGTGATTAGCCAGCGGATTCCGTTGCGGATTGATTCGCGAGATTCCCCGCCGCAGGCCAGGAGTCCCATGAGTGCCCACGCCGTCTGACTCGCCGTGCTGGGACCTCTTCCTTTGAGAGCAGGAAAATTATAGCTCTCGCAGGTTTCGCCCCATCCACCGTCTTCGTTCTGGCAACTCTCGAGCCAATCCCTCCCGCGACGGATCCATTCTTCATCCATGTTCGTGCCAATCGCCGCGAGCCCGCGCAACGCCTGCCACGTGCCGTAGATGTAGTTCACGCCCCAGCGACCATACCATGAGCCATCCGTCTCCTGCGTGCGGCGGAGCATCGCAACGGCACGTCGCACGACCGGGCTCTGCGGGTCGTATCCGATGACGCCGAGCAACTCGAGCACGCGCGCCGTCAGGTCGCTGCACGTTGGGTCGAGAATTGCATTGTGGTCGGCGAAGGGAACGTGCTCGAGCCAGGATGCGGTCACGTCTTTATCGAACGCCGCCCATCCGCCATCGCTGCATTGGAACGCCAGCAACCAGTCGAGAGCCCTCGAAAACTGCGCGTTGCGCGTATACTCATCATCCGTCGCCACCTGCCGGAGTGCCATGAGGACCATCATCGTGTCGTCGGTGTCAGGATAATATTTGTTGTCATGCTCGAACGCCCAGCCGCTCGGCTCAACGCCCCGGATGCGCTCGGCCCAATCGCCAGCAAACCGAACTTCCCGCTTCTCCAGCCATTCGGCCGCCCGGATCAGAGCCGGGTGATCGCGCCCGATGCCGGACTCCCCGAGCGCAATCGTCGTAATCGCCGTATCCCAGACCGGGGATAGGCAGGGCTGGATGCGGAAGTCGTCGGGTTCATCCACGAAGAGCCCGGAAAAATCCCGCCACGCTTTTTTCATGAGAGGATGATCCTCCGCGTAGCCGAGCACACGGAGGGCCATCATCGAGTTCAACATCGCCGGGAAGATCGCCGAGAGCCCCTCGCTCCCCTCGCCCATCCGCTCCGTCATCCATTCTTCGGCCTTGCGGAGAGCCAGTTTCCGGACGGGGTGGAACGGGAATCGATTGTGAACCTTGAGGATCGAGTCCCACCGCAGGAAAAAATTCCGCCACGCCCAGAATCGGGGATCTTTCTTGAGCGACAGATCGGTATTTTCCAGACCGGCGGGATACAGCTCGTGAAGATGGAATTCCGGCGGCAGCGCACGCGTGGGCTTGAAGTGGTTGAGGATCGCCAGCGGCGCAATAATCGTCCGGCTCCACGACGACATTTCGTAAATGTTAAAAAAGAACCACCGCGGCAGCAAAAAAATCTCGGGTGGGACGGTCGGCACGTAGTCCCACGGAAACTGGCCGAGCAGAGCGAGGTAGAATCGGCCGTAGGTATTCATCTGCGGGATTCCTCCCAATCGCAGGATGTTCGCCCTCGCCTCACGCATCCAATGGCTGTTCGTCGGATCGCCCGCGAGCTTGAGTGCGAAGTAGGCTTTCACCGAGGCATTGATCTCGCTCGGACC
>JBMOHW010000132.1:0-6355 GCA_049317665.1 Terrimicrobiaceae bacterium | reverse complement strand
ATGGGCATGGAGTTCTGGTGCTTCAGGGCAACTAGGTGACGGTACTACTGTAAACAAATCATCACCAGTATCAGTCGTTGGTGGCTTTACTGATTGGTGCCAGGTTAGTGCAGGCACGTATCACAGCCTAGGTGTTAGAACTAATGGGACAGCATGGGCGTGGGGAAGTAATTGTAGATTAATAATAGGTGCTACAGGTGCACTAGGTGATGGTACAACCGTAAATAAATCGTCCCCTGTTTCAGTTGTTGGAGGTTTCACTAATTGGTGTCAGGTTAGTGCAGGATCTAGCCATAGCTTAGGTGTTAGAACCAATGGCACTGCATGGGCTTGGGGTATTGGATCCAGCGGGCGACTAGGTGACGGTACTACTGTAAACAAATCATCACCAGTATCGGTCGTAGGCGGCTTTACAGATTGGTGTCTGGCAGATGCGGGCAACGTCGAAAGTGCCGGCATTAGAACTAATGGGACAGTCTGGACATGGGGATGTAATGGTAGTGCTTTTACAGGAAACATTGGAACTTTAGGTGACGGTACATCCGTTTGTAGATCATCACCAGTATCAGTCCTAGGCGGCTTTACAGATTGGTGGCAAGTTAGCGCAGGTCAATGTAATTTTATAGCTATAAGAAGACCATCAACATGAACATAGCTCAATTTCAAATACTTCTACAAGAATCGATTGATAATGCTACTACTACTATGGACTATTTGTTCTTAGCTAAAGCCGTTCAAGCGCTTGGAATGGGACAGATACGTAAAGTTAGCACTTATTCAAGCCTACCTTCTGCATCGACTAATAAAGGTTTATTGGTATTTGTTACAGCAGACCAGAGATTATATTCGAGCACTGGTACTGATTGGCAAAGCATAGTTTCGTTAACTAAAGGAATAACATACAGCTGGGGAAGTGCTTGTTGTGGTCTTTTAGGTGACGGGACAACAGTATCTAAATCATCTCCCGTTTCTGTCATAGGCGGGTTTACAGATTGGCGCCAGATTAGTGCAGGAATTAGCCATAGCTTGGGGTTACGTACTAATGGGACTGTATGGGCATGGGGTTGTGGGTGTAATGTATTAGGTGATGGTAGCACAATTGTAACAACTAAATCATCTCCCGTTTCTGTCATAGGCGGATTTACAGATTGGTGTCAGGTCAGTGCGGGTGGTCATAGCTTAGGTGTTAGAGTCAATGGTACAGCATGGGCATGGGGAAGTAACATTCAGGGGGCATTAGGTACCGGAACTGTTGGTACACCTGCCTGCGCTTCACCAGTATCAGTCATAGGCGGGTTTACTGATTGGTGTCAGGTTAGTGCGGGTGGTCATAGCTTAGGTGTTAGAACCAATGGTACAGCATGGGCATGGGGACCTAATTTTTGCGGGCGATTAGGCGACGGGACTACAGTCAATAGATCATCACCAGTATCAGTTGTAGGCGGTTTTACAGATTGGTGTCAGGTCAGTGCCGGGGACTCTCATAGTGCAGGTGTTAGAACCAATGGTACAGCATGGGCATGGGGATGTAATGCTACAGGTGCACTAGGTGACGGTACAACCGTATCTAAATCATCACCAGTGTCAGTTGTAGGTGGGTTTACTGATTGGTGTCAGGTTAGTGCAGGTACGTATCACAGCTTAGGTGTTAGAATCAATGGTACTGCATGGGCGTGGGGATGTGGCAGCATCGGACGATTAGGTGATGGTACAACCGTAAATAAATCATCACCAGTATCAGTAGTAGGAGGGTTTACTAATTGGTGCCAGGTTAGTGCATCCGGTCTTTCCGGCTTGAGTATAGGGGTTAGAACCAATGGAACAGCATGGGTCTGGGGAAATAATCCTTTTGGCGCACTTGGTGACGGTACAACGGTTTGCAAATCATCACCAGTATCGGTCATAGGCGGGTTTACAGATTGGTGTCAAGTCAGCACCGGGAGTGGCTCTGGTGCTTCAGCTATTAGAGGATCTAGCTTCTAATAAATAGGAGAAATAAAAATGTATGCAGTAGTTTATAAAAATAGAGTAATAGTAGGGCCTATGGACTGGAATAGTGGGATCTTTAAAGGCTCACTAGAAAAGGAAGGGGTAGATATTCAGCTTTCAAAACTTCCTCCAGAACAACTCCCTCTTATAATTAATAATGATGCAAAGATTACCTTAGTAGAGGAAGTTAGACCAGAAATCGACCCTATGGTCGAGTACTATTACGGACCTCTCTGGAACGTATCTGGGGATGTAACGATCGCTAACTATGAAGTGATGGATTCACCAGTAGATGCGGCTAAAATTAATTACATTAACTTAGCCGCTGCTGAGCGCTGGAAAAAAGAAGTAGCTGGCGTTAAACTAAATATAGGTAGCAAGGAAGTTACATTAGATACAACACGCGACGGTCGCGCTATTTATTCACATCAACTATCAGTAATGAGCAATGGTGATACAGTGAATTGGAAGTTTACTGAAGGCTGGTTAAGTCTTACAAAAAGCGACATGTCATCAGTAGTAGCAGCAGTATCAGCACATGTGCAATCTACTTTTGACTGGGAAAAAAACATCAATGATCAAATTGATGCCGCTAATACTAAGCAAGAACTTCAGGCTTTAGAAATAATTGAGCAATCATAGGAATAGTAGAATAATAAAATGCCAGTAGATAAAACAACACTTCAAAGCAAGCTTACAGCAGCACTAGGCAATACTACTAACACTACTGTGCCTAGTGAAGTACTTGGTCTAATTTTATCTGCAAAGGCTATTGACACTCAAAATATATCAGTAGTTTCAACTAGTGCGTCCTTGCCTGATCTAGGACTCTATAATTCTCCAGATTCAGTCCTTACTTTTATTAATGATACTGGTATTTTTGCTATTAGTTCTAATACAAAATGGATATCATTAGATGGACGTTTAATAAGAGATGACTATAACTATGGTATTACATATAGCTGGGGATACAATAATACTGGCCGTTTAGGTGACGGTACAACCGTAAATAAATCATCACCAGTATCAGTCATTGGTGGGTTTACAGATTGGTGTCAAGTTAGTGCAGGAGGTGGTCACAGCCTAGGTGTTAGAACCAATGGGACAGCATGGGCTTGGGGGCCAGCGACCGCCGGCAGACTAGGAGATGGTACAGCCGTAAACAGATCATCACCAGTATCAGTCGTGGGAGGATTTACCGATTGGTGTCAAGTTAGTGCTGGGGGTGTACATAGCCTGGGAGTAAGAACTAATGGTACAGCATGGGCGTGGGGACAAAATTGTAGACTCGTAAACGGAGGTGGCTTTCTCGGTGACGGTACAACCGTAAGTAAATCATCACCAGTATCAGTCATTGGCGGGTTTACAGATTGGTGCCAGGTTAGCGGTGGTGATTCTCACAGCCTAGGTGTTAGAACCAATGGTACTGCATGGGCCTGGGGCTCAAACCGCAACTTTACTTTAGGGGACGGTACATCCGTAAATAAATCATCACCAGTATCAGTCATTGGCGGGTTTACAGATTGGTGTCAGGTCAGTGCTGGGTATTCTCACAGCCTAGGTGTTAGAACCAATGGTACTGCATGGGCGTGGGGGAGTAATGATTATGGTATGCTAGGTGACGGTACAATAGGTTTCACGGTGTCCCCTGTTTCAGTTGTAGGCGGATTCACTAATTGGTGTCGAGTCAGCGCCGGTAGATATTACAGCCTAGGTGTTAGAACCAATGGTACAGCTTGGGCGTGGGGGAGTAACTGTTTTGGTCAACTAGGAGACGGTACAACCGTAAATAAATCATCACCGGTATTAGTCGTAGGTGGGTTTACAGATTGGTGTCAAGTAAGTGCAGGATTCTGCCACAGCCTAGGTGTTAGAACCAATGGAACAGCCTGGGCATGGGGACGTGCTTGTTGTGGTCTTTTAGGTGACGGTACAACGGTTGATAAATCATCACCAATATCAGTTATAGGAGGTCTAACATACTGGTGCCAGGTCAGTGCAGGTGCCTATCACAGCCTAGGATTAAAATATTAATGATTACCTCTCAAAATCTTATAGACAAAATTTGTTGCGCTATCAACGCAGGCGGTCTAACAGCACTTCAGACATGTCAGACCACCAATGCGCTCACTATACTAAGTAATCCAGTTTGCAGCGTGGCAAACTTTGCATCTTTACCTTCTGCCACTTGCTATAATGGTAGAATGATTTTTGTGACTAATGAAAATAGATATTATCATGCTGTAGACGGTGCCTGGAATTGTAATTTTTCATCAAGATGCGAGGTAAGAGGAGGTATCTGGGGCGTGGGCCAAAACTCACAAGGCATACTAGGGGATAATACTGGAACACCAACATCATCGCCAGTATCGGCTATTGGCGGGATTACTGATTGGTGTTTAATAAGTGCAGGCTCAACAACATCTATGGGTCTTAGATTTAACGGTACAGCATGGGC
This sequence comes from Terrimicrobiaceae bacterium, assembly GCA_049317665.1. Lineage (GTDB taxonomy): Bacteria > Verrucomicrobiota > Verrucomicrobiia > Chthoniobacterales > Terrimicrobiaceae > JBBRHN01. The sequence goes on along the minus strand of JBMOHW010000132.1, from coordinate 1,908 downwards.
GTGGGGACCAGGATACAACGGGCGACTAGGTGACGGCACTACTGTCACTAAATCATCACCAGTACCAGTTGTTGGAGGTTTGCTGTGGTGCAAGGTTAGTACGACTCAGCATACTATCGCTATTAGAAATAATGGTACATTGTGGTCCTGGGGAGTCAATTTATATGGCCGTCTAGGAGACGGAACAACAGTATCTAAATCATCACCAGTATCAGTCGTGGGAGGATTTACCGATTGGTGTCAAGTTAGTGCTGGGGGTTCACATAGCCTAGGGGTAAGAACTAATGGTACTGCATGGGCTTGGGGATATAACAGTTACGGCCGTTTAGGTGACGGTACAACCGTAAATAAATCATCACCAGTATCAGTAGTAGGAGGGTTTACAGATTGGTGCCAGGTTAGCGGCGCCGCTACCGGCAGTCACAACCTAGGTGTTAGAACCAATGGTACTGCATGGGCCTGGGGATGTAATTATCAGGGACAATTAGGGGATGGAACAACTGTAAACAAATCATCACCAGTATCAGTTATTGGTGGTTTTACAGATTGGTGTCAAGTTAGTGCAGGCCGAGCTCACAGCTTAGGTGTTAGAACCAATGGCACTGCATGGGCTTGGGGGATTAACAATCAGGGACAATTAGGTGAAGGTGGTTATACTGGCAGGTCGTCACCAAGATCAGTTGTAGGCGGTTTTACAGATTGGTGTCAGGTCAGTGCCGGGTACAATCACAGTGCAGGTGTTAGAACCAATGGTACAGCATGGGCATGGGGATTAAATACTTGCGGGCGATTAGGAGACTGTACAACCGCAACTAAACTATCACCAGTATCAATAATAGGGGGCTTTACCAGTTGGATTCTCGTTTGCGCCTCAAGCAGTGTTACTATAGGTATTGCAGGATCTATTAAAGGTTGCTAAATGGCTCTACAAGACGACGTAAATAATTTTACTAATGCATGCTCTACAGCTTGTTTATTAACACTAGCTGCATCTGTATACACAAACACAACAAACAGATCAGTAACTGTTGCAAACGTAAATAGCTTGCCTGATTTATCTAGTAATACTATAATACCAGGAACAGTATTCTTCGTTAACAGTATAGGTGTACCAGTTATTGCGCAATTAGGGTGTTGGACAGGTCTAGATAACAGAGTATTAAGAAGGGACTATGATTATACATATGCTTGGGGACAAAACTCGTTCGGTCAATTGGGCGACGGTACAATCGTCACTAAATCATCACCAGTATCTGTCGTCAATAGTTTTATAGACTGGTGTCAGGTTAGTGCTGGAGGTTGTCAAAGCTCAGGTATTAGATCCAACGGTACTGCATGGGCATGGGGCGCTAATTACGGTGGTCAACTAGGTGACGGTACAACAGATGCCAAAATATCACCAGTATCAGTCATAGGTGGGTTTACTGATTGGTGCCAGGTTGACACGGGTCGCGGTCATAGCCTTGGAGTTAGAACTAATGGTACTGCATGGGCTTGGGGATATAATATATTGGGGCGTTTAGGTGAGGGAACAACAGTAGATAAATCATCACCAGTGTCAGTCATAGGCGGGTTTACTAATTGGTGTCAGGTTAGTGCAGGTGCGTATCACAGCTTAGGTGTTAGAACTAATGGGACAGCATGGGCCTGGGGAATCAATTTATATGGCCATCTAGGAGACGGAACAACCGTGGATAAATCATCACCAGTATCAGTCGTGGGAGGGTTTACCGATTGGTGTCAGATTAGCGCAGGCCAAGCTCACAGCTTAGGTGTTAGAACCAATGGAACAGCTTGGGCGTGGGGTTGTGCTGGTAACGGCCGTTTAGGTGATGGTACAGCATTAAACAAATCATCTCCAGTATCTGTCATAGGTGGCTTCACCGACTGGTGCCAGGTCAGTGCAAG
>JBMOHW010000131.1:0-6386 GCA_049317665.1 Terrimicrobiaceae bacterium | reverse complement strand
GAGACATTCGGATTGAAGACCTCCAGGAAGTAACGGAACTTCTTTTTTTCCGCCTCAAGGCGGAAGTCTTGGAACTGGCAGAGCGACTTGTAGTCCGCATCCAGATCGTTCGTAAACGTCATCGAGTAGAGCCCGAGGTCGGCTCCGATGACCGGTGCGTCGTGATTCTCAGTGATCTTCCCGTATTTGATGTGATCAATCCCGGCCGATCGAAACGGGCGCGAAGGCTCCACGGCATAACTACTGCCCCGGGCGATCCATATGTCCGTTGTATCGTTGGCCCGTGCCGCAGGGGTGATCGGCGAATTCTCAAAAATCCGCTCCCGCATCGCGAGACGCTCGAGATTCGATGCGGAGAGTAGCACGATATCGACAATATCCTGGGCGATCACCGCGCGGATTTGCTGCAGATAATCTTCGAGCTTTTTGAAACTCCCCTCCGTGCGATTAAACCCATGCACACTGGTCTCCATTTGCGGTCCGGGAGCCGTAATCCCGAAGGCCATGTCGGCATCCTTGGCATCGGCAATTATGAATTCCTTGCACCCGTGGGGATCGGCATGAATCGCGGCAATTTTTTCGTCGAGTCGTTTGGTCATAGTTCGGAAAATCCGTGGGTCTTTGCAAAGGAAAGGCATTCGTCGGCAGACGGAATCGCCCGCGAACAGGAAGGATCCCGTAGCGAACAAGCAGCCGCAGCCACGCCGAGTTCCAGGCAGGCGCGGATCGGCCTCTCCTCATGCAATGCCAGGATGCAGCCGGAGGCGAAGGCATCACCAGCGCCAGCTGTGCCCTGAATGAGTTCTCGCGGCACATTGACGCATCCTTGGGATTCCGCGACTCCATCGCGGCCCACATAGAAAGCCGCACGTGCCGAGTGAAGGAAAACCCCCCGCCTGACGCCGAGACGCAAAACATCCGCAGCGAGCGCCAGCAGGCCGTCGCGATCATCCGCCTGCGGCATCAGGCCACCGACAAGCTTCGCGGCCTCGAACTCGTTGAGGAACAACCAATCGATCCATGGAAGACTCGGACCAATCATCGCGGGAAAATCCCCAGTATGCGAACTCACCAAATCCGCGAGCGTCACGAACCCGGCCTGACTCGCAGCCTCGAAGACCCTCGAAGCCCCGGTGCGTCCGTCACTCCCGATCTCATCGAGCGTGTCCAAAAGCGCGAGGTAACCCAGAAGAAAAAATTTCGCGTCGGAGTCATCGACGCGAATGTGATCCTCGCGCAGAAAGGCGTTTGCACCGCGTTGATGAAAGAATGTGCGTCGTCCGCCCTCGGCGACCGTCATCACATCCGTGTAGGACGTCGAATACGCATCGCTCACACGAAGTCGCGAGGTGGAGATTCCGCACGCCGCACAGTCGTCGAGAATGGCACGGCCATCGGCATCATCCCCAATGAGCCCCACCCCCTCGAGCGGAAAAGCGCCATCCAGCTTCGAGAGATTCTTGAGAACGTTGTAGGCGCATCCGCCGTTTCCGGAGGACTGGGAAACAATGCTCACGAGCGAATCCTGTTCCGGCCACGCCTCGATGACCTTCACGTGGTCCACGATCCAATGCCCCGCCGCCAGAATTCCGCTGCGATCATTTGAAGTCATACCCTAGACTCCAGCCTCCCAGCCCAGCAGACGGACAGCCGGAAAAATTCGGAAATGAGCGATCATGCGCGATTACTATCGGATCGCTCGTGACGTGTCAAAGAATTTGCCTGCGGATTGGCCGTCTGGACAATCAATCTTTGAGAGAATCCGTAGTGGCCGCCTTCGGCTTTTGATCCGGCCGGGGGCGGGGCGGCTTCGGTTTGCCAACCGCGGCAAGACCATGCTTGGCATAATCGATCACGTGGCCCTGATGGAGAAGCCAAGCCAAATCGCCCGCCAGCGCTGCCTCGCGCGAGTCGGGGCTGCCGTCGGCCGGTGCCGGGCGCAGATCGATGAGCGCTTTCCATTGTTCGGGTCGCGGAACGGAGGGGTGCCGTTCGAGGTAATCGAGAATGGCTGCGAGATGATCCGCGACGCGGTTCACCTCGCGATCAAGATGACGAGGGCGTGCGACAGATATGTAGGTGATGTTCTCGTGCGCCTTGAAGACCTGAAGCCCAAACGCGGACATGTCCCGGCCCAGAGCGTGAGCGAGAGGGAGAGGAAAACGACGGAGATCCTCGAGGCTACGCCGCACGAGCTCGCGGACCGCCGGCGATCCGCTCCGGAGAGCGACTCCACCAGGGCTCGTGGCATTCGATTCCACCCGCTTGACGATCGTTCCCGCGTGGTTCTCCCGAAAGTGGTTCTCGATGTCGGCGGGCTTACCGAGCAACACCGGCTCGGTGCCCTCGGGGGCTTCGAGAGGAAAGGTTTCGATTTTCACGCTCTGGCTGTCCTTCCACTTTTGGATGAGCTCCTCGCCCCGCTCCATCCGCACACGGCTTTTGTAAGCATCGAACGACATGTTCCCAAATCTCGCGGCGTGGACTTTTCTGAGTTGCGACTGGTAGTCGTGGTGATTTGGCGGGCCGAGAATTTCGCCGCTCATCCCGCAAACCGCGACGCAGGAAAAGGAACCTTTCGGGGGCTCACCAGCCACCCGCTCCTGACGGTAGAAGCGGTCCAACTGGTGTTCCAAGACGTGGGAGAGTGCCTCGCGCTCGCTCGTCCAGATGCTGCCGTCCGTCTGGAGCTGAAAAATTTCCGGAGCGTTTTCACGTCCGGGCGACCACTCGGCGACCCAGCGCTCAGGCTTTTCCAAGACCAACAAGGCAATATCAAATAGTGCGTAGGCTTTTGCCGAAGCCTTGATCTGGCGGGCGAGACCTTCCACCCCGCGTGGCTCGGGAGCAAACGAAACAACCCATCCTTCCAAGACCGGGGCACGAATTGGCTCGGGACGTTTATCCGAACGCTGGTGCGAATCTTGACGACGACCGCCCCCTCCGCCACGGGATCCCGCATTTCCGCGGGGCCCACTGCGGTCGGGGCCGTTACCTCTCGGCCGCGGCGTCCGATCATTCCGATCTCGCCGCTCGGGGCGTTCCTCCCGGTCACCGAATTCCTTGGCGAGGCGGGCCGTCTGCGCGGGAACCCCTGGCTCACGGGCCCATGCCGGAAGGATGCTCCGAGCAAGGTCGATGGATGCAATGTCAGGCGGCAAAGGCGAGTTGTCACTCATGGCGGGGAAAGGCTATCACCACTTCGGGATCTGGCCAAACGGAAGTTCCCTGAAAATGATTTCCGAAGAAGAGCAAACCCCGACCTAGCACGGATCCTGCTCGTGGAACCGGATGAGCCCGGAAACCGTCGATACCCACAACAAAGCCCTCCGCGTTAACCTGGATCCGCAATGGTACGGGACTTTCGCAGAGATCGGAGCGGGCCAGGAGGTTGTGCGCTGGTTTTTTCGGGTCGGTGGAGCCGCAGGCACCATCGCCAAGAGCATCTCGGCCTACGACATGCAAGTCAGCGATGCCATTTACGGTCGGAGCGAACGCTACGTTTCCAAGGGGCGACTCCAAGCCATGCTCGACCGCGAACTCGAGCTCAACATTGAGCGCCTCGGTCCGGCACGCGGGGATACGACGGCGTTCTTCGCCTTTGCCGACACGGTCGTCGCGCGAAGTTTCAAGGGAGGCAACGAATGCCACGGATGGATGGGCATAAAATTCCAAAGCCGCCCTCGCGATGAGCCAAGTCAAATTCTGATGCACGTCCGCATGCTGGACGCCGAGGCATCACTCCAACAGGAAGCCCTCGGCATCGTGGGAGTCAACCTCTGCTACGCGGCGTTCTTCCTCCACCACATGCCCGAACGCCTCGTCGAATCCCTCCTCGACATGCTCACGACCGGCCGCATCGAGATCGACATGATCGAGTTCAGCGGCATCGAATTCCGCAACGTCGACAACCGGGTCATGGCGCTTCAACTCGTGCAACTCGGCCTCAGCGGTGCAGCCATGTTCGGAGCGGATCGCGAGGTCTTGCAGCCGTCCGAAGTGCTCTACAAAAAAGCCATCCTCGTGGAGCGCGGGAGCTTCCGCCCACCGACTCACGTGAATATTGACATGGTTCAATGCGCCCTCGCCAAATTCCAGGCCGACCCGGCCGTTGCCGGCAAACCGGTCCTCCCGATCATGGAGATCACGATGCGCAACCTTCTCGCCGGGGGAAAAGATGTCGATCGCCGCGACTTCCTGGCCCGCGCCGAACTCCTCGCGGCTTGCGGGATGACCGTCCTCATCTCCGACTACTTCGAATACTACCGCCTCGCCGCCTTTTTGGCTACGCGAACCAAGGAACGGATCGGGATCGTCATGGGCGTGCCGAGCCTCGTTAAACTCTTCGATGAAAAATACTATACTCAACTCCCCGGCGGCGTCCTGGAGAGCTTCGGCCGACTGTTTAAGAACGATCTCAAGCTTTACGTCTACCCCTACCAAAATGAACCCGGTGCCACCCAGCAGACCGTCCACACCCTCGAGGTCACCCCGGAGCTGACACCGCTCTACGATTACCTCTCGAAGCGAGGCAGCTTCGTCCACCTCAACAATTCCAATCCGGCCTACGCTTCCATCTTCTCCCGCGACGTTCTCAAGCGCATCGCCGCCCACGACCCCTCGTGGGAATCCATGGTCCCACCGGAGGTCGCCACTATCATCAGCCAGCGCGGCTTCTTTGGGTGTCCCGTCCGTCCGAGCTCCCAGTAGAATTTAAAAAGGCAGAGGAGGTTCCAGATCTTGACGCCACGCGCAAGGGAATGCCCCCCTCCCCAACCGAAAACGTTTTGACTCGTCAGGCAATCCCGTGTCAGCCAGCTACTAAAGCCCATCCACCGCCTATGAAAGGAATCGTCTTCGCAAAGTTCATCGAAATGGTCGAGGAGCAGTTCTCGATTGAGACCGCCGAACAGATGATCGATGCCTGCGATCTGCCGAGCGGAGGTGCTTACACCTCGGTTGGCACCTACGACCACCAAGAAATGGTGTCACTGCTCGTCCAGCTCTCGAAGATGACAGGCAAGACTGTTCCAGAGCTTTTGCGGGCCTACGGCAATTACCTTTTCGGAAAGTTTGCGCAACTCTACCCCGTCTTTTTCCAAGGTGTGACCTCATCGCTGACCTTTGCGGCGTAGCTCGATGATGTGATTCATGTCGAGGTTATGAAACTTTACCCCGATGCCCAGCTGCCAAAATTCGAGACAATGTCCAATTCGCCCGACGAGTTTGTGTTTATCTATCGCTCCGATCGGCATTTGGGGGATCTCGCTCAGGGACTTCTGGAGTCCTGCATCGCCCACTTTGGAGAGCAGCAAACCGTTTCACTTAAGCGTGAAAATTTGGAGGAACCTGGCGATCCTATATGCTTCACCCTGACGCGGCGTCAGTGAGTCCGGAGGTCGAGCGCGCCCAGCGTCGCGCTGCCCGCGAACGGGCGGCCCGGCACGAGGCCGAAGCGCTTCTGGAGCGAAAGAGTCTGGAACTCTACCACTCGAACGAAAAGCTTCGCCAGCAAGCGCAGGAGCTGGAGAACCTCGTAAAAGTCCGCACGGCAGCGCTGGAGAAGGCTCTGGAGGCGGCTCAATCGGCCACCTCGGCAAAGAGCGATTTCCTCGCCGTGATGAGCCACGAAATCCGAACTCCGCTGAATGGCATCATCGGAATTGCAGACGTCCTGTCGCTCTCTCCGCTCGACGATGAGCAAGCCGGCCACCTCAACCTTCTGGTTCAAAGCGGCCAAAGCCTGCTGGCGTTGATCAATGACATTCTGGATTTCTCAAAGATCAAGGCGGGCCACTTGCAATTCGAGAAGAGAGAATTCGATCCCGCCACAGAGATTCAAAGCACGGCAGCGCTTTTCCGGCCCACCGCCGAAAGTAAGGGTCTGGACTTGGAACTTATTCTCGGGGACTTGCCGGGCGCGGTCCTCGGCGACAGCCACCGTCTGCGGCAAATTGTTTCCAACGTCCTCTCGAACGCCATTAAATTCACTCAGACCGGGAAGGTCTCCCTCCGCGCGGACTCGGAAAGGGTCCCCTCGGGAAAATGGCGGCTCGACTTTGAAGTGAAGGACACTGGCGTCGGAATTCCTCAAGAATCCCTCCCAGAGTTGTTCGCGCCATTCTCCCAGGCTGACGTTTCGACCACCCGAAAATTCGGAGGCACGGGACTCGGTCTGGCCATTTGCAAGCGCCTGACCGAAGCCATGGAGGGCACGATCTCGGCAGAAAGTGGGCCAGGGGGATCGACCTTCAAGTTCCATGTCATGCTCCAGGCTCCAGGCCCCCAAATGGCCTCGTCAAAATCGACCGACATCCCGGGCCTCCTCCCGAATCCGGGCGATCTTTCGATCCTCGTCGTCGAGGATAACGCGGTCAACCAGACCG
>JBMOHW010000130.1:0-6401 GCA_049317665.1 Terrimicrobiaceae bacterium | reverse complement strand
CCCTCCACGCGACCCGTGCGGCCGTTGAAGAAGGGATCGTCCCCGGCGGCGGAGTTGCCCTCATCCGCGCTCAGAAGGTTCTCGATGCGCTCACCCTCACCGGTGACGAGGAGATCGGCATGCAAATCGTTCGCCGTGCGATCGAGCAACCCCTCCGCACTCTGGCCGACAACGCCGGACAAGAAGGTGCTCTCATCGTGCAAGAAGTGAAGAAGCGCAAAGGCGCCGAAGGCTACAACGTGGCCACCGGCGAGTATGAGGACCTCATCAAGGCCGGTGTCGTTGACCCCGCCAAGGTGACCCGCAGCGCTCTCCAAAACGCCGCTTCCATCAGCGGACTCCTCCTCACCACGGAATGCCTCATCACTGAGATTCCCGAGAAGGAAAAAGCTCCTGCCATGCCTCCGGGCGGCGGGGGAATGGGCGGAATGGACTACTAAGTCCGCTTCGAACCAAATAACTCAAAACCGGAAAGCCGGGGTCGCAAGGCCCCGGCTTTTCTGCTTTTCGACACGGGGAGGCTCGTCGGCCGACAGATCAGCTGCCCAGAGCCTGGGTGACGCGCTCGCAGACGGTCTTCACGGTCTTGACCCGGGCATACCACTTAAAATTTCCCGGAATGACCGACCAAGGATTCTCAACGGTATTGGTTTTCTCAAACATGTCCTCGGCGGCCTCGTTGTGCTCGTTCCAGTGGCGTCGATTGCGCCAGTCTTCATCGCTGATCTTCCAGTGCTTGTAGGGATCGGCTTCGCGGCGTTTGAAGCGGTCGAGCTGTTCGTCTTTGGTGATATGCAGGTAGATCTTGATGAGGATCGCCCCGTCATCGGAGAGCTGCCGCTCGAACTCCACGATCTCGCGCGACGCCCGCTTCCATTCCTCCTCTGAGCAAAAGCCCTCCACACGCTCGACGAGTAAACGGCCATACCAAGACCGATCAAAGACGGTAAACTCTCCATACGCAGGGAGCTTGTTCCAGAAACGCCAGAGGTAATGGTGACGGTTCTCCTCAGGCGTCGGCTTCACAATCGAGTAAACCCGGACGAGCCTTGGATCAAGGCGCTCGACGACACGTTTGATCGCACCGCCTTTCCCGGCTGCGTCGGGACCCTCCATGACCAGAATGAGCGACTGCTTCTTCTCGCGGAGTCGGAGTTGCATGCTCAGCAACTGGAGCTGGTAGTGCTTGAGCTGCTTCTTATACTCCTCCTGTTCGAGGGACTTGGACTGGTCGAGGGCATTGAGGCTGATTCGCTCTTTGGGCATCGGGAAACGTTGGTTCTGGCAGCTAGTAGCGGGATTCTTCCCAACTGAAAAGCGCGGAAAGAAAAAAACGCTTCCGGCCTTACGTCACCTTGATGGGCTTCAGGGCGGCTTGGGTGCCTCGCTCCCACGTTAATCCCCATTCCCTGATCGCCAGGACGATCGGTGCCAGGGCATGGCCCTTGTCCGTCAACTGATACGCCATGTGCTTGGATCCGCTGTCGGAACGGACTTTTCGGATGACCCGGTGCTCGAGGAGGCGGGCCAGTCGCTCGCTCAGGATGTTGGTCGGAATTCCTTCCGGCGAGGTCACGAAATCCTTGAATCGGGATCTTCCCAAAAGCAAATCTCGAATCACAAGTAAAGTCCATCGGTCGCCGAAGATCTCCAGCGAGCAGGATACGGGACACCGGGAGCGTCGGACGCCGGATCGGGTGGGTGTGAGTTGCGTCGAGGGCATGGCGGAAACTTAGGTGAAAATACACTTGCAATCAACAAGTAAAATACTTTCAATATGCAAGTATGAAGAATAAGTTATCACTTCCCAAGTTGGCCCCTCCGGGAGCCGGAATCCCAGCCGTCGAGCGTTTCTTCGCGAACCTGATGGTTCATTGGAAAGCGAAGCGGACGAGTCGTGAGGAATCCGCCGCCATCTTTGAGCGTGAGCGTGTTGAGATCTTGCGCCTTGTTGCTGACGTTCCGAATGAAGTCCTGCCGAAACGGATTCTGATCCGCCGACTCCCGGGGCTGGAAGACAGCAGCCGGTATTGGTCGGTGCTGATGACCCTGGATCACCTGCGAATTGTGAATCAGCAAATCGCGGAGGTGATCGCCGCGCTTGGGGAGGGGAGGGTGCCAACCGGGGAGGCCAGCACGGCTGCGGTGAAGCCGCGCGAGGATGTCGATTCTTCCGTCATTGGCGCGTTTGATGAGACGTGCCGTGAATTCCAGCGGGTCACCGCCGCGACACCGAGCCTCGTGACCCCAGTTCGTTTTGCCCATCCGTGGTTCGGGCCGCTGGATGGAGCGGGATGGCATTTCATGGCGGCATTTCACATGGGGCTCCATCGCGGACAGATCCTGCGCATCCTGGCGGGAGTGTGATGCCGAATACTCAGTGTGATAGGTATAAATAAGTCGGGCACCCCGGCGATGTTTTCCCGCCGATTTTTGGTCGGGATGGTTCGCCGAACCGTCCGTTGATTCCACCCATTTCGGTGTCAAAATGGTATGATGCGTCAGGCGTGGAGCACGTTCTGGTTGGCAGCAGCGACGGTGTTAATGATCTCTGGATGCCACGGGCGTCGTGGCGGCAAATGGTGCCTTGCCGCGGCGGGTAGAGTCATCGTCGGCCTGTCCATTCAGCTCTCGCAAAAAGCGGCGTCATCGCAGAATCCTCACGACTCGCTTTGAACGGAGCGGAGTTCGACATCGCCAATTTCCAAATCGAGCGCTTTCTCGGCCGTGCGGAGAAAACCCTCGGTGGAATCGGTGAGTGCCACGTCGAGGCGTCCGAGCCGGTCCCTCGGAGCCGCCAATCCGCGCGCTGTCAGGAGTTCTCGGACAGCGAGGGCACAGTTGTGCGCCGAATCAACCAGCTGAACATCCTGTCCGGCCGCCCGGGCGATGGCATTTCGCAGCAACGGATAATGAGTGCAGCCGAGAACAAGCGTATCGATATTTTTTTCCAAGAGCGGCCGAATGTATCGGGTGAGCATCTGATCCGTGATGGGATCGTCGAAAAGCCCTTCCTCGATCAACGGGACCAGCAGCGGGCAGGGCTCGCTAAAGACCTCGATATCCGGTGCCAACGACTGGATCGCGTGCTCGTAGGCTCCGCTGGAAATCGTCGCCCGTGTGCCAATCACGCCAACGCGGCGGTTCTTCGTGATTTGGACCGCCGCTGTCGCACCCGGCGCGACGACGCCTTGAACCGGCACTCGGAAAAGGTCCTGCATTCTTGGAACCGCAAGGGCGGACGCCGTGTTGCAAGCTACGACAATGATTTTCGCCCGCTCGGCGAGGAGAAGTCCGCCGATCTCGATGCTGTAACGCTCGACCGTCCGTCGACTTTTTCCTCCGTAGGGCACGCGAGCCGTGTCGCCGATGTAAAAAATTGTCTCGCTCGGTAGGATATCTCGAAGTGCGGCGACGACGGTGAGCCCGCCGATGCCCGAATCGAAAACGCCGATCGGGTCATTGAGCGAGGGGGGATGTGGGTCGGAGTCTGACATGGCGCTAGTTTGAGGAAGGTGGGGACATGGCATCCACTGCCCGCGCCACCGACGAGTCGCTGTCGGTCTTGGAACCAACAGGCGCCGGGGTGGCAGGCGGCTTTTTCAGGATTGGTGCCGAGGTGGCGTCTGTCGCTCCTATGACAGCCGACGGGCGGAAATACTGCATCTGTCCAGAGACGGCCATCTGATAGCGATTGACCCCTTCGAGGATCGCGCGGGCGAAAGCATCGCGGAAAAAGTTTTGCGAGATCTGACGTCCATCGACGGGATGGTTCATAAACCCTCCCTCGAGAAGCACACCGGGAATGGTGATGTCGCGAATCACGAGAAACCTGGCGCGTTTGATGCCGCGGTCGAATAAGCGCAAGTGGCGGAGCATCGAGGAATGCATCGCTGTTGCCAACGCGATGTTCTCGGAATCGCGATCGTGCCCGGGATACTGCTTGAGGTCGCTGTAGCTGAGATTTTCCTCATCCATCGAGGGAACGCCGCGCGGGGCCAGTGCGTAAGTCTCGATGCCGGTGCCTCCGACCGACTTGCTCTTGTTGAAATGAACACTGATGAAAATGGCGTTCGGATATTTGTTGGCCAAGGATGGTCGCTTCTCGAGCGGGATGAAAACATCTGTTCCTCGGGTGAGCCGGACATTGTAACCGCTTTCTTGAAGGAGCTTTCTCGCCCGAAGGACAACATCGAGCGCCGCCGCTTTCTCGGCACCCCACGGACCCGTCGCGCCGGAGTCGTGGCCCCCGTGGCCGGCATCAAGGATCACGGTTCGGACGGCAGTGGCATTCTGAATTTTGCCCGGACGCATCACCGGTTCGATGATCTTCGTGACGTCCATGGCCGAGATAAAAAGGCCGCCACCTTTTGATACAATCGGAAAACACAAAACGTATTTCACGTTGTTGATAATCACTTCGCGCCCGCCACTGCGCCCACGGATCGTTCGCTGCTGGCCGGTGAGCGTGAATTCGTTGCCATTGATCGCCGGGGCGTCGAGCCGGTAAAAGCTCGCAACATCCTGGATCGGGACATAGCGACGACCCTCGTGCAGCGTAACGGTCCACTGCGCAGAGAGCGAAGTGAGGCAGGACAAAAAACTGAGAAGAGCGACGACGGTGCGCACCGTGGGGGAAAGTGCGGTTGGGACCTGCCCGGCGCAAGTTTTTTTGAGCGACCGGGTCGGGAGGAGCGTTGCAAGAAACTGCGCGGAGATATTCGCCGCGAACACAGGTGTCGGGCGAATCATCCCGTGCGACTATTGCTCCGGGCTCATGAGCGCGGCGGCTCGGGATTTGAGACGGAACAACAGCGAGCCGTTCTCGAAGGCCATGAGGTCCTCCGGCTTGCTGCGGTCGAAGTCTGCGAGGAACATGGTCTCAACATCTTGCGCGAAGGCCGAGTCATGAATCGCGGCCGAGAGTTCAAAGTTCAACATGAAGGATCGGTAGTCGAGGTTGATCGATCCGACGATGGCGAAGTCGTCGTCGGCGAGCAGAACCTTCTGGTGCATGAAGCCGGGTTGGTAACGCCAGACCTTGACTCCGGCGGCACGGAGCTTCGGGTAGTAAGAGAACGAGGAGAGCCAGGGGAGCAGGTGGTCCGCCATTTGTGGAAGGATGATCCGCACATCGACGCCACGCAATGCGGCATGGCATATGGCATAGAGCAGGGGACTCGATGGCACGAAGTATGGACTCGCCAGCCAGAGGCGGTGCTTGGCGTCTTGGATCACCGAGAGAAACACGGCGGCACACACGCTCCAGTCCTCGGCCGGACCGGACGCCACCGGAAAGATGATAGCCTTCGCGTCGGGGGCCGGCGCAGAGGCACTAAGTCGAAAATCCGGCAGGTTTCGCGTCACGTAGTTCCAATCCTCAAGAAACGAAATTTGGAAGGCGGCGACGGATGGGCCTTCGATGCGCATGTGGGTATCCCGCCACGGACCAAACCGCTTGCTGCGCCCCATGTATTCATCGCCGGCATTGAGGCCACCGACGAAGGCAATGCGCCCGTCGGTGATCACGAGTTTGCGGTGGTTTCGAAAATTGACTTGGAACCGCCGACCGAATTGCCGGTTTGTGACAAACGGGTGAACGACGACGCCGTTTGCGGTGAGGAGGTCGTTCCAACGCCGCGGAAGTTTTTTTGAACCAACTTGATCGTAAAGAACGAGACACCGGACGCCCCGCTTCGAAGCCGCGATTAAGGCGTCGGCCAGAGCGGTGCCGAGTTGGTCGTCCTTGATGATGAAAAACTGCACCCAAACGGATTCCGAAGCCTTGCGGATCGCGTCGAGGATGGCTCCAAATGTTTCCTCGCCATCCAGCAAAAGCCGCGTGGTGTTTCCCGTGGTCGGCGGGAGGCCCGCCAGGCGCTCAGCTACGAGCGCGCCGTCCTCACAGAGTCCCTGAACGTCAGCGCGATATCCATCGAGATGTCGCACGGTCGAGCGCAATGCTCTGTCGAGGGCCTCGGAGCCTCCGGTCCCAGCCCGCACATATCCGGAGAATCGGGATTCCCCGAAGATCAGAAAAAGTGGAATCGTAATGATCGGCAGGACGATGAGCGCAATCGACCAACCAATCGCCGACTGCGGAGTCCTCGCAATCATTATCGCCCTCAAGGCGAGGAGGATCGCAACGATCTCGAGGAGGATGGTGAGCGTGGCATAGATTGCGGACAGTTCGGACACGGTGCGTGCGAGAATGCCGGGTTTTTCCTCCGAGGGGAAAGAGGAATCCTTCGCATCGACGGGGATCGTCTCATTCGGTCAACCGGATCCCGGGGATTTTCCCTTGCACATTCCTGCGGCTTGCATCATGCTCTTCCGTTCGCTGCAAAGACCCTATCGTCCAGCGGTTAGGACACCGCCCTTTCACGGCGGTAACACGGGTT
>JBMOHW010000129.1:0-6402 GCA_049317665.1 Terrimicrobiaceae bacterium | reverse complement strand
CACAGAGACCGCGGCGCTAACAGACCAAATCAGCGAGCGACGTAAACCGTGCTCGACGAATCCTCTTCTCGAATCGGATTCGGAAAACTCACCGTGTGTGCCTCGACCTCGTCGAAAACCTTTTCTAGCACTGAGCAGAATGGCCCGTCCGGTGCACCGTCCGACCACATCGCGAAAACGCCACTGGGAACCAAATTCCGCTGAAGTTTCTTGAGGCCCTCGACCGTGTAGAACGCGCCATTTCGTTCGTTTAGCCAGTGCGACGGCGTGTGATCGATATCTAGGAGGATGGCGTGGAACCTCCGTCCGGGTGACTCTTCATCGAAACCGACCTGAGGGTCGCCGGCCGACGCGAAGAAGTCTGCTTCGACGAATCGTGTGCGCGGATCAGCCGACAAAGCGGCTCCAAGCGGCACGGTTCCCTTCCGGTGCCAGTCAATGACCGGCTTGAGAAAATCAACGACCAGCAGCGACCTCACGCGCTCATGCCTCAAAGCCGCCGTCGCCGTGTAGCCGAGCCCGAGTCCCCCGACGACGACATCCAACTCACCCACCGGAGCCGCAGCCAGACCGAGATCCGCAAGAGCCTCCTCGACGACGTGAAACAGACTGCTCATCAGAAACTCCCCATTGAGAAGAATCTCGAAGACCTCTTGATTGTCCAACATCGGAATCTCCCGGCGGCGCAAAACCAATTCTCCCAAAGCCGTCTCACAAAAATCGATCTCCTCAAAAGCCCGTCCCATAACGTAAACCTACCGGCATCTCACCGTTCGGCCCAGCGCAACTTTGCGGAGGTCGCACGGGGATTGAGGCGGCATTCTTCCGCAGACGCCCTCGTGATTTCTTCACAGACTTTCGAGAACTCCCCATTGCGGAATCCCGCTTGGAAGCACTTTTTCACCCGCCGGTCCTCACCCGAATGAAAAGTCAGAATCACAATCCGTCCGCCCGGATTCAAACACTCCCGAACATGGCGAAGAAACATTTCGAGAGCCGTCAACTCCTCATTCACTTCGATACGGAGGGCCTGAAAAACCCGCCGCATTGTCTTCGCCATATCGTCCAAACTCAATCTAGGCAAGGCCGCCCGGATGCCATCCGCGAGGTGATTCGTCTGGGCAAACTCCCGTCCGGCCAAAGAAACTCCAAGGTGATGCGCCTGCGGCTCGTCGGAATACTCCCGCAAAATCGACTCGAGGTCGTTTGCGGAAATCTCTGCGAGGAGCGCAGAAGCGGGACGTCCACGATTCGGGTTCATTCGCATATCCAGCGGCCCGACCGTTTTCACTGAGAACCCGCGCTCGGGCGTATCGATCTGCATCGAGGAGACTCCGAGATCGAGAAAAATTCCGTCCACACCCGTCAGGCCTTCCGCTGCGAGGATCGCGGGAAGTGCGAAGTTCGATCGGTGAACGGATAGCACGTTCGAGTCAAACCCCAGCCCACGCAGCCGGGATTCGGTCCGCGGAAGCTCAATCGGATCCACATCCAGAGCAAGGAGCCGGCCGTTTGGGGCAATGCTTTTCAAAATCTCCCGCGCATGGCCACCATACCCCAACGTGCCATCGACGACGACGTTTCCGGGCTTCAGCGCGAGAGCTTCCAGCACCTCGTGGACCATGATCGGAACATGCATACCCGCCGGGGTCTTTCCCGAAGCGAGCACACGAGCGACTGTCTCGGGGTAGCGTTCCGGATCCAGCTCTTTGTATTTCTCAGCAAACTTCCTGGGATTCTTTCCGGAATACCGTGGGCGCCTCCGATGTGGAGCACTCGGCGACGGCTCGCTCACAGTTCGTTGTATTTGAGATTTGAACCGCGGGCTTTCGCGACCGGATATCGCTCCTCATTCTTCGCCAGCTTCGCCCTCATGGCTGCCGCGAGATCGATTCCGCAGTTATCCGCCATTTCAAAAAGCAGAATCGCAACATCCGCCATCTCGGACGCGATCTCCTCACGCCGATCCGCCTCGGCCGTGATCGCCACGGCGAGTTCCTTCGGATTATGAAAACGAAGCCAGTCCCGCGCGTCGCGGAATTCACGGATCTCCGATGTCAGGCTCTCGATGGTTGTGCTCATAGCCCGGCATTCTAACCAATTCCCCCACATCAAGGAAACGCCGGTCTTGCACAAAGCGGCGATTGCCCGGCGACAATGGCCTTTTGCTGCCTTGCCGGAACAGCCATTCGACGTTTAGGTAATGGGACGCATGCGCTCCGCCCGGTTTCTCATTTACGGACTCCCCATCGCTCTGCTGGCATTGATTGTCGCATCGTTCTTGAATTCCCTTTCGCTCTCGGGCACCAAGAAAAACGAGATGTCCATCGGCGTGATCGGCGAACCCTCGACGCTCAATCCAATCCAACAGGCCGACTCAGCCGCCGCCCAGGTGTTTTCTGAAATCTTCAACGGTCTTCTCCGATACGACGAGAACCTCGAAGTGACCGGAGATTTGGCAAAGTCCTGGCTGCTCAGCCAGACGACGACCATTGTATTCCGCGATGCCCGAGCGGCAGCGGAGGCAGAGACTCTCGTGGGATTGTGGCGATCCGAGTGGCCCGGCTGGCAACTCGAGGCCGCAACCGCCGAGGGGAACCAGCTCAAGCTGGCGTTCACAGTTCCCGGACTCGAAGCCTCGCAGGCCATTTTTGCCCGTCTGCCGAAAGATCAGTTGGCTCCCGTTGTCGTCCTTCGCGTCGAGACGGAAGCAAATGCCCGAAAAGTCTTGGGAGATTTCCAGGCGGCGCATCCGGAGGCGGGTGTCTTGCGCCATTGGGTGGAATCTGGTGGTGCTTTTGAGCTCACTGGCGATCCCTCCCTCCGACCTCTGCTCGAGGCGTGGCTGCCTGCCCATGGCGGCGGCTCGATTGCGGCGGAGACGCCCGTCCCATTCCTCGCCGAACCACTGATGGTCTTTAATCTGCGCGAAGGCGTTCGCTGGCATGACGGGGTCCCGTTCACTTCGAAAGATGTCGAGTTCACCTACCGGGCCTTGATGGACGATGCCACCGCCTCGCCGAGGAAGTCGGATTTCGACTATGTGCAAAGTGTCGAGACCCCGGGCTTGAGAACCGTCCGCGTGACTTACCGCAAACCGTATTCGCCGGCACTCAACAGTTGGATGATTCCCATTCTCCCGGCTCATATTCTCGACGGAAAGCCGCAGGAATGGTGGACGAAAAACTTCAACCGAAGGCCGATCGGCACAGGTCCGTTTCGATTCGGTGAGTGGAAAACAAACGAGTTTGTCCGGGTCGTGCGGAATCCCGATTACTTTCGGGCTCCCGCCCCGTGGCTCGACTCGATCGTCTTTCGGTCCCTGCCCGACCAACTCTCGCTCCGCCTCGCGTTCATGACCAAGCAAGTCGACTTTTGGGCTGCCGAGCCCTGGGCTGTCTCGACATTCCGGGACGACGCCCGCTTCGACATTTTTTCCGCTCCCTCGAATTCCTACACGTATGTGGGGTGGAATCTCAAACGCCCACTTTTCCAGGACGAAAAAGTCCGCCAGGCGCTCGCTCATGCGGTCGATGTTCCCTCGATGGTGAAATACATCCTCTACGGAAATGGAATCCAAAGCACGGGGATCTTTACTCCCCAGATGTGGTTCTTTAATCCCAATGTCGTTCCGTTTACCTACGATCCCGAGAAGGCGTCTGCGTTGCTTGATGACGCGGGTTGGAAGCGCGGGCCGGACGGGATTCGCGTCAAGGACGGTCAGAGATTCGCCTTCACACTCATCACCAATAACGGGAACGAAATCCGCCGGGATATCGCCACGTTGGTGCAGGACGGCTTCCGCAAACTGGGGATCGACGTCAAGGTCGAGCTCTACGAATGGGCGGTCTTCCTGAAGAACCACGTCAACAAAGGTGACTTCGATGCCATCGTGCTCGGCTGGTCGCTTGGCAACGACTTTGATCAGTTTCAAATCTGGCATTCCTCACAGACCAATCCCGAACAACTCAATGTCGTCGGCTATAAGAACCC
The DNA here is from genome assembly GCA_049317665.1 of Terrimicrobiaceae bacterium. Classification (GTDB taxonomy): domain Bacteria; phylum Verrucomicrobiota; class Verrucomicrobiia; order Chthoniobacterales; family Terrimicrobiaceae; genus JBBRHN01. The sequence goes on along the minus strand of JBMOHW010000129.1, from coordinate 2,409 downwards.
GGAGGTGGATGGTCTCCTGGAAACGATTCGCCAGGAGTTTGACAGGGACAGAATCATTTCGCTCGCCGGGTCGCTCCAGAGCATCATCTATCGGGAACAGCCCTACCTTTTTCTCTACGTTCCCGAGGGGACATCGGTCATGTGGAAAGACACTTACCGAATCCGTCGTCCGGACGCCAATGGGCGATGGATTGACACCCCGATCACGATGACCAAGGCGGGTTGGACCTACTGGTCCGACTGGTTCTACCGTCCGGAATTTGCGGACAAGCTTCCGAAAGCCGAGGTTGTTCCGTAGCCCCGGAACGCCCGGTCTTTACTTCTCGGGAGTTCCCGCCTGCGATTCGAGCGTGGCCACGCGTTTGAAGAGTTTTTCCAGATTCCGGGAGAGGGCTGCCGTGCGTTTCCATTCGGAAATCGGGCGAGCCGGTGCACCGCCCATGATCTGTCCCGCCGGAATATCGCTCCCGACGCCCGCCATCGCGGCGAGGATCACGCGGTCCCCAATCTCGATATGCCCGCTGAGCCCCACCTTGCCGGCAATCGTCACGTAGTTTCCGATGCGTGTGCTCCCGGAGACCCCCACATGGCCGCAGAGGACGCAATGCTCGCCGATCGTCACGTTGTGCCCGATTTGGACGAGGTTATCGATCTTAGTGCCTCGTTGGATCCAGGTCCGCCCAAACCGCGCGCGGTCGACGGTCGAGTTGGCACCGATCTCAACATCATCATCCACCTGGACGATTCCGGTCTGAGGAATTCGGTGATGCGCACCATCTCGAAACTCATAGCCAAACCCGTCAGCTCCCAAAACAACACCCGAATGGAGGCAAACCCGTTTGCCGATCAAGCACCGTTCCCGAACGGTCACTCCGGGATACAGATGGCAATTCTCACCAATGACTACGTCTTGCCCGACGTAGCAATGGGCTGAAACCACCGTCGAAGCGCCAATCCGAACTCCCTTCTCGATCACGACAAACGGCCCAACCGAAACATTGTCGCCCAGTTCCACACCCGGAGCAATGATCGCGGAGGGGTGAATCCCTGCTGCGGGCACAATCGGAGCCGGCGTGAAAGCCGGGAGAAGCGCAGCGAAGGCGGCTGCCGGGTCGTCGACCCAAATCCGCACCGGCCCGATGTCCTCGCCAAACCCATGCGGCACAAGCACCGCAGATGCCCGGGATTTCCTCAGCTGCCGGAGGTATTTCGGATTTCCGTAGAACGAGAGATCTCCGGGGTTGGCCTCGGCCAGCGAGGCAACCCCGTGAATCTCCTGTCCCGAATGCTCGGGCGCAACCCAGCCGCCGGTCTGATCGGCAACCTCACGAAGGGTCATTCGATTAAGGCGCGGCAGGAGCGGTCTTCGGCGCGTTTTTATTCAGCGTATCGACGATCTCTTTGCTGAAATCCAAATCGTTGCGGGAATAAACCAGCACCGGGATCTGGCCCATGCTCATTCCGGACTTGTCAAACACGAGATCGAATCCAGCGGTCTTCACCTTGTCGTTCACGATCTTCATGATGTCGTCGATGATGTCTTTGCGCATCCGGACGAATTGCTCCTGAAGCTGACGCTCGCGGGTTCCGCGGAATTCGGTGATCTCGCGGTCGAGATTGCGGGCTTCGTTGACCTTCTCATCGCGCGTCTTTGTGGACTTGTCCTTCGCTTCCTTGCTGAGCTCGGGCTTTTCGAGGTCGGCATTGATCTTGTTGATCTCATCCATCGACTTCTTGAGCGTCTCGAGGCGATCATCGAGTTCTTTCTTCGCAGCGGCGCGGGCTTCGTTGAGCTTCGCTTCGGCGTCTTTGGTCCGATAATACTGTGTGAAGACCGCATTCATGTCGATCACGCCGACTTTGATCTGGGCGTGAGCGGATGGAGCAAAGGCGCAAAGGGCCGTGGCTGCGATGGCGATGGATAGGATAGGTTTTAGCATGTTTTTGTCAGTGTTGGTGTTGAATGTGAGTCGGCTGAGCCGATCAGGTCAAGCTTCGACCACCGAAGCCTGAGAATTGTTCAAAATTGGTAACCAATGTTGAAGTTGAATTTTCCAGGGGGTCCGTTGAAGCTGTCGTAGATGACCGGAATGCCGTAGTCCACACGAATCGGCCCGATCGGGAGATCCAAGCGCAGACCGATGCCGATGTCCACGTTGGCATTGTCGGCACCGAAATCATAGGCATCGACATTGACAAACCCCATGTCGCTGAAGACCGCGCCACGCACCCTCGCAACAATCGGAAAGGTGAGCTCGAATGTCAGGTAGGCGAGCGAATTGCCACCAATCGGGTTGCCGTATTCGTCTACGGGCCCGACCTCGCGGAAGTTGAAACCGCGCATGTTGTTCGCGCCGCCGAGGTAAAGACGATCGAAGATCGGGACACCATTTCCATACCCGTCGTCGT
>JBMOHW010000128.1:0-6476 GCA_049317665.1 Terrimicrobiaceae bacterium | reverse complement strand
TTGATCAAAAGCTCACCGCCATTCACGAGATGCCTTCGCAGCATTACGAAGGTGGAACCAATGGTGGCGAAGCCTATGCAGCCAAAGTCCCTCCGGCCACCGATGAAGCAGGCCGCAAAGCATGGCTGCGGGAGCGCTGGGTCAGGCGTCAGGGTGGCGAGGCGAACCGCTTCCGTGATAGCCTCATCAAATGGTATGGCCCCGAGAATGGCGCTGCCGTGAAATTCGCCGAGGCCTTTGAGATTTGCGAATACGGGCGCCAGCCAAAGCCGGAGGAAATCAAGGTGCTGTTCCCGTTCTTTCCCTGAACAGCGTCCGGCCTCTCGATTGCATCCCTCCCCAAAGCTTCACCTCGTCGGCCTCGCTCCACTGGCCGCGCAGCCCCACACTTGGGAAGCTGCTGAATGAACATCCCCGATTGAAAGACACCGAAATGAAACACGCCGCCACACTCTTCGCCACCCTGCTACTGACCCCACTGGCTGCGCTCCATGCCGAAGCGCCAATCGCTATCACCGACCGCCGCGTCATCTTCACAAGAAATGATTTGAAGCTCGCGTCAAATGGCCAAGCTGCTCTACCGATCATTGTTCCAAACGATGCCAGTGGCGCGGAAAAATTTGCCGCAGAAGAACTGCGGACGTTTCTCTCCCAGGTTACCGGCGCGGATTTTGCTTTAACCGCAGAGGATGGATCCGCTGCGGTTCCTGGGATTTATGTGGGCTGGACCAGTTTCGCGAGGAATCGGGGAATTGATTTTAGACAATTGGGAGAAGAAGAATGGATCATCCGCACAGCTGACGATTCGCTGATTCTGACCGGTGGACGACCGCGTGGGACGCTCTATGCGGTATACGAATTTTTAGAAAAACAGGTCGGATGCCATTGGTTGGATGAACGAGTCGAAGTCATCCCGGATCGGCGTGATCTGCTTGTCCCCCCACTGGACGTTCGAGACGTGCCTGTATTTTGGCTGCGCTATGTATCGGACCCGCGAGGAAGCGCCCGGGACCACTGGCTTTTCCTGCTTCGGAACAAAAACTACCGGTACGACCAACCACAGAATTTCCACAAAACCGATAAAACATTCCCCCCCGACGCTTTCTACCAATTGACCGGTACACCGCGGAACGTTCATACTTTTTCGAACTTCGTCAACGCAAAGGACTGGTTCCAGTCCCATCCAGAGTATTTCGCGTTGGTTGATGGCGAGCGCCTTCCGGCCTACGATGGGATGGGTCCTGGGCAACTTTGCCTGACCCACCCGGACGTGCTTCGAATTACGGTCGAGCAACTTCGCAAGTTTGTTGAACAGGACCGCGCAACTGCCAAAGAAGATGGAACGCGGCCCCCAAAAATCTACAACATCATGCAAAATGACAAGTACGATGCGCATTGTCACTGTGAGTCTTGCAGAGTGGTGGTTGAGCGCGAGGGAAGCGAAAGTGGTCCCGTCGTCCAATTTTTAAACCAGATTGGGGAGTCCATCGCTCAGGACTACCCGGATATTATTCTAGCAACCTTAGCGTATAACCAGACCCAAAGCGCCCCGAAAACTCTCCGTCCGAGAGACAATGTTCTTATTGCCTGGTGTGATGTCTACCCGCGCTCCGATCATTTGCGCCCATTGACCCACCCATTCAATGTCAATCAGGCACGCGATTTGAAAAAATGGGGTGAGGTGTCTCCGAGGCTCGGTATTGGCGACGACTATTGGGATACGTGGAGTTATTACACCCACTTTCCATTGCCTTGGACGCTTGCCCACTGCCTGCCTGCGGACATCCGCTTTTTCGCTGACAACGGATGTGAAACCTATGCCAGCGAAGCGTACTCCTATCTTGAGGCAGGGAAGCAATTTAGGGACTTCGAATACTGGCTGGCCTTTCATCTGCTCGTTGATCCGCAGCAGCCGTCAGAACCACTTCGGAAGACCTTTTTCGATGGGTATTATGGCGGGGCATCTCCTGCTATGTTGAGATATTACGATTATTTGACTAATCGTATGGTCAACGAATCCCAATACATGGGATACCGCTACATTCCCCATAGCCTAAAATTTCTTGACCTTGATTTCTTTCAAGCCGCAGAAAAGTTTTTCGGTGAGGCTGAGTAAGCGGTAACTCCTGGCAGCTTGCAGTACCAGAATGTATTAAAAGAGCGCTTCATCGTTGATTCCTCACTACTTCATCTTTGGCCGTGGCTGAAGCGAAATTTGGGGTCGGAGAAAGTCATGCCATTTGACTATGAAAAATTGCTGGATCGCTTCCAGGTTGGCTGGAAAAACTACGACGATCACTGGTTCAACCGGTGGTACCGCGCCGGGCAAGGGAACAATAATGACGGGAAGAATCTTCAGCGGCAGTTGGATCTCTTCCGCAACCGCACAAAATTACCTGCAGTCCTAGCCGCAATTCCTTCGGATCAAGTCATTGCCTTCGATTGGCTGACTTTTTCCCAAGTAAAGCCGAGTCAGGAGTTTGTGGCGGATGAAGATGCTTTTGGAGGTGTCGCGGCCCAAAGATCTGTTCCTTCGGCGGTCGTTATGGCCGAGGAGGGCAGCAAGGCGTTGTCCAGTAGCACCACACATGATCCGAATACGAATGGAATTCAGTTGGGTGTGGACGGTGGTCCGACCGTGACTTTGAAACGCGATGCCCTTCCAAAGGATGGGAAGTTTCATATTTATCGAATCGGGCCGGTTCACCTGAAGCCAACGATTTTGCCCAAACCGGGGGTAGAAGCCATCCTTCCTCAGATGGGAACCATGATCTGGGCGCTCGAAGGAATGCGTCTTGGCGTATTCGTCGACCGGGTATTTCAAGAGAACACGGAGGATCCTGCGGCAAACCTTTGGGACGCCTGGATTTCCTTGAAATTCAGCGGGCCGTCCTTTGTTCCTGGCGCGACCGGAGAAGACAGGATCAGTATGGACCGGGCTTTTCTCGTTCGGCCCGGTTGCACCCCCTCAATCCCATCGGACCGAAGGCTTAAACAAAAGGGCTTGAAGAATTAATTTCCTTTCATTCAATTTCCATGAAACTCACACTGCTCCTACTCCTCCTTGCGGCAGTCGCCTTTGATCATTCCTCATTCGCTGCGGAGCAGCGCGTGCTTGTGGCGGAGGGCGGGAAGACGGAATTTCAAATCGTTCTCCCCGCCGAGCCGACGGAGGTGGACCGGTATGCCGCGGCCCAGTTGGCGTTTTATCTGGAGCTTTCCACTGGGGCGAAATTTCCGCTGATTGAGAGTAAAGCGCACAACGCCGGAGGCGGCCCGGCGATTTTCCTCGGCTGGAACGAAGATGGATCCCCTGCAAAATCCGCAGGCCGGGAATACGCCGCCGTATCGGACCACGGCAACATTTATTTATCCGGGGCGGGCATCCACGGGAATCTGTATGCGGTGGTGGACTTTCTAGAGAACGCGATCCAATGGAGATGGTTCTCTCTTTTTGAAGCGCCGGTATTCGAAAAGAGAGACCCCTTGGTGCTGGCTCCCTTTCGTCGCCGTCATACGCCATCCTTTGCCGCATGCCGGGTCGATTTTCAGCGCAGCATGGATTTCCCCTATCTGCACGGCGCGAATCTGGGCTTTTCTCCGTCCGTGGCGCGATTTGCGGCACGAGGGGTGGATGTTTCGGGTTTGCGGCAATTCGTCTCGGCGGAACGGGAGGTCACTCAGGGCATTGGCGGCGGTCACACGCTCTTTTCTTTTGTTCCCCCGGATGCGACCGCCCTGGGAGCGGACTCGTTTCCCTGGCTGAGGAAGAAGGACTACTTCAAGACGAATCCCGAGTTCTTCTCGATGAACGCCAACGGCGTCCGCGTGCCCAACCTGCAGTTGAATTTCGGCAATCCAGAGCTGCGGAAGGAGCTCACCAAAAACGTGCTCGAACTGATCGAACGGGAGGGCGAGGACATCGTGGTTGAAATTGGGGCGATGGATGTTCCGGGACGCTTTTGCCACAGCCCGGAGTCGACCGCTTTGGAGGACAAGTATCAGACTCCGGCCGGTCCGCTGATCGACTACTTGATAGAGCTTTGCGGGGTGTTGAGGGAGAAGCATCCGGAGGTGCGGGTGAAAACCAATGCCTATCGCCGTGCCCAGACACAGAAACCCCCGGTGCTCCCGAAGGGGCAGAAACTTCCCGCCAACCTGATCGTGGAATTCGCACCGGTGGAAGACAACTACTTCGCCGATTGGACCAGCAAAGATCCGTTGATCCAGGAAACGGTGGAGCATTTCAAGGGATGGGCCGCCCTGACCGCAGAGGGGAACCTGCGTGCCTGGATTTACCCGAATCCCTACGGCTCGGGATATGGCATGCCGGTCGGAAACATCTCCCGAACGGTCCGGAACATAAAGCTGCTCCACCAATGGGGGGCGAGCGGCATCACCGTGGACCTGATCGGCATCCAACAGCGGTCGGGTTTCGCGGAACTGCACTATTACCTGATCCTGAAGCTTGCGATGGATGCCGAGGGCGATGTGGATGCCTGGATCAAGGAGTTCACGGACAGCATGTATGGGAGCGCCGCTCCCGGATTCCGGAGGTATCTCGATGAGTTGAATCGGGAACGCGAACGCCTCGATCCCCTCCCCGCGGGTGTGACCATTGCTTCGCGCGATCTCAACGAGGAAACGCTCCCCTACCTGACGCCGGAAAACCTCCATCGCTGGCAGGGATACTTCGCCGAAATGGAGAAAGCGCTCCCGGAAAATGAAAGGGCGGCCCGGATCAATGTGCGTCTGGCCCGGCGCGAGTTGGATTTCGCGACGCTTTGGAAATGGTTCGATCTCCAAAAGGCGTATCCGCACGCGTATCGGGACCATGCTGCGGTGGTCGCAAGCATCCGCGAGGCAAACTCATCCTCGCCGGAGCCCCTGCCCGCCTGGTTTGCCTACGACGTAAACCGAGCCTGGAAAATCCGTCCCGTCAGAACCGGTCTGCTCGAGGACTTGAATGTGGCGATCCTGGCGGGAAAGAACGTGAAGCCCTATCCGAAGGAACTGCAAGGGATCCCGCCCGGCCGGATTCACGCCTTTCTCCCAAGCCGGAACGGTGGGCAGGATGAAGATTCGTTCTTCGAGCTGGACGCCGATGCCTCCACCGGGCTGGCCTTGGTCGTCGATGCGGCGACATTGCCTCACCGAGTTCAACACTGGGGTGGGACCAACGTATCGAACCTGGCAACTTTAGACCGGGCCGGCCTGGTGCCCGGTCAATACCAACTCCGCGACTTGGGGGAGATGACCATCGGCGAAAGTTCTGTGATCGCGCTATCCCCGAGTGGGAACTCGCGATTGGATATCGGGCAACGGCTTTATGAGCCGGGGGCTGAGAATCGTTGGAAGGCTTACATTTCCATGAAATTTGACGGCCCCCTCTACGGCGGCGCGGGAGAGAAAAACCGGCTGCTGGTGGACCGGATCTACCTCGTGCAGCTTGGGCTCGATCAATTTGATCCAGCTCGTCATAAGCGCGAGTAACAAGGCAGTGACTCAAAGTGTCTGTCCCTTTGTCACTCCAAAAGATCACCACCAAAAGATCACCAACAAAAACATGAAGACACCAATCCCATTTTTCTGCCGCCCATCCTTTTGCCGGCTCTTCATCGTCATCGCCGCGCTGCTTATCCCTCACGCGCTCCATGGTGCCGACATCCCGTTGAGCACGGCGGGCACCGCCCAACCGTCACGTAGAACTTCCGACCGCCATTTATCTGGCCCGCATCCCCTTTGAAAAATGAAACCCCTCCTGTTCCTTACCGTATCATTGCTGGCACCCCTCGCCACGCTCCACGCTGCCGACACCTTCCTCGTCGAAAACGGCCAACCGCGCGCTGAAATTGTCATCAGTGACAAGCCTCTGCGCTCCACACGACTGGCGGCGCAGGAGTTGCAGGATCAAATCGTGAAGATCAGCGGCGCGCGACTGCCTATCGGCACGCAGCCGACTTCGGGAGCGGTGCATGTGTTCGTTGGGCAGAGCGAGCACACCGAGCGGCTCAAGGTCACGGTCGAGGGCCTGAAGGCGGGCGCGTTTCGCATGGTTTCGGGTGCGGACTGGCTGGCGCTCATCGGCGATGACACGGAGTTCACGCCCATTGAACCATGGGCGAAGCACAATGGGGACATCGTGAGCGGCAAAGCGCAGGCTGAGTGGGAAAAAATCACCGGTGCGACCTGGGGCCTGCCGAATATCCTGATGTATAAGAGCCGCTTTACCCTGCCGGGCGAGACCGGCAGACCGACGGCCCAGGCTGCGGAGAAGCCGGTGCCGCTTCAGCTATGGGACTATGATGAGCGTGGCTCACTTAACGCGGTGATTGGCTTCCTGGCACGTCTCGGCGCACGCTGGTATTTGCCGGGTGAATTGGGTGAGGTGCTGCCGGATTTGAACACGATCCCGCTGCCGAAACTGGACGAGACGGTGCGGCCTGACTTTGCCCAGCGCCGCTTCAACTATCACG
>JBMOHW010000127.1:0-6651 GCA_049317665.1 Terrimicrobiaceae bacterium | reverse complement strand
CAACGCCTGAGCCAACGCCTGAGCCAACGCCTGAGCCAACGCCTGAGCCAACGCCCGAGCCAACGCCCGAGCCAACGCCTGAGCCAATCGTCCAAGCCGACCCGGCTGCCGCAGTCGCGGAGGCATCACCGACTCCCGAAAATAAGTCCCTATTTCAGCCACCGGTCATTCCGGATGCAACTCCGGTTGCCGCTGCTCCAACCCGCCAAACTCCCGCCGAGCCATCGCCCACGCCAGCCCTCGCGGAGGCCACGCCAGCGCCGTCTCCCAGCCCGACTCCAGCGCTACCCGATCCGACGCCTGCACTCGTCGCCGAAGCCAGCCCGACACCGTCGGCGCCGGAACCAGCCGCAGGACCCGAGGGGCCGCTTCCTTCGAATCCGACGACGGATGTCGTTTCCACAACCCCGTCCCTCACCACGGGTGCCCCCCCCTCCGAGCCAACCGCGCCATCGCAAAGCGTGACGATCAACCTCATCAACAAACTCGTCCAGCGGGGCATTCTCACCAAGGAAGACGCCAAGGAAATGATCAAGCAGGCCGAAGCCGAAGCGGAGGTCGCGAGACAAATGGCCCAAGCCGACATGTTTGCCATCGCTCAGGTCGCAGCCTCTCAAGCCGCCTCAGATCAAATCGCGGTCGCCGAAGCAGCCAACGCCCCGGCGGGCCCGAACGACGTTCAGGTGACTTATATCCCGGAACCGGTCAAAACTCAGATTAAGGAAGAAATCAAACTCGAGCTCGCCACGGAGCGCCCGGGTGGATGGAACCCGGGAATTCAACTCCCGGCCTGGGTCGGACGCACACGGCCGTTCGCCGACATTCGCCTTCGCTACGAGGGGGACTTTTTCCCGAACAACAACGACGCCACCGGGGCCTTTCCGAATTTCAACGCGATCAATACCAGCTCGACGCCGTTTGATACCAGCGGCACCCAGTTCGCTCCTCAATACAACGTCGACCAAAACCGAAACCGTTTCCGCCTCCGCGCCCGCTTCGGAGCCGATCTCGATCTGGGCGAAAACTTCACATCCGGATTCCGCCTCGCGACCGGAGACAGCAACTCGCCCGTCAGCACGAATCAAACCATGGGCCTCGCGAACTCTGCCACCCAGGGACAGGGCGGGAATTTCAGCAAGTATGCGATCTGGCTCGACCGCGCCTTCATCAAATACGAACTCGCGCTGGGCACGAATCGGAGCTTCTCCGCTTGGGTCGGGCGATTCGACAACCCCTTCTTCTCCACACCGCTTATCTGGGATGATGACCTTGGTTTCGATGGCATCGCCGGAAAAATCAAATTCGAGGTTCTTCCGGGCCTGACCCCGTTCCTCACTGGTGGTGCATTCCCGGTTTACAATACAGACTTCAACTTCTCGTCGAACCAGCCGCAGAAATTCCCGAGCTACGACAAATACCTCTTCGGAATCCAAGGCGGGTTTGAGTGGAAGCCCACACCGGACTGGAACTTCAAAGTCGCCGCCGCCTACTACTATTTCCAAAACATCGAGGGCAAACTCTCCACGCCCTTCACGCCTCTCACCGCGAGCGATGCCGGCGACACGGATAGCAGCCGACCTTCGTTTGCCCAGAAGGGAAATACCTACATGGCTCTCCGCGACATTATTCCAGATGCCAGCAACAATTTCGGTGCGATCAATCAATGGCAATACTACGGCCTCGCCACTAAGTTCCAGAACATCGCTGTCACCGCACGCCTCGACTACAACGGCTTTGAGCCCGTCCAGGTTTCCATCGTCGGCGAGTGGATCACCAACCTCGCATTCAACCAAGACGAGATCAATGCCATCGCCGTCAACAATCGCGGGCCAATTCCCGCAAACGCTCCCAGCACCGCGATCGGCGATTTCGATGGCAGCCCGAATGCCTGGTATGTCGAAGCGCGAGTCGGCACACCCGCGTTGGCAAAACGGTGGGACTGGAATGTCGCCTTCGGCTATCGATGGATCGGATCGGATGCCGTGGTCGACGGATTTAACGATTCCGACTTCGGACTCGGGGGAACCAACATGAAAGGTTATACCGTCGGCGGCTCGGTCGCTCTTTCAAAAAACGTCTGGCTGACCCTCCGCTGGATGGGCGCTGACAGCATCGCCGGACCGACGTTCAAGACGAACATCATTCAACTCGACCTTAACTCGCGATTCTAAGTCATGAGACCACTCCGCATTATTCTACGCACCCTCAGCCTGGCGATCTTCGTCGCCCTCCCGCTCCACGCGGCAGAAGAGGAGGTAAACCCCGTCGAAGCAAAACTCCGCGAAGCCCTCCGCGACGTCACCCTTAAGCTCCGTGACGCTCAGGGTCAGGTTGCCACCGCTCAGGCAGCACAGATTGCCGCCGAGACAAAAATCAAGGATCTCACGGCGAAAAATGAATCCCTCGGAAAAGAACTCGTTGCCGAGCGCAACGTCTCCGCAAACATGATTTCCGAACTCACGACGAAAATCGAGGAACGCGGAACCCTGATCACAGGACTCCAAGCCTCGATCGAGAAGTGGAAAAAATCTTACCAGGGGGCGACCGCACTCGCCGCGAAAAAGGAATCCGAACGCGCGAAGTTTGAGGCTCGCTCCATCCAACTCGAACGAATTGTGAACGACCAACAGGTCAAGAATATCGAAATGTTCAAGGCCGGCCTCTCCACCCTCGACCGCTACGAGAAATTCGGCCTCGGCGACGCGCTCCTGGCTCGCGAGCCGTTTATCGGAACCACCCGCGTCAAGTTTCAAAACGTCATTCAAGAACAGGCCGACAAGCTGGCCGATGCCCGTATCCTCCCACCCGCGGACGCCAAGCCCGGCGCCAGCCCAACGCCTGATGCCGCCAAGCCCAGCGCCTCGCCAGCCCCCTCGTCGGCCAAGCCATCCACCGGATCCGCTCCCGAGGCGAAGCCGCCCCAAGCAGCTCCGTCCCCGCAACCCCAGCAACCCCCGCGCAAAACAAAATCCGGCGCGCAAGCCACCCCATTCGCTGAAGCCGATACGGATGCCAAACCCGCCAAGCCTTCCAAGCCACAGAACTAGATTCTATACGTCTGAAACGATTTATGAACCCACTACGTCCCTTCCTGTCCACCGTTGCTGTATTTTCCCTCATCGGCTCCGCCTTTGCCCAAGATGCCGTCATCGCCCGCGTCGGCGATAACGAAATCAAAGCCGACCAAGTCAAACCATTCCTCACTGGCCTCACGGAGGCTGAGCGAGAGTCTCTCGCTTCAAATCCCGCCATGCTCAGTCAGGCCGTCCGGACGCTCATCCTACAGCAGATTCTCTTCAAAGAAGCGCTGGCGTCGGGTTGGGAAAAAAATTCCGATATCGTAGCTCAACTCGAGCGGATGCGTCAGGCTGCCATCGCGGAGTCCTACCTTGCGTCGATCTCCAAGGTTCCCGAGGGCTACCCGAGCGATGCCGATGTCAAAGCCGCCTACGAGGCCCGCAAGGATCAACTCCTCATCCCCAAGCAACTCCGGCTGGCCCAGATCTACATTGCGGCGCCCGAGGGCGACAAGGCGGCTGACGAGAAAGCCAAAGCCCGCATCGACGCCGTCTCCAAGTCCCTGAAGGCCTCAGGCGCAGACTTCGCCGCGATCGCCCGCGACCAGAGCGAGGAACGCGAAACCGCCTCCCGTGGCGGCGAGGTCGGCTGGATTGCCGAAGCCTCGATCCAACCGGAAATCCGCGCCAAAGTTTCAGCCCTTGCCAAGGGCGGCACCACTGAGCCAATTCGCCTCGCCGATGGATGGTATGTCGTCCGCGTCCTCGAGACCAAGGAACCGCATACCGCGACACTGGATGAAATCCGAGACCGCCTTGTTCTCGTTCTCCGAAACGATCGCATCCGTCAAAATCGCGAGGCCTACCTCGCCAAGATCCAGCAACAAAACCCGATCGCCCTGGACGAGCTCAGCCTCAGCAAACTCATCCAGAAGTAAACCGGCGCCAAAACCTACCGCCTGTCCCGCCTCGCAGATCCCCATCCCGTCGGCATGAGGCGGGTGAGACAGAAAAGCACTCCCCCAGAGATCGCGACGATTACCAAGGCGAGTAGCGCCGCGCCCGTCATGTTACCGCCCTCGACATGGAAAAAAATGGCAATCGGCATGGTTTGCGTCTGACCAGGAATGTTCCCTGCGAGCATTAGTGTCGCACCGAATTCTCCGAGAGCCCGCACAAACGTTAGGATCAATCCTGCGAAAATTCCGGGCCATGCCAGCGGGAGCATGACCTGCCAAAGGATTCGACGCTCGGAGTAACCAAAGACCCTCGCGGCATCCAGCAATTCGCCGTCAACCTGCAAAAATGCCCCCTTGGCCGTTTGATACATGATCGGGAACGCAACAACCGTGGCGGCAATGACCGTCGCAGGCCATGTGAAGACCACCGTAAGCCCGATCTCGGCCAGTGCTCCTCCAATGGGCGATTGACGGCCAAACACCATAAGCAAAATCAATCCCACCACGGTCGGCGGGAGCGCCAGAGGAAAGAGGAGAATACCGTCAAGAATCTCGACAGCGGCCCCCTGTCGCTTGAGCCTCCAACGGGCAACAAGAATTCCCAGCACCATCGTTGCCGCCGTCGCGCACACGGCCGTGCGGAACGAAACAATCACAGGTGCCCAGTCCATCACAAAATCGCCGCCGGGAACGGAAATCATCTGTCTGAGATCATCACGCACTCGTAAAGACCGTCCAGTGGAAAAACCCTCCCGTCACTCTCCGCCTGTAGTCCCGCCCATTCGAGCCATATGAACGATTGCTATCTTCATGTTCCGGTTTGTCTCGATTGAAGGTCAGCGGACTTGCAATGGTAGCCTCTCTTCTTTGGCAATCACGACGGCAAGGGAAAGATAAGTTGTGGACGATGCGGTTAACGAAATCCGCTGCCAACTGTTTCGTTGACCGTGTCGGCAGATGCTCAAACCCGGCAACCTTCGTTGCTCAATCGTGGGGGTGTCTCCAAGTGATGAAGGGCTGCAACATCAACGGCAAGGTTGCGAATACCTGGGCTGTTCCAGACTGGGCGGAAGGGAAATCGGAGAGGATCGAGATCCCGCTCACTCCCCGGCAACTCCAACGGTGGAATCGATGGCCTGAAATTCTGAGCGAATGTTTGGACGCGGCGAACCCTCACGTCGCCGTTGTCAGGAAAACACTCGCCGAAACGAAGCCGGGGCCAAAGTTTGCCGCTGCCGTTCAGAAGCTCACAGAAAAAGGCGAACGCGATGCGGTGAAGAAGTATCGCAAGCAGCCCGGAAAAATCAACGTCACGCGAGACGGGGATGTTCAATCGAACGTGTCTCGATTGCCGGAAAGCACGAGGTCGGTTTTGCAGATTGACGGTTTGGACGCTGTTGAGTTCGACATCAAGTCGGCACACGTTTGCTTGCTCGGAATGTTTTACACGGGTGAAATCGGCAGAGACTGGCTAACAGAAAAGAAGCGGTTCTGCGATGAAGCGAAGCAGGGATTTTCAGCAATCTACGGCGAGGAAAAAAAGTGGAAGATCAAATTCCTCTCAGCCCTGAACCAATCGATGCGCGTTGCCGTCCATGCCAGCGACGGCTACCGGAAATTCGAGCGAATGTTTCCGCTGCTGGCGGAAAAACTGGCTCGACTGCGAGGACGCGACGGAAAGCAGTTGGGCCGAAAACTCCGAGTGACACTCGCTGAGATCATCAAGATTGCGCTGATCGAAAACGGAAAGGACGGCATCAAATCAATTCCCGTCATCGATTCGATGGTTATTGCCAAGCCCGAAGACTTCGCCGCACGGCACAGGGCAGAATTCAGAACCGCGTGGAGGCTGGGAGAACCCATTGCGAGACTCACCGGGGCACCGATAACAATCGTTGGGAGCGACGGAGAGAGCTACTGTTTTCACCCCTAGGGGAAGTGAGATTGTCGCGAAGGCTCGGGGCGAGATGGGCGGTAAATCAGCGTCACCGCCCCATCATCGAATGCAAAAAGTTGTCGTTGCCGCGTGAGCGGATTTGGAATTGAATTAGTGGCAAGTCATGAAGACCATTTGGATTTTTGTCATCCTGCTAGCTTTGAGCGGGTGCGCCACAAAGTCGGAACGTGAGTTCAATCAGGTGATGTCACGAATTAACAAGACCCACTTCCAAAACCGCCCGGCTCTCTATTCAGATCTTCGCAGAGAAGGGAAAATCTCTGACGTTGAGTATCAGACGTTGATGGCTCAATGGAAGGAGGCTGACAAAGACACGAAACGACAGATAGCTGCGGAGAGGCAGCGGGCAGATCGTGATGCACGGATTGCTAGGGCGGAATGGGAGTCGCTAACCCCGTATCAACGCAAACAGATTCAAGCTCAGCAGCAGTCTCTTGCAATTCAACAGCAGCAAATCGCAATACAGCAACAGCAGATGGAGTGGGAACAACAGCAGGCAAGACAGAACGCGGTCATAGATGCGATGGATAACGTGGCAAGCGACCTGCAACGGTCTGCGGAGAGGACGCGCTCTTACCGCCCCCCTTATCAGATGTTACCGGTTGGGAACGGAGGCGGAATCCCGATGATCGACCGACCGCAGTATCGCGTGAACGGGGAGATTGGAGGGGCCCCGTTTTCTGAACAGTCTCGGATGAGAGTCTTCGGTGGATTTGGT
>JBMOHW010000126.1:0-6694 GCA_049317665.1 Terrimicrobiaceae bacterium | reverse complement strand
TGAACATCGCCTTGATGCCCGACTCGATATTGCGGACCTTGCCCTTGTAGATCCCACCGACGATGTTGCGGTCGGTTTCGCGTTCAATCGTGTATTCTTCGAGTCGATTGTTCTCAAGAAGCGCGACTCGTTTTTCGAGTTTCTCGCAACTGACGATGAGTTTGATGCCGGTGGATTTTTTACGAATGCCCAAAATGCGTTTGACGGTTTCGATCATGAAATAAGTTTGGTTGCGCGTCTTGGTTCCGACGCTGGTGGAATGTCTTCATCGGCGGTGCTGGGGAGGGGCTTTCTTCGGGCGTTCATCGCCTTCAGGCTTCTCTTTTTTACCACCAAGGAAATTGAAAAACTTCTGCAAGGCATTTGGTTTGCCCTGTTGATTCCGAACACGTCCGCGCTCGTCGGCCTCCTGGCGGACGTTCGGAGCCGCCCCAGGCGTATTCTCCTGGGTCGTGGAACGTCCGGCGTCCGGAGCAGCGGCCGTTTCTCCGTCGTCGCCGACTGTTGTTGCGGCGGGAATGTCACGACCAAAATCGATGCTCTCAACAAAGCGGAAGTTGCCCTTTGCTGGCTCAAGCGCGGCGAGTTGAAGTGGGGGTTCCTCCGTGCCGGTGTTCATTTTGAAAATGTCCTCAAGAATCTTGGCCGCGATGGGAGCAGAGACTCCGCCGCCCGATTTCGCACCCTGAACAAAGACAACTACGGCATACTGGGGATCCTCGTAGGGTGCAAAGGAAATAAACCACGTGTGGTTATCCTTCACCCCGGATCTCCAGAACTGCGCGGTGCCGGTTTTGCCGGCAACCTCGACGCCCTTGATTCTGGCGCGACCGGCTGTCCCGCCGCCTTCGTTGACAACTTTCCACATTCCCCGTCGCACCTTCTCGAGTTGCTCGTCCGTGAGTCCGGCATCGGTGAGCAGGTTGGCCCGGAGGCGGGACGGCTCCTGAGCTTCGACTTTTCCGTCTTGGGCGACAATCCGGTCGATCAGGCGGGGATAGAAAACGTTACCGCCATTCGCCACAGCCGAGACGACCATCGCCATTTGGAGTGGCGAGGCAAGGACATCGCCCTGACCGATCGCGGTATTGGCGGTGAGCCCGGATGTCCAACGCGCTTTGGGATTCGTCATCGCCAGCCACTCGGGCCCGGGAAGAACCCCCGGAGCTTCGCCGGAGAGCGGCAGGCCGGACTTTTGACCCAGCCCGAGCATGTTGCCCACGGCGACAATCTGATCAATTCCCGCTGCGTTTCCGAATTGATAAAAGAACGCGTTGCACGAGACCTTGATGGAATCGGACAGACCGATTGTCCCGTGGGCGCCATTCTTGTCGGCGATCCAGCAGCGCATGAACTTGTCGCCGTATTGGACGCCGCCCGAGCAGTTAAACGTGCGGTTCTCGATTCCAGCCCGGAGGCCGGCGACAGCGATCGGGATCTTGTAGGTCGACCCTGGGGCGTAAGCGCTAATGGCGCGATTGAGCAGCGGGTTGGTTTCATCCTTTGTGAGTTCCGTCCATTCCTTTGCTCCGATGGAGGGAATAAAAACGTTCGGGTCGTAAGATGGCACAGAAGCCATCGCCAGAATATCCCCGGTTTTTGGGTTCACCACAACCGCCGCACCGCGTCCAACAGCGCGCAAGGCCTGCTCGGTTATGAATTGAATGCGAGCATCGATCGTCAGAAAAACATTGCTCCCCTGCACCGGTTCGGTGCGTTTCACCTCTCCCTCGATAATACCCTTCACATTCCGCTGCATGACCCGGACGCCGGCATGACCTTTCAAGGTCTCGTTGAGGAAGAGCTCGATCTGGGCCTTGCCCTCCATGTCCGGCTCGTAGAAGTTGAAATTCCGAATATCCGGCAACTTGTCGAGATCGTTCGGCATTCCAACGTAGCCGAGGAGATGCGCGGCCATCGAGCCGTAGACATACCAGCGAACCGGCTTCACCGTCACATTCACTCCGGGCAGACCAAGATTCTTCTCGGAGAAAACCGCCATCTGTTCAAAATTCAAATCCTGCCGGTAGCTATACGGCACTTCGCGATTGTTCCGATAGTGGACCTGGAGCGCGGTCGAGTTGTAGTCTTGGGCGAGGCCGAGTTCCTCGAGGCGCGGAATCACCTCGTCGGAAACAATCTTCACGACGTCGGCCTCCTTCAAATCCCGGGGCATGTTATGGACACGCCCCCGGTAAGTCGTCAGCGGCAATGTGCCCTTGGAATCGCGATACGCGCGAACCATGTCCGGAAGATAAAAATCCACCTCAAAGCTTGCCCGGTTCTCGACCAGCTTGACGCCATTACGGTCGAGGATCTCGCCTCGCACGGCGGGGATCCGAACCGTTACGTGCGAACGATTCCCCATTTTTGCCGTGTATTCCGCGCCCCGGGCGATCTGGACATACCAGAGCCGGAAAACAAGACCCGCCACGGCAACCAACATGATGATGCCGAGGGTGAGAATCCGGAGTGCGGAGCGGGAGCGCTTCATGGATCAGTAGGCCCGCACCCCGTGCGGTTCCTTCGGGAAAAATTGTAGCACCCATTGAACGCCCATGTGCAGGAGAGGGGCGAAGAGCGCTGCGAGGACTCCCGGAGCCAGAATCCGCCATGCGCCCGCCTCGTCAAAAACAAAACCCTCCCGCCGCAGACTGATCATTCCGAATTGCAACAGGAGGTAGGCCGATGTCGCCAGTCCGCTGAGCGGGATGACCAGCCACCAATGGCCCCGATGGGTGCCTGTCTGGAGTCCCTGCGCAATACATCCGAAAATCACAAAGAGGACGATAGACCATCCCAGCGCGATTTCAACCCGACCGCCGACGACATGAAGATACATCAGATCGCTCATCAGCCCGGCGTAGACGGCCGCAGCAAGCATCGCGGGGAATGGCAGCACCATGGCCGTATAACAGAAGATCAGCGGAACAAAAACAAACCGGGCCCCGTGGATGATATGCACCGCCGGAAAGGCCGCTTGCAGGAGAAAAGCGAGAAAGACTCCGATGGCGAAAGCGATGAGTCCGACGGCCGTTTTCATTTCGCTCCCACCACCACGAAGACGTCCTCGGTCAGAGCGATATCGACAGCGGGATCAACGACAGCCTGACCATCCAACGGACGTGTGCGAAATTCCCTCACGCTTCCGATGAGAATCCCCGAAGGAAAAACCCCGTTGCTCACGCCTGCCGTATAGACCTTCTGCCCGGCCTCGATGACCGCATTCTTTGTCAAAAAGTTCAACTGCAACTCGCCGGCGGTTGCGGTATCTTGAATCCGGATCCCGGAAAGGATCCCCTGTTCGCGGGTTCCCTCGATCTTCGCGGCAACCCGGCAGGTTTCATCGGTGATTAATACGACAATCGATTCGTTCTTCGCGACCGTCGTCGTTTTTCCCACCAACCCGACATCGGTCAGGACCGGTTGATCGGTCTCGATGCCGTCTTCAAATCCTCGATTGATCTTAACGGTGTTCCACCACGTCGAGGCATCGCGTCCGATGATCCGGGCAGGCAGGAGACGGAAAATCGAGCGCTCGCGATATTCCAGGGCCAAGCGCAAACGGTTGATCTCGGCCTCGGTCTCCCGCAAGAGATTATTCGTCGTGCGCAGTGCGCGATTCTCCTCGTTGAGCTTGCGATTGTCCGCCTCCAGTTCATCGAGGGACTTTAGCCCCGCCCCGACCGATCCGATTTGTTCCTGCACGGCTGTGCCCGTGCGTAAAAACGGCGAGAGGAGCGAGAGGAACCTTGCCTGCAAGCCCTGCATCTCCAGCGGTGTCAGCACGGAGAGGTAGATGGCGAGCCCGAGCACTGCCAGGATCAGAGCGATATTCAGCTTCTTCATGCTGGCGGAAACCTATTCCCGGACGGCCCAGCCGCCTTCAGGCGTGGGGACGCTCGGAGGAAACAGCACGAAGAAATTTCAGCTCGGAAAGGGCGCGACCGGTCCCTTCGGCCACCGCACTGAGCGGGTCTTCCGCCACATGGACGGGGAGCCCGGTCTCTTCCGCCAGAAGCTTGTCGAGCCCGCGCAGGAGGGCACCACCGCCGGCCAGCACGAGACCGCGATCAACGAGGTCGGCCGACAACTCCGGCGGACACCGCTCGAGGGTGATTCGGACGGAATCCACGATCGTCGAGAGTGGCTCAAGCAGGGCTTCGCGGACTTCCTGTGAGGAAATAGAAATGGTCTTCGGCAGACCGGCCACCAAGTCCCGGCCTTTGACTTCCATCGAGACTTCCTTCTCCAACTTGTAGGCCGACCCGATCTTGATTTTGATTTCCTCGGCCGTGCGCTCGCCGATCATGAGGTTGTAGGCGCGCTTCATGTAATTGGCGATCGCCTCGTCGAGCTCGTCGCCCGCGACGCGCACGCTGCGGCTAAAGACGATTCCCGACAACGAGATGAGTGCGACCTCGGTCGTGCCGCCTCCGATGTCGATGATCATGTTTCCCGCAGCGTCTTGGACGGGCAAGCCGACGCCGATGGCGGCGGCCATTGGCTCTTCGATGAGATAAACTTCGCGGGCTCCAGCATGGGTGGCCGAGTCCTTGACGGCGCGCTTTTCGACCTCGGTGATCCCACTCGGCACGGCGATCACGACTCGCGGACGAACCATCCGCCTCCGGTTGTGAACCTTGCTGATGAAATGCCGGAGCATCGCCTCGGTGATTTCGAAGTCCGCTATGACCCCGTCTTTCAGCGGACGGATCGCGACGATGTTGCCCGGAGTGCGTCCGAGCATTCGCTTCGCCTCATCCCCGACGGCGAGAACGCGGTTGGTGCCCTGTTGCACGGCCACGACCGACGGTTCCCTGAGAACAATCCCGTGGTCTTTTACATAGACGAGAGTATTCGCAGTGCCCAAGTCGATCCCGATATCGTTGGAAAAAAATCCCAGCAGTTTGTCAAACATCAGCTCAAATGATTAGAAATTGTAGTGTATCTTGCCCGGCCGATCCTCCCGACGTCATTAGTCCGGACTCGGCCCTCTCAAACCGAACAGGTTGGTTTTCCGAAGTCCTCCCGTCAAGGTTATCCTTGACATTCTTTCCCGCGATCTTGCTTTGATGGCAACTTGGGAAACTGTATAGGATCTGGTATGTCCGCGTTTTCTTCCCCCGGCACCCGGCGGCCCGGTGAAAGCCAGCCTGTGGGAATCCCGCAGTTTGTTTTCCAGATTGCATGGCTCACCACCGCGATTTTCATGATGGCCCAAGCGGGGGCTTGGTTCGACAAAAACTCGCCCGGCATCGTCAGCCCTGTCTGGCCCGCCGCCGGCCTGGCTCTCGCTGCCGCCTTGATCTACGGACTCGATCGCGTAATCCCGGCGATCTATCTGGGCACACTCGCCAGCAATTTTCTTTCGGGCGACCCCATGCTCAATATTTAGGCCGGGCCGTTTGGCAATGTTTTGGAAACGGTCATCGGCTACTGGCTCATCATCCGATGGGCCAAAATCGACACGACGCTCCCGGGCTTGCAGGATTTCGTCAAGTTCGTCGCCGCAGCGTGCGTGCTTGGCCCGCTGGTGGCCGCGATTTCGAGCGCGATCATCCTCGCCGTGGATGGCCGGATGGCGACTTCCCAACTCGGGGTTGGGATTTTTGGGAAATGGCAGGCCCACGCCTTTGGCACGTTGGTTTTTGGGCCGTTTTTTCTGTTTGCCCTGCGGCGGCAGGATTTCCGTCCGCTCAGCACTCCCGGTCGCTACGCGCTGTTGGGTTGTTCGGTGCTGCTCTGGGCCTTGGTTGGTTTGTTGCTTGGAAGCCGATCGATCGATCCTCCGACGGCCGTCCTGCTGCTCGGCTCCGCGCTTTTGTTGGCCGTGCTCGTATCCCTGCTTTTTGGTCTGCGGACGGCGACGCTTTTTCAGGCAATGTTTGTTTTTCTGGTTCCCGCATTGGCTGTCATTTTCCAACGCCAATCGAAGGAGATTTTTTTAATCCTCCACTCGCACGACCGGCAATTCCTGTTGAACGGCCTGGCGTTCTTCTCGAGCCTCGGATGCCTCCTCCTCGCGGCCTTTCGGGATGAGTTGGCCTCGCTCAACGTCAAATTCAGCCTAGCGCTCGAAGCCGCAGACCTCTGTGTTTGGGAATGGAGCCCTGCTGGCTGGTGCTGCCGCGCCGCGACCTGGCACCAGAAATTCGGTCTCCCGGCGGACCAGATCGTCTCCGACCGGGCATTTCGTGAACTCGTTCACCCGGCGGACCTCGAGGGCTTTGAGCAATCGTTCGGTGCGCTCGCCGCGCTCCCGGACAGCCGATGGGATCACACCTACCGGCTCCGCGCTACGAACGGAAGATGGATATGGGTCCATTCGCACGGGCAGCCGATTCGTCGCACAGCGGATGACACGCTCGCGATGGTCGCTGGCGTCACCCGCGACATCACCGAGGAGCGCGATGCTCTCCAGAGCCGCATCAGCGCTATCGAGATCGATGCGGAGCTCAAGACGCTCCGGAGTCAGCTGAACCCTCATTTCCTTTTCAACGCTCTCAACAGCGTTCGCGCCCTGATTGGACGGCACGACGATCAGGCCCGGAAAATGATCACATCCCTGGGCAACCTGCTCCGCGAGTTGCTCATCAATCGCGATGGCAAGCTTCAAGTGGTCGCGCGAGAGCTCCAGATGGTGCGCGATTACCTCGAGGTCGAGGCGATTCGGTTTGGCGACCGTTTGCGA
>JBMOHW010000125.1:0-6749 GCA_049317665.1 Terrimicrobiaceae bacterium | reverse complement strand
TCTTCGCGAGCTGCGCGCATTTTCTCCGTTTGTTCGTTGAGCGAAGCCTCGTGGGATCGCAGCGTCTCGATCATCTGCCCGAGCAAGGAATCCGTCTGCTCGATTTGTTGCTGCTGGGTCAGGATTTTTTCTTCCGCCTGAGCAATGTCCGCGCGGTGGCGATCGATCATCGCTGCGGACTCTGCGCAGCGTTCTTTATTGGTCTGGATCCGGCTTTCTGCCGAGAAGATTCGATTTTTCTGAGTCTGGAGGCTGTCGCGGGTGGCGGCCGTCTCGATATCGAGGGCTTCGATTCTCTGGCGGAGGCCGGCGAGTTCTCCCTCCTGCTGGGAGATTTCCAGTTCGTGAATCTCTCGTGCATCGTCCCCGTGCTTGAGTTGTGCGGCGAGGGCCTCGCGCTCGGCGCCCATCTCGCGATAATTCCGGTGCGAGAGGTGGGTGTCGAAGGTGCGGAGATCCTGCATGATCGCCTGATACCGCCGCGCTTTTCCCGCCTGCCGCTGGAGGGATCCGATCTGGCGCTTCACCTCCTTGATGATGTCTTGAACGCGGAGGAGGTTGGCCTCGGTGTATTCGAGTTTGCGGAGCGCTTCCTTCTTCTGGGATTTATACTTCGTGATGCCTGCGGCCTCTTCAAAAATCGCGCGTCGATCTTCCGGGCGGCTGCTCAGAATCTGATCGATCTTGCCTTGCTCCATGATCGAATACGCGCTCCGCCCGACGCCCGTATCCATAAAAAGCTGGTGTATATCCCGGAGACGGCACGGGGTTTTATTGAGAAAATACTCACTCTTGCCGTCACGGTAGACGCGACGCGTGATGCGGACTTCGTTCCACTCCACGCCGAGTTCTTTCTCGCACTCCGAGAACGTCATCGACACTTCCGCCATTCCGAGGGCTTGCCGGCTGTCGGTGCCGCTGAAAATCACGTCCGCCATTTCTCCGCCTCGAAGTGCCTTGGCGGATTGTTCGCCGAGCACCCACCGGATCGAGTCCAAGACATTCGATTTGCCGCAGCCATTCGGTCCCACGATCGCGGTCACACCACGGTGGAAGTTCAAAATCGTCTTCGGTGCGAACGACTTGAAGCCGATAATTTCCAGAGATTGCAGATACATGGGAAGTCCCTTACTTTAGGTTTTCGGTGAGCCTAAATCCGAGGAGGATTGCCGCAAGAAGAAATCCCATCTCCAGCGGGACCGAATGAACGCGAACGACCTAACACCTTGAAAGTATGAACCACCCGGCTGTCGATGAGCTCTTGGAATTCCTGAGATTCCCGAGCGTTTCCGCCCAATCCGAGCACTCCGGAGACATGAAAGACTGTGCTGGTTGGCTCGTCACCAAACTCCGCTCGATGGGACTCGATGCCAGAGCCGTCGAAACGTCCGGGCATCCCGTGGTCGTCGCGGCCACGCCCCGGGATCCCTCGAAGCGAACCGTTCTCATTTACGGCCACTATGACGTGCAGCCAGCCGAGCCCTTTGCGCTCTGGACGACGCCCCCGTTCGATCCGCAGATCCGTGACGGCCGGATCTACGCGAGAGGATCCACCGATAACCAGGGCCAGATTTTCGCCCACATCATCGGTGTCGAGGAGGCACTCCGCAACGGACCGCTGCCGACAAACGTGATTTTTCTTATCGAAGGCGAGGAGGAAGTCGGAAGCGAAAGTCTGGCCGATTTTTTAAAAACCCATCGCGACGAGCTGGCGTGCGACGTCATCGCAATTTCCGATACCGGAATGGCGGCAGACGGCCACC
This sequence comes from Terrimicrobiaceae bacterium, assembly GCA_049317665.1. Taxonomy (GTDB): domain Bacteria; phylum Verrucomicrobiota; class Verrucomicrobiia; order Chthoniobacterales; family Terrimicrobiaceae; genus JBBRHN01. Next base: position 4,986 of record JBMOHW010000125.1, on the reverse strand, counting down.
CGACGCTGAACTACGCACTTCGAGGGATCGCCGCGATGGAGGTCACGGTCCACGGCCCATCGCACGACCTGCATTCGGGAGTCTACGGCGGAGCGGTGGCCAATCCCGCGACGGCTGCGGCCCGGCTCGTGGCCAGCCTTCATGACGCCGAAGGCCGCGTGCTTATCGAGGGTTTTTACGACCAGGTTCGGGGTCAGGCCGATGGGGAGCGCGAGGCGGCGCGAGAAGCTCCGGTGAAGGATCAGGATATCGCGGAGCAGGCGGGTGTCGCCGAGCTTTTCGGAGAGCCGGGGTTCAATGCCCTCGAGCGAATTGGCGCTCGCCCAACGGCAGAGATCAACGGAATCGGTGGCGGCTATCAGGGCGAAGGCAGCAAGACGGTTCTCCCGGCAACGGCATTCTTCAAGGTAACATTCCGACTGGTGCCCGACCAACGGCCCGATCCCATTCTCGACTTGGCCGAAGCTCATTTTCGCAAGCATTGCCCACCCGGCATCCGTCTGAAAATCGACCGCGGCCACGGCGGCGACCCGTATTTTTTCGACCCGAATTCCCCCGACGGACTCGCCGCGCGGCACGCTCTGGAGTCGGTCTTCGGAAAAAAACCCGCCCTGCTTCGCGAAGGGGGATCGATCCCCATCGTCACGGCGCTGCGCGAGATCCTCGGGCGTGACTCCCTACTCGTTGCCCTCGCCTCCCCGGATTGCCGGGCGCACTCGCCAGACGAAAATTTTCCGCTGGCAAATTTCCTCGCCGGGGTTCGACTCAACAAAGAACTCCTGGCCCAACTGGCCTCCGTCCGACTCTGACCAGCGCCGATGTCCATTCGATCACCGAGAATTTGGTTCGTGGCCGGAGAGACGAGTGGCGATGCCAGGGCAGCCGAGGTCCTTCGTGCCATTCGAGCGGTGCGTCCCGAGGCAGAGTTTATCGGAGCGGGCGGCCCAAAGATGCAGGGTCTGGCCACCAAGCCGTTTGACAACTGGACGGATCGCGCCGGCGTTCTCGGGCTCTGGGACGTGCTGCGGCAATACGGATATTTTCGGGAAAAGTTCGATCGTATGCTTTTCGATATCGCACGCGAAAAACCGGATGCCGTCGTCTTGGTCGATTATCCAGGATTCAACCTCCGCCTCGCAAAGGCTCTGCGCGCATCGCGCTATTCCGGGAAAATCCTTTACTACATCAGCCCTCAAGTGTGGGCATGGAATCGTGGACGCATTCCCAAAATGGCGAAGATCCTCGACCTCATGATCTGCGTTTTTCCGTTCGAGGCGCCTATGTATGAAGCCAGCGGATTGCACACCGTGTTCGTCGGACACCCGCTCCTGGAGGCGCTCGGGCGGGAGCGCGCCACTATTCCACGTGTGCCCGGCCTCCTCGGGCTCTTTCCCGGAAGCCGCGAACGCGAAGTGCGGAGGATTTTTCCTGTCATGGTCGAGGCCACCCGCCGGATCCGAAGGGGGTTTCCCTCCGCGACATTCGAGGCGGCGGCCGCCACGGAAGCCCATGCCGAAAAAATGCGCGGGATGGCCGGCGATGCCGGTATCACGATTCGCGCCGGCACCGCCCACGATTTGATGCAGCGGGCCACAGCGGGGATTGTCTGCTCGGGCACGGCCACGCTCGAAGCGGCTTATTTCGGCCTTCCCTACTGCCTCGTCTACAAAATCGCTTGGCTCACATTCGAAATCGGCCGCCGCCTGGTCGATGTCAACGCGCTCGGAATCATCAACATTCTCAACAACTATCGGGTCAATCCGCCCAAAGATCCCCGGCTGCCGGCAAAGTCGGCATCACATGTCGTTCGTGAATTTATTCAAGATGACGCCACGCCCACAGCGCTTGCGGAGGAGGGACTCCGATTGCTTCGCGATGCGCAAGCCCGGGAAAATCTCAACGCCGCCTTTGAGCTGATCATCTCGGGCCTGTCGCCCGAGGGAGCCAGCGATCGGGCCGCCGCAGAGCTACTGGCGGCGATTGGGTGATTCGTTTCGCGCCGACGCCGGGAAGACCATCTTTCTCGCATTTCGCAAACAGGCGACGACTTGCTCCGGCGTCAATCCACACCGTTCCCGGGCCACGCCGATTTCATCCTCAAACCGGATGGCACTGATCGCCGGGTCATCAGTGTTGATGGTCGCAAGCAGACCGCGGTCGAGAAACATCCGAAGCGGATGCAGATCGAACCCCGGCACCGTGCTGGTCTGAACGTTGCTGGTCGGGCAGCACTCGATCCCGATCCCATGCTCGCCAAGAAAGTCCAGTAGCCGGGGGTCCTCGGCTGCCCGCACTCCATGCCCGATCCGAGTCGCCCCGAGAAGACGGATCGCATTCCATACGCTCTCCGGTCCAGCCGCTTCGCCGGCGTGAATCGTGACCCCCAGCCCGGCCTCGCGCACCCGGTCGAAATGCGCGACAAACAACTCTGGCGGAAAACCCGCTTCGTCGCCCGCCAGATCAACCGCCACCAGTCGTTCGCGCGAGGCGAGCAGGGCATCAAGTTCCTTCATGCACGTGGCCGGGCCGAACGTCCGACTCAGGATCCCGATCAACCCCACGCCGACCCCAAAATCCCGCATACCCGCCGCGATGCCGTCGGCCACCGCCGCGACGACAGCCTCCGTCGCGATTCCGTGGGCCATTCCCATAAAATAGGGACTGAACCGCAACTCCGCATAGCCCAGCCCCTCGTTTCTGGCGTCCTCCACATTCTCAAAGGCCACACGCCAGCAATCCTCGGGAGTTTTCAACACACCGACCGACCAGCGAAATTTTTCGAGAAACTCCAGAAGCCCGGGTTGCGGGGTCGTCACCGTCACAAATGGCCGCAGCCCCTCCTCGTCCGTTGCAGGCAACGCAATCCCATTCTGCCCGGCGAGATCCAGAATCGTCGAAATCCGGATGTTTCCATCGAGATGTCGGTGCAGATCAATCCAGGGTTCGGCGCTCATTTCCGCAAGGAAATCATCCCGGACACAGGAAGCCAAAAAAGAAATTGCAGCGAACTCGCCGAGTCTGGCGTAGAATGACCCGGAGACAGTCGTGGAGATGTAAAAAGAATTTACATCCCTAACAATCCTGCAACTCTGAATTCGAAAGAGAACGCCTGAAGTGGCTAGAGATTTATACAAAAAGTGCCGGGAATACCGGGACAGTTCCGATGCGCGGGCTCAGGGGTTTTATCCCTACTTCCGCTGCATCGAGGAACCGCATGGAAATTTCGTGGTCTGTGACGGCCAGGAAAAGATCATGGTTGGGTCGAATAACTACCTCGGCCTCGCCCAAGATCCCCGCGTCGTCGAAGCAGCTTGCGAGGCCACGCGACGATACGGCGCTGGCTGCACCGGTTCGCGGCTTCTCAACGGAACGATCAAGCTCCACGTCGAGCTCGAAGAGGCGCTGGCCGCGTTTCTGGAACGTGATTCCGTCGTGCTCTTCTCGACCGGCTTTTTTGCGAATCAGGGAGCTCTCGCCTCGTTGACAGAAGAAGGCGATGCCATTCTTTGCGACCGGGAAAATCATGCCAGCATCATTGACGGATGCAACTTTGCCCCGGCCAAGCTCGTTCCCTATCGCCACAATTCCGCAGCCTCCCTCGCCAACCGCCTCAAGCGCCTCCCGGAAGACGCCGGTCGGTTGGTCGTCATGGATGGAGTTTTCAGCATGTCTGGCGATGTCGCGGATCTTCCACCCCTCGTCGCGACGTCCAAAGAACATGGGGCACTGATTTACGTCGATGAAGCGCATTCGCTGGGCGTTCTCGGAAAAGCCGGACGCGGAACTGTCCACCACTTTGGTCTAAATGACGAAGTCGATGTTGTGATGGGAACGTTCTCGAAGTCGCTGGGATCCATGGGTGGCTTTATCGCGGGCGATGCTCAGATGATTGAATATCTAAAGCACCGCGCCCGATGTTTGATCTTCACCGCTGCCCTGGCTCCCGCCGTGGCCGGTGCCGTGCTCAAAGCCCTCGAAATCATGCAGGAGGAGCCTGAGCGCATCGACCAACTCTGGCATAACACGAGGAAGATGCACGAAGGGTTCAAAAACATTGGATTCAAGATCGGCACGACGCAGACGCCGATCGTCCCGATCCTGATCGGCAGCGAGGCGAAGGCGTTCCAGTTCACCCAACGCCTCTTCGAAGAGGGCGTCTTTGCAACGCCTGCCATCTACCCGGCAGTTCGCTACGGAGAGGCCATCGTCCGAACAAGTTATATGGCGACACACACCGAGTCCGATCTCGACCGTGTGCTGGAAATTTTCGAAAAGCTCGCTCGCGAGCTCGGCACGTTTGACGACCCGGCTTATGTCGAGCCAGGCCGCCGCAAGAATGTCTTCGACTTCCGACTGCCCGACGCGGCCGAAGCTGTCAATGGCGCCAACGGACACGTGGCGCGAAACGGGTCACATCTCGAGACGGCCGTCGCGGGCTGACAACTTCCCACACGATTTTTTGCTCCGGGATTTCTCACCGGAATAGGAAAAGCGGAAGGCCGGACTCACGGTTTCCCGCGAATTCGGCCCCCTACCTCAACCACAAACTTCAGGCCAAAGCGCCTTGCGGACGTTCTTTCTTACCCAGGGCCTTGCGGAGCTTGCCCAAGGCAATGTTTTGAAGCTGGCGGATCCGCTCACGGGTCACCCCAAACTTCACGCCAACTTCTTCCAAAGTCTTCGGCTTCTTTCCGTCGAGCCCGAAACGCGAATCAATGATGCGCCGCTCCCGTTCATCGAGAACGTCGAGCAGGTCGCCAACCTCGTCACGAAGATCCTTGTCGCGGAGCATTTCAAACGGATCCTGCGCCTCGGAGTCTCCCACGATTTCGCTGAATTCCGTCGAATCATCATCGCCAATCGGTTGGTCGAGCGATGTCGGGCGGATGGCCGCACTTTTGAGCGCCGTCACCTTCGCCGCGGACAGTCCAATCTCCTCGGCCAACTCTTCGTCGGACGGCTCGCGCCCGAGCTCCTCGGTCATCT
>JBMOHW010000124.1:0-6790 GCA_049317665.1 Terrimicrobiaceae bacterium | reverse complement strand
ATTAATATTGAGCCTACCAAGGACATTCCTCCTCCGTATGACACGGCGGATGTACAGACGTCGTCTTTTGTCGAAGAACTTGCAGTCGTAGCTAACACCCAAGACCTCCTAGACCAGCTAGGACCGCCACCTGAGATCAGCCCAGAAGATGCGGTAAAAACGGCAAGTCTCCTAGATAAAGCCGTGAAGAATCAAGACAAAGGAGCGCTAGCATCCCCACCCGTTGCATTTGCTGCACGGGAGTTTTTGCGTGTATATAGCGGACGGATCGCTGCCGAGATGAGCGATGTTCGTGCGGCGCTTACCAATAAGCTACTAGAGCTAGCCAACTGTGGGGACCCCCGGTTTGAACTAAAAGCCTTGGAACTCCTAGGCAAGCACTCCGATATAGCCTTATTCACCGAACGATCCGAAGTAACGGTGACTTACAAAAATTCATCTGATCTAGAGACGGCAATCAAGGAGCGGGTCAAGCGCCTATTGAATGCTAGGGACATTACCCCACCAGAGAACACAGTAAATGCAAACAACCTAGATGACGTCCTGGGTATTGTGGATATGGGTACGCCAGTAGAGGTAAACGCAGAAGCAACGGTAGACGAGTCTGAAGACAAAAAGTCAGGGGAATTTAAAAAATAAATGAGTAGCCTCCTTGATACCATCTCTCTAAAAGACATCCCCAAAATTGTCCCTTTGCTTTCCGCAGAAGAAAAATTAAAGCTCGCAGAAGACTTAGAACTCTTAGAAATCTTACAAAGCAAAGAGATAGCACAGGTAAGGTTCATGCCCTTCGTGAAGAAGGTCTGGCCTACATTCATAGAAGGCAAACACCATAAAGATATGGCAGCCGCATTTGAGGAGGTAGCAAATGGCACGTGTAAAAGACTTATTATCAATATGCCACCTCGGCATACAAAATCTGAATTTGCTAGTTATCTCCTTCCTGCTTGGTTTTTGGGTAAATATCCTCAGAAGAAAGTTATTCAAACCAGCCATACCGCTGAGCTTGCTGTGGGCTTCGGACGAAAAGTCCGTAATTTGGTCGACTCAGACATATACAAGTCAATATTTCCGGGGGTTGGACTCCAAGCAGATAGCAAAGCCGCAGGTCGTTGGGCGACTAATAAAGGCGGAGATTACTTTGCGATCGGTGTTGGTGGAGCGGTTACTGGTAAAGGCGCGGATATTCTCATTATTGATGACCCACACTCGGAACAAGAAGCCACAATAGCTGAAACGAACCCTGAAATCTACGATAAGACGTACGAGTGGTACACATCGGGTCCAAGACAGCGTCTGCAACCGGGTGGGGCGATCATTATTGTGATGACACGGTGGTCTAAAAAGGACTTAACGGGTCAAGTTATCAAAGCTGACGCCCAAAGAGAGGGCGAAGGGTGGAGAGTCATTGAGTTTCCAGCTATTTTTGACGATGGACAGCTACTTTGGCCTGAATTCTGGGCCGAAAAAGAGCTTTTAGCCCTTAAAAACGAGCTTCCAGCAGGAAAATGGCAGGCTCAGTACATGCAAGCGCCGACTTCTGACGTCTCGGCGATCATAAAACGTGAATGGTGGCAGATTTGGGAAGAAGATAGCCCTCCGCAGTGTGAGTTTGTCATCCAATCATGGGATACGGCGTTCTTAAAGTCGGAAAGGGCAGACTACTCAGCCTGTACGACGTGGGGTGTGTTCTATCGGGACAATGCGGTGGGCATTCCAAGCGCTAATATCATCCTACTTAATGCGTTCAAACGCCGTATGGAGTTCCCTGAACTTAAAATGAAAGCGTATGAAGAGTGGAAAGAGTGGGAACCAGACGCTATGATCGTTGAAGCCAAGGCAGCGGGTTCCCCGTTGATATTTGAGCTTCGAGCGATGGGCATTCCAGTACAAGAGTTCACCCCAAGCAAGGGCAATGACAAGATTGCTCGTCTAAATGCGGTGGCAGATATATTTGCAAGCGGTAAAGTCTGGGTTCCTCAGACTCAGTGGGCAGAAGAACTTATAGAAGAAGTGGCAAGCTTCCCCAGCGGCGAGCATGATGACTTAGTGGACAGTATGTCTCAAGCCCTGTTAAGATTCAGACGTGGAGGCTTTGTGCAATTAGACTCTGACTATGAAGACGAGCCAATGGCATTTAGGTCACGCAGGCAAAAAGGGTACTACAACGTATAAGGCGAATTATGGCTATTGAAAAAGGTTTATATCAAGCACCAGTAGGCATGGATCAATTAGCCATGGAACAAGAACCTATTGAGATTACGATTGAAGACCCTGAAGCGGTTGAGATTGGTATTGATGGCTTAGCAATTCGACTAGAGCAAGAAGAAAAAGACGAAGAAGACTTTTCCGCAAACCTTGCGGAAGATATGGACGAGCGAGAGCTTCAGGCCTTAGCAAACGATTTAATTGGTGAGTTTGATGAAGACGTTAGCTCACGTAGAGACTGGATGCAAACCTATGTTGACGGTCTAGAACTTTTAGGGATGAAGATTGAAGAGCGCACCGAACCATGGGAAGGCGCTTGCGGTGTGTATCACCCACTTCTCTCCGAAGCACTGGTGAAGTTCCAGTCTGAGACCATGATGGAAACGTTTCCAGCAGCGGGTCCAGTAAAAATTGAGATCATCGGCAAAGAGACGACAGAGAAAAAAGATGCGGCAGAACGTGTCAAAGAAGACATGAACTACCAGTTAACTGATGTAATGAAGGAATATCGTCCTGAGCATGAGCGTATGCTTTGGGGCTTGGGCTTATCTGGTAATGCGTTTAAGAAAGTCTATTACGACCCAGGTTTAGAGCGTCAAGCATCTATATTTATTCCAGCCGAAGACATTGTGGTGCCTTATGGCGCTAGTAATATTGAGACTTCTGAGCGTGTTACGCATGTTATGCGTAAGACTAAAAATGAACTAGTTAAGTTACAAGTAGCGGGCTTTTACCGTGATATTGACCTTGGCGACCCCGTTAATGCAATGGACGACGTTGAGAAAAAGATTGCGGAAAAGATGGGCTTTAGAGCCACAACCGATGATCGCTTCAAGTTACTTGAGATGCATGTCAACTTAGATCTTCCTGGTTACGAGCACAAAGATAAAAAAGGTAAGCCTACTGGTATCGCCCTTCCTTACGTAATAACTATTGAGAAAGGTACAAGTAATGTCCTTGCAATCCGACGCAATTGGGAACCAGACGACAAAACCCACGCCAAGCGTAATCACTTCGTTCATTACGGTTATATTCCAGGTTTTGGTTTTTATTGCTTTGGTCTTATCCACCTCATTGGGGCTTTTGCTAAGTCTGGTACTAGCATTCTTCGTCAGCTTGTTGATGCTGGCACTCTTTCTAATCTTCCAGGGGGGTTCAAGACGCGGGGCTTACGGGTTAAAGGTGACGACACGCCGATTTCCCCAGGAGAATTCCGGGACGTAGATGTACCAAGTGGGGCGCTTAAAGATAACTTAATGCCGCTCCCTTATAAAGAGCCAAGCATGGTGTTGCACCAGTTAATGAATCAAATCATTGATGAAGGTCGTCGCTTTGCAGCCGCAGCAGATATGAAAGTGTCGGACATGTCGGCTAATTCGCCAGTGGGAACTACACTTGCGATATTAGAACGAACGTTAAAAGTAATGAGTGCGGTACAAGCCCGTATTCACTATGCAATGAAGCAAGAGTTCCGACTCTTAAAGAAAATCATTGCAGACTATACCCCTGAAGAATATACCTACGAGCCAATTGAAGGAAGTCGTAGAGCCAAGAAATCAGACTATGACCAAGTAAACGTCATACCTGTATCAGACCCCAACGCGGCTACTATGTCGCAAAAAGTAGTGCAGTATCAAGCAGCTCTACAACTCGCTCAGACAGCGCCGCAGCTCTATGATCTTCCGCTATTACACCGACAGATGTTAGACGTGTTGGGCATCAAAAATTATGCAAAGCTTGTTCCAACTCAAGATGACAGGAAACCAATTGATCCTGTTACTGAGAATCAAAACATTTTGATGATGAAACCTGTCAAGGCTTTCCTCTACCAAGATCACCAAGCTCATATCACGGTGCATATGGCAGCTATGCAAGATCCTAAGATCCAGCAGTTAGTTGGTATGAATCCGATGGCGCAACAGATACAAGCAGCCATGATGGCTCATATTAACGAGCACATTGGCTATGAGTATCGCAAACAGATGGAAATGCGGATGGGCATGGAACTTCCACCCGATAACAAACAATACGAAGAAGATGGCATTCCAGAAAATCTGGAAGTCAGAATCTCGCAACTCGCTGCCCAAGCAGCGCAACAACTACTTCAGCAAAATACTGCAGAAGCACAAGCGCAACAAAACGCCCAAGCGGCGCAAGACCCACTGGTCCAAATGCAACAGATGGAACTCCAACTCAAGCAAGCAGACCTGCAACTTAAGCAGCAAAAACTCCAAGTGGATGCAGCAGCTAAAACTGACCAGCTTCGTATAGAAGAGAATCGAATCGAAGCCCAGAAAGAAATTGCTGGTATGCAAGTTGGAGCAAAAGTAGCTAAAGATAAAGCCCAACTCGAAGCTAAGATGGAGTTAGAGGGCTTAAAAATTGGCACAGACATCGCCCATAAAAAGGCGCAATTAAACGTACCGAAAGGAACGCAAAAGAAAGGTGAGTAATGGACAAAACGCTTGAGGTACTGCTTGAGCAGTACAGAGATAAGCGCGATCAAATAGTTGATGCTGTTTCCAGTGGCGCAGCTAAGGATTACGCGGAGTACCGCGCACTTTGTGGTGAGATACGGGGCCTTTTCACTGCCGAGTCATATTTATTAGACCTCGCAAAAAATCTGGAGAATGCTGATGACTAACGTCATTGATTTAGATAGAGCAGTAGATTTAAGTGCAATTTTGCACAAAGAAGCAGAAGAAAGAGCCAAACAACTCCCTATGCCACAAGGGTATAGGATACTTTGCGCAATACCAGAATCCGAGGAAACATTTGATAGCGGCATTATTAAATCAGATGAAACTCGCAGGCATGATGAATTACTAACTACTGTGCTATTCGTAGTAGACATGGGTCCGGATTGTTACCAAGATAAAACTAGGTTCCCTAACGGTCCATGGTGTAAGAAAGGTGATTTTGTTCTGGTACGTCCTAATGCAGGCACACGTCTAGTTATCCACGACCGTGAGTTCCGCATTATTAACGATGACTCTGTGGAAGCTGTAGTTCAAGACCCACGTGGCATTAAACGCAAATTTATTTAGGAGATAAACCATGGCTGAATTTGAAAAAGAAGAATTTAAATTTCCTGATGAAATAGAAGAAACTAAGGGTAAACCCTTAGATACAGAGGCAGAAGCTGAAGAATTTGCCGTAGAAATTGAAGACGATACCCCAGCAGAAGACCGTCAAGCTAAACCTTTACCAGAAGGTGTAAAGGAAGAACTTGAAAAAGATAACCTTATGGAGTACTCCAATAAGGTCAAAATGCGCCTTGAACAGATGAAAAAGGCTTGGCACGACGAGCGTCGGGTTAAAGAAGCAGCGGAAAGAGAAAAAGACGAAGCAATTCGTTTTGCTCAAAAGGTTGCTAACGAGAACCAAAGGCTTAAATCTACGCTATCTGAGGGTGAAAAACAGTATGTTTCAACCATTCAAAGTGCGGCTGAAACTGAGCTAGAAATGGCAAAGCGAGTATATCGTGATGCTTATGACTCAGGGGATTCAGATCGAATCGTTGAAGCTCAGCAAAAATTGACTGAAGCTAGCTTGAAACAAGATAAGGCTAAAAACTTTAGACCCTCTTTACAGGTTCAAGAAAATGATGTACAAATACCACAACAAGCTATTCAGACTCAAAGTAGTCCTACAATTGATCCATTAACTTCCAAGTGGCTTGATAAAAACTCTTGGTACGGACCAGATGAAGAGATGACTGCTTTGGCTCTAGGTACGCATGCAAAGCTTGAAAAACAATTCGGTAAGGGTTATATTGGTACCGAAGAGTACTTTAAACGTATAGATGAAACTATGCGCAAACGATTTCCCGAAAATTTTTCGGATGAAGTAGAAGTAGAAACGCAGGCTGGGGGCGACAAGCCCAGTCAGCGCACTGAAGCTAGATCAGCACCAGTAGTTGCACCAGCAACGCGCAGCACGGCGTCAAAAAGAATTGTGCTAAAAGCAAGCCAAGTGGCTATTGCCAAAAAACTTGGTTTGACCCCTGAGCAATATGCTCGTGAGATGCAAAAACTGGAGGCTTAACATGACTACAAATAAACTTGCTCGCGAACTAGATACCCGTGCAACAAGCGAACGTCCCAAGCAGTGGGCGCCAGCAGAATTGCTCCCTGAACCTGACAAACAGGCTGGGTATGCGTATAGATGGATTCGTACTTCAACGCTGAATCAGGCGGATCCCCGCAATCTCTCTGGGAAACTAAGAGAAGGCTGGGAACCTGTAGCAATTGAAGAACAACCCAAGTTTCAACTGCTAGTTGATCCCAATAGTCGCTTTAAGGACAATATTGAGATTGGCGGGTTATTGCTTTGCAAGACTCCAGAAGAGTTTGTTGCTCAACGTAATTCACATTACCAAAAGCAAGCAGAAAATCAGATGGAAGCTGTAGACAGTAGTCTTATGCGCCAAAGTGACCCAAGGATGCCGCTCTTTAAAGAGAGCAAGTCTACGACGACCTTTGGTAAAGGTTAATTTTAATTTAGGAGTTTATTATGGCTTATCCAACCGTAGACGCTCCGTATGGACTAAAACCAGTCAATTTGATTGGTGGTCAAGTCT
>JBMOHW010000123.1:0-6798 GCA_049317665.1 Terrimicrobiaceae bacterium | reverse complement strand
GAGGACCTCAATCCGATCGAAGAAGCAACAGCCTACGAGCGGCTTTCCCGGGACTTTGGACTCACGCAGGAGGATATTTCGAAGCGCGTCGGGAAAAGCCGGGCGTCTGTAGCCAATGCGATGCGCCTGCTCGATCTCGCGCCCGATGTGCAATCGTTACTCAAACACTCCCGTATCTCGGTCGGTCATGCGAAGGTCCTCCTTTCGCTCAAATCTCACGAGGAGCAGAAGTGGCTCGCCGACCAGATCCTCCAATCGGGAGCCTCGGTCCGGGTTGCGGAAAAACTCGCGGCTCAACATCTCGCGAAGATGGGACGGACACCGCCCAAGCGATCAAGCGGCGTCCGGACGGATCCCGAACTCGCGCCGGCGATCATGAGAGTGCAGAATTTATTGACGCACCAACTTGCAACTCGTGTCGTAATATCGCACAGTGAAAAGAAGGGCACGATTCATATCGAGTATTATGGCGATGATGACCTCAACCGTCTTTTGGCGGTCCTTGGTGTTCCGGGAGAATAACTTATGAGTCTGCCCCGAATTCTGACGCCGTTTATTCAGGCCATCGACTCCGACTATTTTCCGGAGGGGGCGGAGTCCGTCCGGGAAAAACCCGAGAAGTTCGAGTTTTCCCGTAGCGTCCCGTTCATCATTCTTCATATCGGATGCCTTGGGGTGATCTGGACCGGATGGAGCTGGGCGGCGGTCATCACGGCGGCGGTCCTCTATCTCGTTCGGATGTTTGCCGTCACCGGGTTCTATCACCGGTATTTTTGCCATCGCGCCTACCACACCTCGCGCCCGGCGCAGTTTGTCTTTGCGTTAATTGGACTCACCGCCGTTCAGCGTGGGCCACTCTGGTGGGCGTCCGTCCACCGGCACCATCACGCCCACTCGGATGAACACGTCGATGCCCACTCGCCGGTTTGCAAAGGGTTTCTCTGGTCGCACATTGGGTGGCTGACGAGCAGCCGGAATTTTCCCACCGATTACAAATTGGTCCGGGATCTCACAAAATTTCCCGAGCTGGTCTTTTTGAACCGCTTCGACCTGATCGGTCCTCTCCTCTTGATCGCGGTGATGTTTGGATTTGGGGCAGCGCTCGAGGCCTTTGCACCGGGCCTCGGGACGAACGGTTGGCAGATGGTGGTTTGGGGATTTTTTATCAGCACGACCATTCTCTTTCATGCCACCTGCTCGGTGAATTCGTTTGCGCACACGCTCGGAACGAAGAGGTTTGTGACCGATGATGAGAGTCGGAATAGCTTGGTCCTTGCTCTGTTGACGCTCGGGGAAGGCTGGCACAACAACCACCACCACTATCAGGCCTCCGCCCGGCAGGGGTTCTACTGGTGGGAAATCGACATCTCCTACTATGTCATCCGGACGATGGGTCTGCTTGGCATTGTATGGGATATCAAGACAGTGCCGGAAAAAGCATTGGGGCAGGCGCGCGTCGCGCGGTGAAGGAACGCGTCGCCATCATCGGCACCGGGGTCGCCGGACTCGGTTCCGCGTGGCAGCTCCGCGATCTCGCTGATATCACGCTGATCGAGAAACAGGCGCGGCCCGGTGGGCACTCGAATACCGTGACCGTCGACGAGGACGGCGTGCCTGTCCGAATCGACACGGGATTTATTGTCTTCAATCACGCCACCTATCCGAACCTCGTCCGACTCTTCGAGGAACTGGGAGTGCGCACGAAACCGTCCGAAATGTCATTCAGCGTCTGCCATCAACCGCTGGGGATCGAGTTCAATGGGATGGGACTCTCAAAGGTTTTTGCCCAGCGGCGGAATATCGTTCGCCCGCGATTTTACGCGTTGCTTTTTCAAATCCTGCGGTTTTTCCGTTTGGCCCGGGCCGCTCTGAACGACCCTTCGACGGCGCAGTTGACGCTGCGGGAGTTTGCGGATCGCCATCGTCTGGGGAGGGATTTTCTGGACCTCTATCTCGTGCCGATGAGCTCCGCTGTCTGGTCCACCGAGCCTGGGCGTGTGCTGGATTTCCCGGCGTTGAGCCTGATCCGTTTTTTTGAAAATCATGGGTTTCTCGGGATCACCACTCATCATCCTTGGTTCACGGTTGAAGGCGGTGCGAAGACCTACGTTGACAAAATCATTGCGGCGGTTGGGCCGGTGAGATTACCGGCAAGGGTTGTTTCCGTCGCTGAGGCGCCGAGCTCGGTCGCGATTACGATCGAGGGCGGCGAGACGAAAGACTTTGACCGCGTCATCATTGCGGCCCACGCAGACGAGGCGCTCAAGATGCTCGCCGCGCCGGATGCGGACCAGAGGCGGTTGCTCGGTGCCTTCGGTTATCAGCGAAATGTGGCGACGCTCCACACGGATGCACGGGTCATGCCGGATCGTCGCCGGGCGTGGGCGGCATGGAATTATCGGGTTGAGGGCAAGTCGCCTGTAGCGACGACCCACTACTGGATGAATGCGCTCCAAGGAGTCTCGAAAAGGCGCGACTACTTTGTCTCCATCAACGGAACGATCGCGGAGGATCGCATCCTGTATCAGGCCGACTACGAGCACCCCGTCTTTACGCTCGAAGCCATGAACGCGCAGGCCTCGCTGCCCACGCTGAACACCCGGTCGCCCGGTCAGCGGATCTTTTTTTGCGGAAGCTATTTCCGTCATGGCTTCCATGAGGATGCCTACGGCTCGGCGGTGGACCTTGCCAATGTTCTCCGCCCGATCCTTGCGGCATGAACTCCTGCCTTTACGAGTGCTCGGTCTTTCACAAGCGTCTCCTGCCGAAAGAGCATGAGTTTACTTACAGGATTTTCATGTTCCTGATCGATCTGGATGAGATCCCGCAGTTGACCAGAGACGTTCCAATTTTCTCCCAAAACGAGCCGAATCTCTACTCGCTTCGCGACACGGATTATTTTCAACTTTGTGGGTCTGGGCTCAGGGCCAATGTGGAGCTTTTTCTGGAGTGCAACGGCTTCGCGGGCAAGGTGGGTCGCGTGCGGCTGCTCACCCTCCCGCGCTTTCTCGGATACACGTTTAACCCGATCTCGATTTTCTTCTGCGACGACGAGGCGGGCGAGCCGTTGGTGTCGGTGATCCAGGTGGGAAACACGTTCGGTGAGCTGAAGCCATTCCTTGTTCCAAGCCGGCCTGAGGGAGCGGGTTTCCACGCACGAACAACGAAGAATTTTTACGTCTCACCCTTTTCGGACCTCGATCTGGCTTTCGACTTTCGATTTGATCGGCCGGGGGATCGCTTGAGGATTCTGATAGACGACTACCGCGGATCCGAAAAAACTTTGATCAGCGCGCTGACAGGTGTCCGGTGTGATTTGACGACGTGGCAACTCGGAGCCTTCAGTGCAAAGTATCCGTTGGTGACGTTGAAAGTCATCGGCCTGATCCATTGGGAGGCGTTCCGCCTTTGGCGAAAGGGGATCAGACATCGGGAGAAACATGCGGAGCCCGAAAAGCAGACGGGAGTTTTTCGGGAGCGACGGCAGTCCTCTTGACCTCCCGCCCGGAACCGGGAATCGTGCCGTCATGTCGGATTTCCTCCTCGTTGACATTAGTAACACGTTCACGAAGATCGCCATCGCCCGTGGCGGCAAGATCGGCCGCATTCATCGCCTTCCGACCAAGAAGTTAAAAGCCCGTGATGTTGTTGCCGTGATCGGAAGTGCAAAGTTGCACGGTGCGATTGCCGCATCCGTCGTCCCCGATAAAAATCGTGAGATTGAAGGCGCGTATCAGTGGCCGATTTGTTGGATTGGGCCGGATATTGAGCTTGGTGTGGGAATCGATTATCCGTCTCCAAGTGGAATCGGAGCGGATCGCCTGGCGAATGCCGCCGGCTGTGTCGCCCATTATGGCGCGCCAGCCGTAGTCGTTGACTTCGGAACAGCAGTGACCTTCGATATCATCTCCCAGAGCGGAAACTACATCGGTGGAGTCATTGCGCCGGGGCTAAATGCCATGACCGAGTATCTCCACGACCGCACAGCCCTCCTGCCGTTGATCACCCTGCGTGAGCCTCGCGGGGTTGTTGGACGCTCGACCCGCGAGGCAATGATCTCCGGCGCCGTCCACGGGTATCGGGGCCTCGTTCGCGAGATCCTTCAGCAAATCACGCACGAGGCATTTGGGGGGAAGCGCCCCCGGGTGATCGCGACCGGAGGCGATGCGAGTTTGATTGCGGCGGGTGTCCCCCTCTTCACCGATGTGGATCCCACGCTGACGCTCCGAGGCCTGCTCGTTGCGGCGGAACTTAACCCCGGGCTCCTCTCCGGCGGCGGAAGTGCAGGAAGCACTCGTCGCCCACCGACTGATGGGAAACGACGCGGAAGGCGCGGGGCGAAGTAAAGAACGGGCCGGGAAGGCCGGTCATCGTCGGAGCATTCCGACCACCAAAAATCACCGGCGCAAGCGTCGCGTAGATCTCGTCGACCAGGTCAGCTTCAGCCAGGCTGCGAAAAAGCATGGCACCGCCTTCGCAGACAAGCCGACGAATACCGTAGTCGGTGTAAAGTGTCCGCAAGGCTTCGGAAACGGGAACGGTCGCCGAAGAAAAAAGGTAGAGATCGCAGAGCGGCGCAAGGACCTGTCGCATCGAAGGTGACATCCGCGTGGTTGAGAAGATAATCAGCGGAGACTGCCTGTTCTGGAACACCTTCCATCCGGGATCGAACTTGCCGCGATTCGAAAAAATCACCCGCAGGGGAGCCGGGCTTTTTCCCGAAGCCACCCGTTGGTAACGCAAATCCTGCCGGGACAGTCCCATGCTCATCGAGTCCGCTGCAACGGTGCCCCTTCCCGCAAGAATGGCGTCCGCTCCAGCCCGGATTTCCTGGAGGCGGGCTTTGTCGTTCGGGGAGGTGAAGAGCGAAGGTGTGCCGCTCCGGGTGCTGATCTTTCCATCGACCGTCAGCGCGAAGTTCGCGATGATTTTTGGCCGGTTCCGGGTCGGCATCTTAGGCCTCCTTTTCGATATCCCTTTCGAGGGCTTCGACCTGCTGCTCCATGTCGCGAATATGGACGCCGGTAGGCCGATAGACCATGTAAACTAAGCCGCCGAGAAGACCCCAGAAGATGGTGAGGAAAAACCCGGCCAAAGAAACCAGGACGGCGATATTCTCCGGTGTGCCAAAAAGCGTTCCAAACATCTGCTGGAACAATTGCTCCCTCACGCCGACCCCCGAAAGGCTGATGGGCAGTGCTGTGATCGTGTTGATCACGGGCATCACGGTGTAAACGTTCATCAGGCTCAACTGGTCGGTGAATGCCCTCGCTGCAAAATAGAAGCTGGAAAAAATCAACAAGTGAGCGGGAAGCGAAATCGCAAATGTCGCCGCAAGTGTGCGACCGTCCCGAGCGTAGACCGAGAACGCGGATGCCATCTCGACGATCTTCGCGTGGAGCGGCAGCCATGTTGGTAGCTTGTGGGCGAGCTGCAAACGATCGACGAGAAATCCCGCCACGACCAAGCCAAGCGACCCACCCAAAATCACCGTGAGTGAACCCATCAGCGTGACCGTCACCGGATGCGCCATCAACTCGCGGAAGCTGATCGCGCAGATCACGGCCGTCACCACGATCAAGGCCAGGAGCCCGATGATCCGGTCCACGAGCACACTGAGAAACGCCGCGCTCTTTTTTGTGGCTGTCTCGCGCATCGCGTAAAAAATCTTTGCCACATCTCCGCCCGTGGCACCGAGAAGAAAGAGGTTGAAGAACGCCCCGATCATCACGAGACGCCAGGCCCGCCAGAACCCCATGCGAATATCCTGGACCGCGAGCAACATCACCCATCGCTGGGTCTGGAGGAGGATCGCAATTCCTACGCCGATCAGACCCGGCACAAGCCACAAGACATTAGCTTCCCTCAGCGCTCCGAGCATCAAATCGTTCTTCTTGGGATCCCTGAAAATCCACCACAACAGACCGAACGTCACCAAGGCCTGAACCACCGGGAGAATATAACGCTTCATGTTGCCGTCGCAGATAACCGATGCACCGGTGGAAAACGAACAATTTCCTTCAGCAGCGTTGTCGGCGGCAAGGCAAGGTTGTCAACTGCTCCTCTCGGCGTAACCTTTGGTCGTCATGGAACTCTTCGGAAATAGCCCGGATCAGAACCTGCTTCCCTGCGATGGAACGGTGAATTATTTTGGCCCGGTTCTCGGTCCTTCGGAGGCAGCACAGTGTTTTCAAAGTCTCCTCCGCCAAATCGCCTGGAGAAACGACGAGGTATTCCTCTTCGGAAAACGCATCGTCACGGCACGAAAAGTCGCTTGGTATGCCGACGCTCCGTTGTCTTACACGTATTCTGGCACGACGAAACAAGCGCTCGGTTGGACACCCGAACTCATCGCGTTGAAGGGTTTGGTCGAGGATCTCACACAAACCAGCTACAACGCCTGCCTGCTGAATCTGTATCACGACGGAAATGAGGGAATGTCGTGGCACAGTGATGACGAGAAATCCGTCGTCCCAAACTCCTCGATCGCCTCGATCAGCCTCGGTGCCGAACGTGAGTTCCGATTCAAACACAAGAGCCGTCCCCTGCGCATTTCGATCCCGCTCGAGTCCGGCAGCCTGCTTGTGATGAAAGACGCCACACAGTCTCACTGGCTTCACGCCCTGCCGAAATCCAAGAAGGTCAACGAACCGCGGATCAATCTGACCTTTCGTTCGATGGTCGCAACGTTTCCGCGTTCCACGCGTTGACTCCGGGCGCCGGGAGCGGTAGAACGAAGACGCTGTGACACTGGAAAAACTCGAACAAATCTATCGCCGCCCCCTTTTCGACCTCATT
>JBMOHW010000122.1:0-6825 GCA_049317665.1 Terrimicrobiaceae bacterium | reverse complement strand
AGCAGGCCGCCGAGGACGAGGCTCCAGGCGAGCACCGAGGTGATCACCGTGAGCGGATGCAGACCGACGGATTCGCCGACGATCTTTGGCGAAATGTAGAAGCCGGTCAGGTTGTTCGAGATGATGAAAATAACGATGACCGCGAGTGGATGGCCCCATGGCCCGAATTGTGCCAAGGCAATGAGGATCGCCACGCCGCAGCTCAGGATCGATCCGGCGTAGGGCACGATTCCCAGAATCGCCACCATCAGGCCGATCAGCAGAGCGAAATCCAACCCCATCACCAGCAGGGCAATCGTGATCAGAATTCCCTCGATGATGCTGACCATCAACTGGCCTCGGAAAAAGCTGATCAGATACGAGTTGATCTCCCCGACCAGCGAGACGATTTCGCTCTTCAGGGGTGAGGCGCGCAATGGCAGATACCGGCTCCAGTTTTCCGTGATCGCCGGGCCCTCCTTCAGGAAAAAGAACAGGAAGATCGGCACCAGGATCATGCTCAAAAGAAATCCAAACACGCCCAGGAACCCCCCAATGCTCCGCTGGAGGAATTTCCCGGTCTCGACCGCGACATCCGGCACCTTTTGCTGGAGCCACGTCGCCCCGTCGCTGATCGCCGAGCGCCCCCACTTGGTAAACTGATCGGAAGCCGGATCCTCGCCCTCTGCCGGGCTGTGGAAAAGCGGGGTCTCCGTCAGCTTCTGGAGTCCGTCAATCGAGGAATTTGCAAACGCCTGGACCTTCGCCGAATACGTGCCGAAGTTGCGGACAAACGAGTTTCCCTGTTGGAATGCGGGCGGAAGGACCCAGATGAGGATTCCCGCAAAGACAAGCGTCACTGCGAGATACACAATCAGGATGCTCAAAAGTCGGGAGAGCCGCAACCGGATCAGAAACCTGACGACCGGCTCGAGCAGGAATGCCAGGATCGCCGAGATCGCAATTGGGATCAGCACCGGTTGAAGATACGAGATTGTCTGCACGACCAGAGTCCCCGCCAACGTAATAACCGCCCCGATCGTGACCGCCGCCAGCGCGGTCAGCGCGGCCCAGCAGAGCTTTTTTTGAAATGGTGTCGGTGGCATCGAGTCTCGTATCCCTAGCGGGCGTCGACCGATACCGCAATCAAATCCAGACATCGAATCCCGCAATCACCCTTCGCGCGGGGAGTGAACCTCCGTGTCGGGAGGGCGAACCTCCGTGTGAGCCCACTTATTCCACGGCTCGGTCAGAGCCTCGCCCTCCCGGGCCTGCTCGAAAAAGTGCTCGACAAACTCTAGGTCGTCACCGATCCTGACAAATAACCCCCCAAGAAAGATTTGATACCTCGATGAAAAAGCTCTTCGCAGTTTCTTTCGCAGCGGCCCTGATCGCGAACTCCGCCCTCGCGCAAAACGCCACTACGACACCTGTCGGGGTGATGACGATTAGTCTGCCGCCATCAAAATCGATGCTGATCTCGATCCCTATGGTCGGCGATGCTGTTTACTCGGGGGTCATCAGCTCTTTGACGGCCAACTCAATTACCGTCGCGGGTAGTCCTTGGTCTGATATTCAATTCGGCGGAGCAACGCCGCACTTCGTTCAGCTCAAATCAGGTTTGCATGCGGGGCGATTCTTGAGAATTGTCTCAAACACACCCTCGTCGATCACCGTCGACACGGATGATATTGGTGGTTTGGACGTTCCCTTGACAGTCTCTGGGAAAGCCGCTGTCGGGGGAGATAGGTTTCAAATTACCGTCGGAGACACAATTGGATCGCTTTTTGGGAGCACAGTTTCGGAAATTGCCCCCCTCGTTGGGGCGACGCGATTGTCCTCGGCCGACAACATAAGTGTCTTAAATCCTGTTTCAGGAAAGACGGACATTTTTTACTTCAACACAAGTCCAGGAGTAAACCGATGGACGAGGTCAGGATCAACGGTAAGCCAAAACAACTTTGTTTTAACGCCGGGACAAGGGATTGGAATTTCAACTGTCGCTGCAGGTGGCGTTACAAGGGTTTTGACCATAACTGGTAATGTGCCAGACGTTGCGCCAGTGTTTAAGTTCGAACCCCGGCGATCAGATAGGTTTGGAACCACATTTCCGGTGGATATAACTCTCGCCCAGCTGGATTTCGGCGCGAATTGGGTGAAACACAACAGATCGTCATCGGCTGATCTGATTTCGATATTCAACCCGAACACCTTGCGCTTCACAACCTACTACAAGAAGCCCGACAATAACTGGTACATTAACGGAAACGCTGCCTCTCAGAATTCAGTGGTTATTCCTGCAGGCTCTTCCATAGGCGTTTCAACCACGTCCACTCTCAGTGGTGCGCAGCTTCTTTATCCCCTCCCTCTTCCGTACAATCTTTGATCTCCACACTCCCCTTAAAAATTATGAATATGCGAAACAAGGCGATTCTACTAGCAGTCTTCGTCGGGCTCCTTTTTTCAAAATCAGGAACTGCTCAGACGAACTGGACGGGTCTTGGCGTTGACGCCACAGATTGGAGTGAAGCTTTGAACTGGTCGGCTGGTGCACCTAGTTCGACGACGGTCGCAAATCTAGTTTTCCCGGCGGGCGATACTGATGATATCATTATTGGGGCGGATTCAGTGGCTATGGGCTTGGTGTACGGATCGGATTTGAGCTTTAGCAGATTTTTAGTGACGGGTCCCGGAGTAAGCCTAACAATTGGCGCTTCGGGACTTACAAACAGCAGCTCGTTAGCTATTGAACACGCCGCCGCCACAGTTCTCAGCTCCAACAGCACGTTCAGTGCAGGAGCTCTTGGACTGACGATGGAGAAGAGTTTAAGCGTTCAAACCAACACTCTCTCTGTCGCATCGAGTGTCGGCAGTCTTATTCTCCAAGGCGGAACATCATTTGGCATTTCGTCACTTTCCACGTTCGGAAAAATTGCTGGCACCGGTTCTGTCCAATTGTCAGGGGCTCTGACTTTCAGTTTTACTTCGGCAGTTGGAGCCGGAAGTTGGGATTTCATAAACCAAACGCCATCCGGAACTCTCTCAAGTGTCCAGCTATCTGACAGTTATGCTGGTGGTTTAACACAATCAACTCCCGGCCTATGGACTGGCAGTATCGGGGGATTGGATTGGAGTTATGCCTCATCGACAGGAGTTCTCACTGCCGTCCCCGAACCTTCGACGTGGCTCTTGTTGACGGCGGGATTGACGACGATGGTTATTTTTCGTCGTCGTCGGCAGAGCTAATTCTGTTCCCGTTGACTCGGGAGGGCGAACCTCTGTGTAAGCCCATTGATCGGCTCGGGCGGAGCCTCGCCCTCCCGGTAAAAAGTTTAAGTCCTTTGACGCGGGGTGAGTTTCCGGATGTCCCGTGCTTCCGGGCGAGTTCCGGCCCAGGGGAAAGCGGCGTCGATCTCGGTTGCGGTGGAGGCTTCCCGGAGCGGTTCGAGTGTTTCAAGGATGGCGAGAAGAGCGGGAGTCCAGGCCTCGGGGTCGCGTCCGAGACAGACATCCAAAACCGAGGGTGGACGGCCGACCAAACCGATCCTGAGTCGGCATCCGTAGAGGTAAGGAGATAATCCCACCTCCCACTTGCCACCCTCGCTCACGAGCCGGAGAGCCCGGTAGTGGAAGTTCGGTTGCGCCCGGCGGAAGATCATTGGTTCAAACTTTGGAAGGTAATCTCGAGCGAGGTTTTGGACAGGATTAACAAGATTTACAGGATTTCCGGAAAGTGAGTTGCGAATACTCGTTATCCATCGCAAATCGGGATGAATTAATCCTGTAAATCTTGTTAATCCTGTCAATTCTTCCCAATCGCTGGATCAAGAATTCAAACGAATCTGAGTGCAGTGCCGAGAGCGGCTGCAGCCTTTCCAAAGGCGCCGCTAGGAGAGTCTACGGCTGCTTCGAAGCCGGCTCGGTGAAGAGTTCTTTGAATTTTCCGAGATTTTCTTTCTCGAGGTCCTCGACGGGAACGAAGCGGAGTGAGGCGGAGTTCATGCAATAGCGGAGTCCGGTGGGCGCGGGGCCGTCGGGAAAGACGTGGCCGAGGTGGCTTTCGCCTTTGACCGAGCGAACTTCGGTGCGGACCATGCCGTGGGCGTTATCCGATTTTTCGAGAACGGATGAGGGCGTGAGAGGCTTGGTAAAGCTGGGCCATCCTGTGCCGGAATCAAATTTATCGCGCGAGCTGAATAGTGGCTCGCCGGAGATCACGCAGACGTAGATTCCGTCGCGATGATTATCCCAGTATTCGTTACGGAAGGGCGGCTCGGTGCCGTCTTGTTTGGTCACTTGGTATTGGATCGGTGTGAGTTTCATGCGGAGGTCTTGGTCAGAGGGTGTTTGGGCGAGCAAGGCGGTGGTTGTCAGGAGAAACGCCGTGAGAGTCGCCTTCGTGAAGTCGCCGTTGTCTCGAACCATATTGGGAATCTTGTTCATCATTTGGAAGGTGTCAAAAAATTGCTTCTCGGGATCGGATGGAAGAGGGGCCGGGGATGAGATTATTCCCGGGTGGAAGGACGGGAGGTCAGAAAAGGCGGCGCAAGGATTCGATGTCGGATTCGCCGAAGAGAAGGTAGTCGGATTTTCCAGACGTCCATGTTGCGACACTCCAACGGCCTTCGCGGACGATCTGTGGGCTCGAGGAGAGGCGGCGAAACGTTCCGCGCTCAAAGATCACGAGATGGACGACGCCGGCGTGTTCCGTCGGGAAGCAAATCAGCGAGGCGCGGTGCCCGTCCCAATCGACAACCCGGCAGCCTTCGGGGAGTCGGGCCGCGAGGGCGTCTGGCAGATCCCGACCGGGCGGAACGTCCTGAGATTCCAGCCAAGCTTGAAGATCCCGCAGGGGCTTTGCTCCGACGGATAGTTGAAAATCCGTTTCGAGGAACCGGGTCAAGTCCGCGCGCGCCCTGTCGAGGGACGGGCCTGGCAGCGCGAGAAGCAGCATGGCGACGGCAAACCCTGCCGATGCAAGGGCGATCCACCAGACCGGCGACGAATTTTTCCTCGGGGCGAGCGTCATCAAGTCGCGGCGGAGCCCTGCTGGCGGGAGCACTTCTTTCAAGCGCGTTGCCAAGACGGTGTCCGTGGCGTCGAAGTTGTTGCGAGGTTCGATCATGTTTGAAGAAGGACGCGTAGCTTGGCCTTCCCGCGGGAGAGCCGCGACATGACCGTTCCCATCGGGATGTCGAGGATCTCAGCGATTTGGTGATACGAGTGATCTTCCAAATAGAAGAGGGTGAGCGGCTCGCGATATTCCATTGGAAGTTGAGCGAGGGCGCTCAGGACGGATTCCCCGTCGAGGACCGAAAGCCGTTCCTCCGATAGATCCGGGGTGGTGGCCTCATCCGGCGGCTCGTCACTGAACCGTTCGGCGCTACGCCGAATCGCAAAAAACTCCCGCCGCAAGGTCGTGAAGAGCCACGTCTTCACCTTGGATCCATCGCGCAGTTGATGGCCCTTGCGGGCGTAAATAGAGAACGTCTGTTGGACGAGATCGCTGGCATCCGCCTCGTTTTGCGCCAAGCTCAGAGCGAAGAGATAGAGATTCCGATAGTGGCTCTCGACGACATCTTCAAATCTGGGGACGTCCGGCATCGGCTTGGTTAGGAATCGCGAAGTCGTCTTCGGGGGGGCAGCGCGGGCATGGGGGAGCTTCTACACCGATCTTGCCGGCGTCGCAATGATTACGGGAAGGCTGCGGCTTTTCCGACCTTGCGCCGGGCGGCAACTGAGTTCACGCTCAGAGTTTGGCATGAGCAAACCGGATCCGAAGATCAGTGAGGGAGACGCCATCGACGCGGAGTTCGAGGTTTCCTTGAGGCCGCCGTTGTTCGAGGAGTTTTGCGGACAGGATAAAACGGTGGAACGCCTGCGCCTGATGGTCGAGGCCGCAAAGCAACGGGGAGACACGCTTCAACACATCCTGCTCAGCGGTCCGCCGGGATTGGGAAAGACGACGCTGGCTTACATTATCGGCCATGCGATGGATGCCGAGGTGCGCACGACGAGCGGTCCGATGATCGAGAAAGCCGGCGATCTGGCCGGGCTCCTCACAAACATCGAGCGGGGAGGGGTTTTATTCATTGACGAAATCCACCGGCTCCAGCCCGCGATTGAGGAGTATCTTTACCCTGCGATGGAGGACTTCAAACTCGACATCGTCATCGACCAGGGTCCGAACGCACGGAGTGTGCGGCTCAATTTGGCCCGATTCACGATGATCGGTGCCACAACCCGCGCGGGAATGATCAGTGAGCCGTTGCGCTCACGATTCGGCATGGCGTGCCGACTCGATTATTATCCGACGGAGAATCTGGCCAGCATCGTTTCGAGGAGTGCGGGCTTGATTGGTGCGGAGATCGACGACGCCGGGGCCATGGAGGTCGCCCGCCGCTCACGTGGAACGCCCCGTGTGGCCAATAACCTCCTCCGCTGGGTTCGCGACTTCGCCCAAGTGCGAGCCAACGGGAAAATGAATGCCGACGTTGCCTCGCAGGCTCTGGCCATGCTCGAGATCGACGAGGAGGGATTCGATGAGATGGACAAGCGCATTCTTGAGGCCGTCATCGGGCTCTTTGACGGAGGGCCGGTCGGTGTGAGCAGCCTCGCCGTGGCGGTTGGCGAGGAAGCCGGAACGATCGAGGAAGTTCATGAGCCCTACCTCATCATGCAGGGGTTCTTGAAGCGGACGCCGCAGGGTCGCGTCGCGATGCCAAAGGCCTACCGCAAGCTCGGCCTTGTTGTCCCGAAGTCCGCGCAGGGTGAGTTGCTTTGAGGCCTGAGGGAACGTTGGCGTCCAACTTTTCCGGATTGCACGTGTCCCGACGATTCGTTAAG